>NZ_CP083952.1:1200000-1500000 GCF_006442545.2 Mesorhizobium sp. B2-1-8
TCCGTTTCGGGAAACGAGCCGTCGACCGGAGCCATGTCGACGACGATGTTGGGGCGGAAGCGGCGGGGATCGGCGGCGCCTTGCGGATGCAGCGCCTCCAGCCGCGACAGGGATGCCGTGGTCAGGAGATGGATCGGCGCCTTGCGGTAGCGTTCCGCGGTCAGCGGACCGGCATAGCCTGCCGCATTCTCCCTGCGGAACGGCCGGATCGAGGCGCCGAAGCCGAGATAGGCCGACACGGCGCGGTCGCATTCGGCGCCGGGTGCGGCGAGCCAGTCGCCATCGGGGATGGCGATTTCCAATTCGCCGCTACGGCTCAACCGGGTCCGGATGCGCGGCACCTTGTGCCATTTGGCGTCACGGTCGGGCCGGGCGATTTCATTGTCCGAGATATCGACGAGGCCGAACATACGGTCGCCCTCGATGCTGTCGGTGCCGACCAGGATGGCGTCCTGGCGCTCGCCGGCGAGCGAACTCGCCGGATAGCGCCACAACTGGGTGACGGTGCCCAATGCCGCGTCTTCCCGCATCAGCCCTTCTTGTTCTGACGGTTGGCGACGAGGTCGTCGACCACGGCCGGATCGGCGAGCGTCGAGGTGTCGCCGAGTGCGGAAAAATCGTCCTCGGCTATCTTGCGCAGGATGCGGCGCATGATCTTGCCCGAGCGGGTCTTGGGCAGGCCCGGCGCGAACTGGATCTTGTCGGGCGTGGCGATGGCGCCGATCTCCTTGCGGACGTGGGCGACGAGCTCCTTGCGCAGCTCTTCGGTAGCCTCCATGCCCTTCATCAAGGTCACGTAGCTGTAGATGCCCTGGCCCTTGATGTCATGGGGATAGCCGACGACGGCGGCTTCCGAGACTTTCTCATGGCTGACCAGCGCCGATTCGACTTCGGCCGTGCCCATGCGGTGGCCGGAGACGTTGATGACATCGTCGACACGGCCGGTGATCCAGTAATAGCCGTCCGAATCGCGGCGGCAGCCGTCGCCGGTGAAGTACTTGCCCTTGTAGGTCGAGAAATAGGTCTGCACGAAGCGGTCGTGATCGCCATAGACGGTGCGCATCTGGCCGGGCCAGGAATCGGTGATGCAGAGATTGCCGTCGGCGGCCCCTTCGAGCACCTTACCTTCGCCGTCGACCAGCTGCGGCTTGATGCCGAAGAAGGGCCGCGTCGCCGAGCCTGGCTTGAGGTCGGTGGCGCCCGGCAGCGGCGTGATCAGGATGCCGCCGGTCTCGGTCTGCCACCAGGTGTCGACGATCGGCACCTTGCTGTTGCCGACGACATTGAAATACCACTCCCAGGCTTCCGGATTGATCGGCTCGCCGACCGAGCCCAGCACGCGCAATGACTTGCGCGAGGTCTTCTTCACCGGGTCGTCGCCGGCGCCCATCAGCGCGCGCAACGCCGTCGGGGCGGTGTAGAAGATGTTGACCTTGTGCTTGTCGATGACTTCCCAGAAGCGCGACTGCGAGGGGTAGTTCGGCACGCCCTCGAACATCAGCGTGGTGGCGCCGTTGGCGAGCGGTCCGTAGACGATGTAGCTGTGGCCGGTGACCCAGCCAACATCGGCGGTGCACCAGTAGATGTCACCGTCATGGTAGTCGAAGACATATTGGTGCGTCATCGAGGCATAGACGAGATAGCCGGCGGTGGTGTGCAGCACGCCCTTCGGCTGGCCGGTCGAGCCCGACGTGTAGAGGATGAACAGCGGATCCTCCGCCCTCATCTTCTCCGGCTTGCACTCAGGCCTGACCGTCGCGACTTCGTCATGATACCAGACATCGCGCCCCGGCGCCCAGCCGATCTTGCCGCCCGTGCGGCGCACGACCACGACTGTCTTGACCTTGACATGGTGCTTGGCGGCAACCTCGATCGCCTTGTCGGTGTTGTCCTTGAGAGGAATGGGCTTGCCGCCGCGCAGGCCTTCATCCGATGTGATGACGAAGGTCGATTCGCAGTCGACGATGCGGCCGGCCAAGGCATCCGGCGAAAAGCCGCCGAAGACGACCGAATGGATGGCGCCGATACGCGTGCAGGCCAGCATCGCGTAAGCCGCCTCCGGGATCATCGGCATGTAGATGGTGACGCGGTCGCCTTTCTTGACGCCGTGCTTCTTCATCACATTGGCCAACCGGCAGACATGCTCGTAGAGCTCGTTGTAGGTGATTTTCCTGTCGTCGTAGGGATTGTCGCCTTCCCAGATGATGGCGGTCTGGTCGCCGCGCTTCTTCAGGTGGCGGTCGACGCAATTGTACGAGACATTGGTCTGGCCATCCTCGAACCACTTGATGGAGACCTTGCCGTCGAAGGAGGTGTTCTTGACCTTGGAAAAGGGCTTGAACCAGTCGATGCGCTTGCCGTGCTTGCCCCAGAATTTGTCCGGGTTCTTCACGCTGTCGGCATACCATTTGAGATAGGTGTCATTGTCGATCAGGGCGTTCTTCTTCCACGCCGGCTGGACGCGATGGACATGAGCCTCGGACATTTCTTTGCTTTCCTCCCGAACCAATCCGCCGGCTTGAAACACCCGCGGGATCGCGGCGACGCAGCCGCGAATTCGGCGGCATTATTACCAGTTCCGCCGCGACGGCAACATTAGACGTTGGATTCGCGCGGCGGGATGCCGCAGGGGCGCTTTTCGAGACTGTCAGCACTCGACGCGGTTCGCTGCTAACTGCATGTTTTTGCGTGAAAAGTTCGTTTTGTGATCAAGAAAAATCAATAGACAGTTAAGCAACGGCGCGCACAATTGGTGTTCGGGAGGAAAGGAGAATCAACCTTGGGGACCGCAATGCGCGACCATCTTGAAATGGACCTGATGCTCAAAGGCTACGGCCTGACCACGGCCAAGATTCTTTATCATTTTCCCGACCACCCGCATCTCCTGCAGAGCTTCGTCTGGCAGGACTACGACATCGCTCCGAAGTTTCCTGTGCTGATCCGGTTCATCGAATTCTGGAAGGCCAAGCTCGACGGGCCGCTGCATTCGGTGGTCTACACGCACCAGAAGCTGATCGCGCCGAATGAATGGCGCAAGGTAGATGGGGAATTTGTGCTGCATTGAACGATGGTAACGCGATGATGGCTGTTGAGGTCGGCACCCTACGGCGCCCCCCTCTGTCCTGCCGGACGTCTCCCCCTCAAGTGGGGAGATTGGCTGGTTCGGTGATGCCGCTGCTCCGTCAACGTTCGAAGATTGGCGAAAGCCATCGCGGCATCCGATCTCCCCCCAAGAGGGGGAGATGGCCGGCAGGCCAGAGGGGGGCGCTGTCCCGCGACCTTGCCTGCTAGAGTCCTCGCAATCACACCGCCGGCGGGTTGAGCTGGGCAAAGCCTTCCTGGCGCCGGTACGGAAAGTACGGGTAGGGCGCGGTGACCTCGCTTGCCGCGTCGAGCTTTTTCACCTGCTCCGGCGTCAGTGCCCAACCGACGGCGCCGAGGTTCTGGCGCAGCTGTTCTTCATTGCGGGCGCCGATGATGACGGAGGAGACGGTCGGGCGCTGCAGCAGCCAGTTGATGGCGATTTGGGGCACGGTCTTGCCGGTTTCCTGCGCCACCGCATCGAGCGAATCCACAACCCGATAGAGATGCTCGTCCTCGACCGGCGGGCCGAAGCTCGCGGTCTCGTGCAGCCGGCTCTTTTCCGGCAAGGGCAGGCCACGGCGGATCTTGCCGGTCAGGCGGCCCCAGCCGAGCGGGCTCCACACCAGCGCGCCGACGCCCTGGTCGAGGCCGAGCGGCATCAACTCCCATTCATAGTCGCGGCCGAGCAGAGAATAGTAGACCTGATGCGCGACATAGCGTGGGTAGCCGTGCTTCTCCGCCAGGCCGAGCGACTTCATCACTTGCCAGCCGGAGAAGTTGGAGACGCCGACATAGCGCAGCTTGCCGGCGCGCACGAGCCCGTCCAGCGCCGACAGAACTTCCTCGATCGGCGTCCCGGCATCGAAGGCGTGCAGTTGCAGCAGGTCGACATAGTCGGTGCCGAGGCGCTTCAGCGCGGCGTCCACCGACTTGATCAGCCGTGAGCGCGACGAGCCATAGTCGGCCGGCCCGTCGCCCATCGGCAGCGCGGTCTTGGTCGAGATCAGAACCGCGTCGCGGCGGCCCTTGATCGCCTCGCCGAGCACTTCTTCCGAGGCGCCATTCGAATAGACATCGGCGGTGTCGAAGAGGTTGACGCCGGCCTCGAGGCAGATGTCGATAAGCCGCCGCGCTTCTTGCGCGTCGCTGTTTCCCCAGGCGCCGAACAGCGGGCCGGAACCGCCAAAGGTTCCGGCGCCGAATGAGAGCGCCGGGACTTTCAGGCCCGATGCGCCGAGATGTCGATAGTCCATTTTCTTGCTCCTGGTGGTTTGTGGATGGGTGAGGCGATTCGGGTGTCGGCCGATGTCACGACCGGACAGGGGCAGGCGCGCCGAGCCTGGCGCCGCGATCGAGGCGCAGCGCCAGGCCGGCCACGGCGAGTGCCGCGAGCGGCAGCAGGGCGGCGACCCAGGTGAGCGAACCCAGCCCAAGGCCATGGGCGATGACCGCGCCGCCAAGCCAGGCGCCGGCCGCATTGCCGAGATTGAAGGCGGCGATGTTGAACGATGAGGCCAGGCTCTGGCCGGCGCCTTGCGCTTTCTCCAGCACCCACATCTGCAGCGGCGCCACGGTGGCGAAGGCGGCGGCACCGAGCAGGCCGACATAGATCACGGCCATGGCCTGGCTGTGGATGGCGAAGCTCATCGTGGCAAGCACCAGCGCCAGCACCACGAGGCTGCCGAGCACCGCCGGCACCAGCCAGCGATCGGCGGCCTTGCCACCGGCGAGATTGCCGGCGACGAGGCCACCGCCGAAGACGAGCAGGATCGGCGACACGGCCGCTTCCCTGAAGCCGCTGATCTCGGTGAGCAACGGGGCGATATAGGTGAAGACGGCGAAGACGCCGGCATAGCCGAGCACCGTGGTGGCGAGGCCGAGCAGGACGGGTGTGCGGCGCAGCACGGCGAGATCGGCGCGCCAGTCGCTCTTCTCGAGCGCGGCCTGGCCGCGCGGCACCAGGGCCAGGATGACGGCGAAGGCCGCGAGGCCGACCGCGGTCACCGCCCAGAAGGCCGCGCGCCAGCCAAAGGCCTGGCCGAGCCAGGTGCCGAAGGGCACGCCGAGGATGTTGGCGATGGTCAGGCCGGTGAACATCAGCGCGATCGCCGAAGCCTTCCTGTTGGGCGCGACCAGACCAGTTGCGACCACCGAGCCAACGCCGAAGAAAGTGCCATGGGCAAAGGCGGTGATGGTGCGGGCACCCATCAGCGTCCAGTAATCGGGCGCCAGCGCACAGGCGAGGTTGCCAATCGTGAAGATCGCCATCAGCGCCAGCAGTACGGTTTTGCGCGGCCAGTTGCCGGTGGCGATGGTCAACAAGGGTGCACCGATGACGACGCCCAGTGCATAGCCGGAAATCAGCTGGCCGGCGGCGGAGATCGAGACGCCGAGGTCCTTGCTGACATCGATGAGCAGGCCCATGATGACGAATTCGGTGACACCGATGCCAAAGGCACCGGCAGCGAGGGCATAGAGAGCAAGAGGCATGGCGGTTGGTCCCATCTGTCGGCAAAGGACGCCCAGCGTGCGCCCCGGCCCGGAAGATCGTGGTCCACCATGTTGTGAACCAGACTTGCCCAAGGCATACTTCCTGTGAAATAGATTCACAGATGGCTCGGCCCGACATCAACCGCTCCGGCGAGATCGAAGTGTTCGTGCGTGTCGTCGAGGCGGGGAGCTTCTCGGCCGCGGCGCGGCGGCTGCGCATGACACCGTCGGCGGTGAGCAAGCTGATCGCGCGGCTCGAAACCCGGCTTGGCGCGCGGCTTGTCAGCCGCTCGACGCGCAAGCTCCAGCTCACGCCGGAAGGAACGGCCTTCTACGACAGCGGCGTGCGCGTGCTCGCCGACATGGATAAGGCCGAGCGTGAAGCCGCGGCAGGAGCCGCGCCGCGTGGAAGGCTGAGGGTCAACAGCTACGTGCCGTTCGGCCAACACCGGCTAATGGCGCTGCTACCGCGCTTTCTGGAACGCTATCCCGAAATTTCCGTCGAGGCCGTGCTGACCGACAGCGTGATCGACCTGTTGGAAGAGCGCGCCGATATCGCCATACGCGCCGGGCCGCTGCGCGAGTCACGACTGGTAGCCCGCAAGCTCGGTCAGAGCCGGATGGTGGTGGTTGCCGCGCCCGCCTATCTCCAAGCGCGCGGCACGCCGCTGACGCCCGGCGATCTCGGTCGTCACAACATGCTTGCCTTCGGTTTCGTCCGATACATCGACGGCTGGCCGTTCATCGACACGGCCGGAGCACCGGTCATGATCCCGATCGCAGGCACCGCCACGGTGAGCGACGGCGAGGCGATGCGGCTATCCGCACTGTCAGGGGCGGGCATTGCGCGGCTGGCGCGCTGGCATGTCGAGCCCGACATTGCCGCCGGCCGGCTGGTGCCGATGCTGGAAGACTTCAACCCCGGCGACGAAGAGCCGACCCATGCCGTGTATGTCGGCCAGGGCAAACACCTGCCTGCAAGGGTGCGGGCCTTTCTCGACTTTCTTGCCGAGACCGTCCGGCTGTAACCGAAGCCGCGCGTCCAGGGGACACGCGGCGTCGAAAAGGCCGGCCTGCTCGCGGTACGAACTATGCCTTCGGGACGAAAGGCGGCGGACGACGGCCGGCGCTCTGGCGGTCGACCATCCAGCCGGGATATTCGGACGGCAAGGCGCTCACTTCGTCCAGCCTGGCGAGGTCGTCGGCATCGAGCTCGAGGCTGGTGGCGGCAAGGTTCTGCTCGAGTTGGTCCATGCGGCTGGCGCCGATGATCACGCTCATCACGAAAGGCTTGGCCAGGACATAGCCGAGCGCCACGGTGGCGACGCCGACATCATGCTTCTTGGCGATCTCGCGCATGACGGCGACCGACGCCCAGGCGCGGTCCTCGTTGACCGGAGGGAAGTTGAAAGACGCTCGGCGGCCCTCGCCATTGCCCGGCGCGCCGGGGCCGTATTTGCCGGACAGCAGCCCGCCGGCCATGGGCGACCACACCATCAGGCCGAGCTTCTCCTCGTTGATCAGCGGCACGATCTCGCGTTCGAGGTCGCGGCCGGCGATCGAGTAATAGGACTGGATGGTCTCGAAGCGGGCAAAGCCCTTGCTGTCGGCGATGCCGAGCGCCTTGGCGATGCGCCAGGCCTGCCAGTTGGAGACACCGACATAGCGAACCTTGCCGCTGGAGACGAGATCATCGAGTGCCCGCAGCGTTTCGTCGATCGGCGTCACCGCGTCGGCGCCGTGCAACTGATAGAGATCGATATGGTCGAGCTGCAGCCGTTCGAGGCTGGCATCGACCGAATCCATGATGTGGCCGCGCGAGGAGCCGCGCTGGTTCGGGCCTTCACCCATGGCGCCATGAACCTTGGTGGCGATGACCACATTCGACCTGAGAACACCGAGATCCCTAAGCGACTGGCCGAGCAGGCGTTCGGACTCGCCAACGGAATAGACGTCGGCCGTGTCGAAGAAGTTGACGCCGGCGGCGATCGAGCGGCCAACGATCTCGTTGACGCCCTTCTGGTCGAGGCTGGCGATCAGGCCCCATTGGGCATTCTGGCCGGCGGCGCCGAAGGTCATGGTGCCGAGGCAAAGTTCGGAGACGAAAAGCCCGGTATTTCCAAGCTGATTGTAACGCATGGCGAAAGCTCCAGGAGAATATGTGGTGACACCGAGACAAATAGGAACGGTACGTTTCGTTTCCAGTGCTGGCATAATGGCCCTGCGGATCAGGCCTAACGATATGGTGCATTCCGAGCGGAAAGGAACGCTTAGACGTCCCAGGGATTGAGCACCGTCACGCCAGTATCTTCAAAGTCTGTGACATTGCGAGTTACCAGAATGAGGTCATGGACAAGTGCGGTTGCCGCGATGAGCGTGTCAGCGCTGCCTCGTGTCCGACCGGCGGTGATGCGGTCCCAAGTCAATGCCACGTCTTCCGTGACAGCAAGGATACGGTCGGCGTTGTCACGCCGAAGCTCCCGTAGCCATAAATCGAGGCGTGTCGCCTTTTCGGAATCGACCTTGCCCAGCTTGACGATCCCACGCTCGATTTCACCAAGGGTAATGACGCTGAGGTTGACCGATGTTGGATCCACCGAAGCCAGCCATTCAGTCGGCCTATGCAGCCGCCTCTGCACATCGGAAACGATGTTCGTATCGAGCAGATACATCAGAGATCGACGTTCCGGATCATCGTTTCCGGGCGACGGTTGACCTCCTCGGCGAAATCGTCGTCCCAAACCGGGCCAGTCAAAAGATACTCAGCCAACGACTTCTTTTTTCCAGCCAGACGGTCGTAATCCTCGGCGGAGAGTACCACTGCGGCACGCTCGCCGCGCAGAGTTACCGTCTGCGGTCCCTCGCTGCGCGCGCGTTGGACCAGCTTGGAGAAATTGTTTTTTGCGTCTTGAAGGTGCCAGTTCATAGAATGCTTCCTAGCTAGCTTGGCTAGATATAGATCTGACTCATAATGCAGCAAGCCGGAGGTTCGGGCAGGACTACCTGCTTCCAAAAATCGCCGAACCGACCCTGACGCTGGTGGCGCCGAAGGCGATCGCGGTCTCGTAGTCGCCGGACATGCCCATCGACAGTTTGGCGATGCCCGCTTCCTTGCCGAGCTTCTCCAACAAGGCGAAATGCGGGCCGGGGTTTTCGTCGGCCGGCGGAATACACATCAGGCCTTCGATGGCGAG
The DNA here is from genome assembly GCF_006442545.2 of Mesorhizobium sp. B2-1-8. Lineage (NCBI taxonomy): Bacteria > Pseudomonadati > Pseudomonadota > Alphaproteobacteria > Hyphomicrobiales > Phyllobacteriaceae > Mesorhizobium > Mesorhizobium sp. B2-1-8. Next base: position 1,208,769 of record NZ_CP083952.1, read on the forward strand.
GCCGTGGACTTCCCGGCAACGCTTGACGAAGGCGACCGCCTCGCGCGGTTCGATGCCGGCCTTCTGCGGTTCGGAGCCGGTGTTCACCTGGACATAGAGCTTTGGCGCACGGCCTTGCCTGGCGATTTCCTTGGCGAGTTCGGCGGCGATCTTGTCGCGGTCGATGGTCTCGATGACGTCGAACAGCGCCACCGCCTCCCTGGCCTTGTTCGACTGGAGCGGGCCGATCAGGTGCAGTTCGATATCGGGGGAAGCTTCCTTCAGGGCGGGCCATTTGCCCTGTGCTTCCTGGACGCGGTTCTCGCCGAAGACGCGCTGGCCGGCCTCGATCACCGGTTGGATATCGGCGGCGTCGAAGGTCTTGGAGACCGCCACCAGCGTCACCGCGCCGGCTTCACGGCCGGCTTCCTGCTCGGCGGCGGCGATCTTCGCCCTGACCGCGAAAAACTGCTGAACGGTGTCGCCCATATGCAAATCCCGCTGTTTTTGGCCCGCGTTTTTGTCAGCCGCGATGCCCATATGGTTGACGGGTTTGCCAAAGCATGGTGAACACCCGGACCACATTTCGTGAACTGCCGGGCTCTTGCCCGCAGTCCGCATGCTTTTAAGTGAAAAACGTCCCATGGCAACCGAACGATACAATCCGCGCGCGTCAGAGCCCAAATGGCAGAAGGCCTGGGCCGAAAAGAAGCTTTTCGAAGCGCACAATGACGATCCGCGCCCGAAATACTACGTGCTGGAGATGTTTCCCTACCCGTCGGGGCGCATCCATATCGGCCATACCCGCAATTATACGATGGGCGACGTGGTGGCGCGCTACAAGCGGGCCAAGGGCTTCAACGTGCTGCATCCGATGGGCTGGGACGCCTTCGGCATGCCGGCCGAGAACGCGGCCATGCAGAACAAGGTCCATCCCAAGGAGTGGACCTACCAGAACATCGCCACCATGCGCGAGCAGCTCAAGGTGATGGGCCTGTCGCTGGACTGGGCGCGCGAATTCGCCACCTGCGACGTCGATTACTACCACCGCCAGCAGATGCTGTTCCTCGACTTCGTCGCGAAGGGGCTGGTGACGCGCAAATCCTCCAAGGTCAACTGGGACCCGGAGGACATGACAGTGCTCGCCAACGAGCAGGTCATCGACGGGCGCGGCTGGCGCTCCGGCGCGCTGGTCGAACAGCGCGAGCTGACGCAGTGGTTCTTCAAGATCACCGATTTCGCGCAGGACCTGCTGGATTCGCTCGACGGCCTCGACGAATGGCCCGAAAAAGTGAAGCTGATGCAGCAGAACTGGATCGGCCGTTCGGAAGGCTTGCTGATCCGCTGGCCGCTGGCCTCGGAAATTGCCGGCGAGCATGAGCTGGAAGTCTATACGACGCGGCCCGACACCATTTTCGGTGCTTCCTTCATGGCGATCGCCGCCGATCATCCGCTGGCCAAGAAGGCCGCGGAGACCGATCCGGCGCTGGCGAAGTTCATCGACGAAGTGCGCCATATGGGCACTTCGGTGGCGGCGCTGGAGACGGCCGAGAAGAAGGGTTTTGACACCGGTATCCGCGTCGTCCATCCCTTCGACGATACCTGGACGCTGCCGGTCTATGTCGCCAATTTCGTGCTGATGGAATACGGCACCGGCGCCATCTTCGGCTGCCCGGCGCATGACCAGCGCGACCTCGACTTCGCCAACAAATACGGCTTGCCGGTGGTGCCGGTGGTGATGCCGGACGGCGAGAACCCGTCGGCTTTCCAGATCATCGACGAGGCCTATGTCGACGATGGTGCGATGATCAATTCGCGCTTCCTCGACGGCATGAAGCCGGACCGGGCTTTCGACGAGGTCGCGAATCTGCTGGAACAGAAGACGATCGGCAACCGGCCGATGGCCGAGCGCAAGGTGAATTTCCGCCTGCGCGACTGGGGCATTTCGCGCCAGCGCTACTGGGGCTGCCCGATCCCGATGATCCATTGCGAGGATTGCGGCGTGGTGCCGGTGCCGAAGGCCGACCTGCCGGTCAAGCTGCCGGACGATGTCGATTTCGACCGGCCGGGCAATCCGCTCGACCGGCATCCGACATGGCGGCATGTAAAGTGCCCGCAATGCGGCCAGGACGCCCGGCGCGAAACCGACACGATGGACACGTTCGTCGACTCGTCCTGGTATTTCGCCCGTTTTACGGCACCCTGGGCGCATGATCCGACCGATCCCAAGGCGGCGAACGAGTGGCTGGCGGTCGACCAGTATATTGGCGGCATCGAGCATGCGATCCTGCATCTGCTCTATTCGCGTTTCTTCACCCGCGCCATGCGCGAGACCGGCCATGTCGACCTGGCCGAACCGTTCAAGGGCCTGTTCACGCAAGGCATGGTGGTGCACGAAACCTACCGCGTCGGCACGGCATCGAATGGCCGCTGGCTGGCGCCGACCGAAGTGCGGCTGGAGGATGTCGACGGCAAGCGCCGCGCCATCGACATCGCCACCGGCGAGGCGGTCACCATCGGCCCGCTCGAGAAGATGTCGAAGTCGAAGAAGAACACGGTGAGCCCGGAAGACATCACCGACGGCTACGGCGCCGACACGGCGCGCTGGTTCATGCTGTCGGATTCTCCGCCCGAACGCGATGTCGAGTGGACCGACGACGGTGCCGCCGGCGCGCATCGCTTCATGCAGCGCATCTGGCGGCTGGTGTCGACGGCGGCCGAGACGCTGGCAGGGGTCACGCCCAAGGCGGCCAATGATGGCGAGGCCGGGGCCGTTTCCAAGGCCGCGCACAAAATCCTGAAGGCGGTCGGCGAAGACATCGAAAAGCTCGCCTTCAACCGTGCCATCGCCCGCATCTATGAACTGGCCAACGCGCTGACCACCCCGCTCAACGAGGTGGCGGAAGGCAAGGCCGATCCGGTACTGAAAAGCGCGTGCCGGGAGGCCGTCGAGATCATGGTGCACCTGATCGCGCCTGTCATGCCGCACCTTGCCGAAGAGTGCTGGGAGACGCTGGGCGGCATCGATCTGGTCGCCGAACGGCCGTGGCCGGTCTTCGATTCGGCGCTGGTCGTCGACAACGAAGTCACCTATCCGGTGCAGGTCAACGGCAAGAAGCGGGGGGATTTGACAATTGCCCGCGACGCGGACCAAGGTGCGGTCGAAAAAGCGGCCTTGGCTCTCGACTTCGTGCAGAAAGCACTTGAAGGCAAGGCTCCGCGCAAGGTGATCATCGTGCCGCAGAGGATCGTCAATGTCGTTGCCTGATCGGGAAAAGACAGAGTTGAGCCGTTTGCTGCGCCGCATCGCGCTTGCCGGCCTTGTCGGCTCGCTTGCGCTCGTCTCGGCCTGCCAGGTGCGGCCGCTCTATTCGAGCGCGCCGCTGTCGACCGGCTCCACCGCGAACGCCGAGTTGGCGTCGATCGCCGTCAAGCCGGTCCGGACGCGTTATGCCCAGCAGGTGCGCAACAACCTGATCTTCGGGTTCGGGCGCGGCGCCGGCGAACCGGCTTCGCCGCTTTATTCGCTCGATCTCAGCGTGACCGAAGCCGTTGAATCCTCGGCGCTGGTCCAGGTTGGAACCGATCAAGACGAGCCGACCGCCGGTTCGGTGACGCTGACCTCCGGCTACACGCTGACCGATGCGAAAACCGGCGCGGTGATCGCGGTCGGCAAGCGGGCGATCACCTCGTCCTTCGACAGGCCGCGTCAAGAGTTTGCTTCCTACCGGGCGCAGATCGATGCCGAGAACCGTGCCGCGCGCGAACTGGCCGAAGCCCTGCAACTGTCCATCGCCCAGGATCTGGCCCGGCACGGCAAGACGGCCAGCTAGCGCTACTCTTCGTTCCGAAAGACGTCCTCCTCTCGATCCTGGTGCCGGCCGTTTCCCGATAGTCAAGGCCGGCACTTGCTCATGCTCGGTCGCACGCGTGGCTGGATCGTCGAATACGATCCAGCGCTCGAATCTGTATCCTTCGGCATCGCCGCGAAAGATATTTTTCGGTCGCTCCAACGGCACTTACGGAAGCAACTGTTAACCACTCGCTCCCTATTGCTCAGCAGACGTTCCACAGTGAGTCTTGAGCATGGAAGCCAGGCGTTTTTCTCGGGTCAATTCGTTGCACACAGCTTCGCCCGATGACCCCGAAGGGGAGCGCGCCGGCGGCCCGCGCGGCAAGGTGGATGTCCGTCAGTCCGGTGCTTCGGGCCATTCCGGGCGGGTTGCTGTTCCCGGCGGCGACAGGAGCCCCTCCGGTGGGCCGAATGGGAAGCCTGTGGCGGACAATGGTTTCCCGCAGGGCGACACTGAAAGCCCTGCCTGGCAAGAGTATTTTTTCCTTGCGCCCAATGTGCGTTTTACACGCACCCCGGACTATGAGCCCAAGCACCGCCCGCCGCAGGGCGAGGTTGCCGGGCAGGGCGGCCCGCAGGCGCTCCCGACGCAGCAGGCTGGCGTCGTCATGCATCGCGGACCGTCGCCGGCCGCGCCCGCTCAGCCAGTACGCGGCGGCGAGACGTCGCAAGGTGTTCCGCCCGCGGCTCCGAATGTGCCCGCTCGAGCGGCCACGCGCCCGGCGTCCGTCGTCGGGAATGGCGCGCCGCTCAAAGCAGCCACCACTGAAAAAGCCCGGCGGCCCTATCTCTCGGATCACGCCTTCTTCGAGGGCTTGGCGCCGCTTCTGGTTGACGTCACGTTCCCGGGCCGCCAAGTCAGCCCGGTTTCGCGCGCACCGGTCCCGGCTCCGCCGGTTGCCGCGGCGCGGGCCGATATCTCCGCGCCCGCCGTGGCCGATGTCACCGCCTTGTTCCGTGTCATCGAATGCCTTCCGGGCCAGGCCCCGTCCGCCCCGCCGGACGTGTTTCCGGCCAACTCCAACGAGGCCGTGGTCGAGCCATCCGTTTCGGCGGGCAGGGCCGCCCGGCAGGCTCGGACAACGGCCGCGATGGCGCCTGCCGCAAGCAGCGTCCTCCCGGCACCGCTTGTGCAACGCGTGGAGGAAACCGGTCCCGCCATGCGCGGGCCGTCGCTGCCCATGGCTGGCAAGGTTGCGCGGCCGGTGACGGGCGAAAGCTACGAACTTCCCTCGGAGGAACTGCTGCAGCAGCCGCCGGAAGGGCAGGGCTTCTACATGTCGCAGGAGCGGCTCGAGCAGAATGCCGATCTCCTGGAAAGCGTGCTGGAGGATTTCGGCGTGCGCGGCGAGATCATCCACGTACGCCCCGGTCCGGTCGTCACCCTCTACGAATTCGAGCCGGCGCCGGGCGTCAAATCCTCCCGCGTCATTGGTCTCGCCGACGACATCGCCCGCTCCATGTCGGCGGTCTCGGCGCGCGTCGCCGTGGTGCCCGGCCGCAACGTCATCGGTATCGAGCTGCCGAACGAGACCCGCGAAACCGTCTATTTCCGCGAACTGATCGAATCGCAGGGCTTCCGCAAGACCAGCTGCAAGCTGGCGCTTTGCCTTGGCAAGACGATCGGCGGCGAACCCGTCATCGCCGAGCTGGCGAAAATGCCGCATCTGCTCGTCGCCGGCACCACCGGCTCCGGTAAGTCGGTCGCCATCAACACCATGATCCTGTCGTTGCTCTACCGGCTGAAGCCCGAAGAATGCCGGCTGATCATGGTCGACCCGAAGATGCTCGAACTGTCCGTCTATGACGGCATCCCGCACCTTCTCACCCCCGTCGTCACGGATCCCAAGAAGGCCGTAACCGCGCTCAAATGGGCGGTGCGCGAGATGGAAGATCGCTATCGCAAGATGGCGCGGCTCGGCGTGCGCAACATCGACGGCTACAATGAGCGCGCCGCCCAAGCCCGGGACAAGGGCGAGACGGTCGTCATGACCGTGCAGGCCGGCTTCGAGAAGGGCACCGGCGAGCCGCTGTTCGAACAGCAGGAGATCGACTTGGCGCCGATGCCCTACATCGTCGTCATCGTCGACGAGATGGCCGACCTGATGATGGTCGCCGGCAAGGAGATCGAAGGCGCCATCCAGCGCCTGGCGCAGATGGCGCGCGCCGCCGGCATTCACCTGATCATGGCGACGCAGCGGCCTTCGGTCGACGTCATCACCGGCACGATCAAGGCCAATTTCCCGACCCGCATCTCCTTCCAGGTCACCTCCAAGATCGACAGCCGCACCATCCTGGGCGAGCAGGGCGCCGAGCAGCTGCTCGGCCAGGGCGACATGCTGCACATGATGGGCGGCGGGCGCATCGCCCGCGTGCACGGCCCCTTTGTTTCCGACGCCGAGGTCGAGCATGTCGTGGCGCATCTGAAGGCGCAGGGCCGCCCCGAATATCTGGAGACCGTGACGGCCGACGAGGATGAAGAGGAAGAGGAAGGCGACCAGGGAGCGGTCTTCGACAAGGGAGCCGTTGCCGCCGAGGATGGCGATTCCAGCTATGACGAGGCGGTCAAGGTGGTGTTGCGCGACAAGAAATGTTCGACGTCCTATATCCAGCGCCGCCTCGGCATCGGTTACAACCGCGCCGCTTCACTGGTCGAGCGCATGGAGAAGGAAGGCCTGGTCGGCGCGCCCAACCATGTCGGCAAGCGCGAGATCATGGCGGGCAAGCGCCCGTCGCCGACCGCGCTCCCCGACGATGGCACGGACTGACGGGCAGGCTTCTCTCTTGATCCACAGCGCATGAAAAAAGGCCGGTTGCCCGGCCTTTTTTCATATCCGGTAGCGGATCGCTCAGCTGATCTTCTGGCCGGTCTTGGCCCAGTCGGCGAGGAAAGCGGCAAGGCCCTTGTCTGTCAGCGGATGATTGACCAGCGCCTTCAGCGTCGCCGGCGGCGCGGTGATGACGTCGGCGCCGATGAGAGCCGCCTGCTTGACGTGGTTCACCGTGCGCACGGAAGCGGTCAGGATCTCGGTCTGGAAGTCGTAATTGTCGTAGATCTGACGGATCTCCTGGATCACCTCCATGCCGTCCGAGCCGGTATCGTCGATGCGGCCGACGAAGGGCGAGATGAAGGACGCGCCGGCCTTGGCCGCGAGCAGCGCCTGGTTGGCCGAGAAGCACAGCGTGACGTTGACCATGCGGTTCATCTCGGTGCGGATGGTCTTGCAGGCCTTCAGGCCGTCCAGCGTCAGCGGCACCTTGATGGCGATATTGGGCGCGATCTTGGCCAGCACCTTGGCTTCGGCCATCATGTCCTTGAACTCGGTCGCCACGACCTCGGCCGAGACAGGGCCTTCGACGATGTCGCAGATCTGCTTGGTGACCTCGATGATCTTGCCGCCCGATTTCAGGATCAGCGAGGGATTGGTGGTGACGCCATCGAGCAGTCCCAGATCGTTCAGTTCCTTGATCTCTTTGATATCGGCGGTGTCGGCAAAAAATTTCATGGCGGGTCTCCTGACGATTTTCGTCGTGCTTGGGAAGGCACGTTCAGCGTTGCTCTTTGATCTAGACCAAAGTCAGGGCAAGGTCACGCCTCATGATCGAAGATTCGCCCTTTGTCGCGGCCGCGCCGGTGCTGGTGCCGATGCCGGCCGAACGCCCCTACACCTATGCCGTGCCGGTCGGCATGCGCGTGGTGCCGGGTTCGATCGTGCGCGTGCCGCTCGGGCCGCGCCAGGTCGCCGGCATTGTCTGGGACGGCGCGGTCGAGCAGGTCGATGCCAGGAAATTACGCCCGATCGAGCAGGTTTTCGACTGTCCGCCGATCGACCGCGCCATGCGCCGCTTCGTCGACTGGGTGGCGCAGTACACGCTCTCGGCGCCGGGCATGGTGGCGCGCATGCTGCTCAGGGCGCCGGAGGCCTTTGATCCCGAACCCTGGATCGAAGGGCTGCAGCGCACCCTCCTTGTACCTGACCGGATGACCGATGCCAGGGCGCGCGTTCTGGAAACGGCCGAAGGCGGCCTTGCCTGGACGCGCTCCGGGCTTGCCCATGCCGCGGGCGTGTCGTCGACTGTGATCGAGGGGCTGAAGGCGCAAGGCGTGTTCGAGACGGTGATGATCCCGCCGCGCCCGGTGGTGGCCGCGCCTGACCCAAGCTATGCCGTTCCCGAACTGATGCCGGACCAGAACGAGGCCGCGTCGATGCTGCGCGCCAATGTGGCGGCCGGCGAGTTCAACGTCGCGTTGCTCGACGGCGTCACCGGTTCGGGCAAGACGGAGGTCTATTTCGAGGCTGTGGCGGCCGCGCTCGAGCAGGGCAAGCAGGTGCTCATCCTGCTGCCGGAAATCGCCTTGACGCATGCCTTTCTGGAACGCTTCCAGCAACGTTTCGGCGCCAAGCCGGGCGAATGGCATTCGGACCTGCCGCCGCGAATGCGTGAAAAAGTCTGGAGGCAAGTGGCGGAGGGCGGCGTGCGTGTCGTTGCCGGCGCGCGCTCGGCGCTGTTCCTGCCGTTCCGGGAGCTTGGCCTGATCGTCGTCGACGAGGAGCACGACCCCGCCTACAAGCAGGAAGACCGCGTCTTCTACAATGCGCGCGACATGGCTGTCGTGCGCGGCCATATAGGCGGCTTCCCCGTGGTCCTGGCATCGGCGACGCCGTCGGTCGAGAGCCGGGTCAATGCCAGCCAGGGCCGCTATGCAAGGGCTGTGCTTTCCGCACGCTTCGCCGAGGCGGCACTTCCCGATCTCAAGTCGATCGACATGCGCCGCGCGCCGCCCGCCCGTGGCGGCTTCCTGTCGCCGGTGCTGATCGACCATATGCGCCGGACGCTGGAGAAGAAGGAGCAGTCGCTGCTGTTCCTCAACCGGCGCGGTTATGCGCCGCTGACGCTGTGCCGGGTCTGCGGCCACCGTTTCGGCTGCCCGGTGTGCTCGGCCTGGCTGGTCGAACACCGCTTTCGCGGCCAGTTGGTGTGTCATCACTGCGGTCACAATGAGCGCCGTCCCGAAGCCTGCCCGGAATGCGGCACGCTCGATCATCTGGTTGCTTGCGGGCCGGGGGTCGAGCGCATTGCCGAGGAGGTCGTCACGCATTTCCCGGACGCGCGCACCATCGTGCTGTCGTCGGACATCATGGGGGGCGTACGGCGGTTGCGGCTGGAGCTGGAGGCAATCGCCAATGGCGAGGCCGATATCGTCATCGGCACGCAACTGGTCGCCAAGGGTCACAATTTCCCGAACATGACGCTGGTCGGCGTCGTCGACGCCGACCTCGGCCTCGCCAATGGCGATCCGCGCGCCGCCGAGCGTACCTTCCAGTTGCTCAGCCAGGTGACCGGCCGTGCCGGCCGCACCGGCAAGAAGAGCCTTGGCCTGCTGCAGACCTTCCAGCCCGACCATCCGGTGATGCGGGCGATCGTCTCAGGCGATGCCGAGTCTTTCTACCAGCGTGAGATTTCGGAGCGCGAGCGCGCCGCCTTGCCGCCCTTCGGCCGACTGGCAGGCGTCATCGTCAGCGCGGTGACGCGGGCGGAGGCGGAGGGCCATGCACGCGGCCTGCGCCGCGCGGCACCGGAAGCGTCGGACCTGTTCGTGCTCGGGCCGGCGGAAGCACCGCTGTCCCTGCTCGGCGGACGCCACCGCTTCCGCCTGCTGATCCAGGGCGAACGGCGCGCCGACATGCAAGGTTTTATCCGGGCCATGCTCGCCAACGGACCGAAGCAGCGCGGCTCGATCCGGGTGCAGGTCGACATCGACCCGCAGAGTTTTTTGTAGGGACTCAATTTCAGCTACAGTTGTCTCGGCGAGAGAAACGGAAAGATCAATGAAAACCCTTGGCCTGCTCGGCGGCATGAGCTGGGAATCGACTGCCATCTATTATCGCCTGCTCAACGAGATCGTGCGCGAGCGGCTGGGTGGGCTGCATTCGGCGAAGCTGCTGCTCTGGTCGTTCGATTTCGCCGAGATCGCTGAGCGGCAGCATCACGGCGATTGGGACGGCGCCGGCGCGCTTCTGACCGAGGCCGCGCGCAAGCTCGAGGCCGGCGGCGCGCAAGGGCTGCTCCTGTGCACCAACACCATGCACAAACTGGCCGACCAGGTGCAGGCGGCTGTGTCGATCCCGCTGATCCACATCGCCGACGCCACCGCGATGGCGATAAGAAAAGCCGGCTTGCAGCGACCGGCATTGCTGGCGACACGCTTCACCATGGAGCAGGATTTCTACAAGGGCCGGCTCACCGACAAATATGGGCTCTCACCGGTGGTGCCCGACGCGGCCGGTCGCGACATGGTCCATCGCGTCATCTACGAAGAACTCTGCCAGGGCATCGTCTCCGAGGTCTCGAGGGCGGCCTATATCGCCGAGGCCGAACGTCTCCGCGGCGAAGAGGCCGCCGACAGCCTGATCATGGGCTGCACCGAGATCACCATGCTCATCGGCCAGGGTGATTTCGACATTCCGGTTTTCGACACGACGCGCATCCATGCCGAGGCGGCGGTGGAATTCGCGCTCGGTTGATGCGCGTCTCCTAAAGTGGCTGGAGCCATCTGGCGCGGCATTTTTCCTCCGCTAGAATGCTCCGCAATTTCAAGCAGGCATTTCGAGGGGACACGATGGATTTTGCGCTTCCATGGCCGACGAGCCAGGGCGAATGGCTGGCCTGGTCGAGCGCGGTCTTCACCGTCCTGCTCGGCCTTCTGTTCTTCCTGGCGCCGGCTCTGGCGTTCCGCATCCTGCGCCTGCAGGCGAAACCCGAGAAGGCGGCGGCGATCGCCGAAGGGCGAGGCCGCATGTCGGGCTTCTATCTCGGGGTCGGCCTGTGCTGCATCCTGCTCGCGCAGCCGCTGGTCTACATGGCGCTCGGCTTCTCCTGGCTGTTCACCGCCTTCGGCCGGTTGCTGTCGATGATGTCGGATGGCGCCAATACACCTTTCAATTGGGTTTCGATCGTGGTGGAATTGGCGCTCGCGGCCTTGCCGCTCGCCTTTGCCTTCGGCTTTGTGCCCTGAATCCAAGGGTATTCCGGCGCGCAGGACACTGATCTTTCGCCGGATGCGACAATAGTGCCTGAAAACCATGCGGAACGACGCATTGCGGTCTTAAAATGCCTGTGCTAGACGGCAATCGACTTTCGGCCGGGGATAGCGGAAGCCGCGCCTCCGTGCTTGAAAAAATGCAGTAAGGTCAAAGATTTAGCCAGAGTTTTTGCTCGCGCCAACAATCTGCGGCCTGTCAGACAAGAGAAAAGACGGTCCGTGGCTCAATCGTCATCGCCAATCTCAGGTGTCGCAGAACGCTATGCCGGTTCGCTGTTCGAACTGGCATCGCAGGCAAATTCCGTGGCCAAGGTCGAGGCCGACCTCAACAGTTTCGAGACGATGCTGGCGGGCAGCGCGGACCTCACCCGGCTGATCAACAGCCCGGTGTTTTCCAGCGAGGACCAGGCCAAGGCCATCGCGGCGATCGCCGACAAGGCCGGCATCACCGGCCTGACCGGCAATTTCCTGCGCGTCGTCGCCAAGAACCGCCGACTGTTCGCGGTGCCCGGCATGATCAAGGCGTTCCGCCAGATCGCCGCCGAGCACCGTGGCGAGGCTGCCGCCGAAGTCACTTCGGCTCATGAGCTGACGGCGGCGCAGCAGACCGAACTCAAGGCGGCGCTGAAGAGCGTTGCCGGCAAGGACGTGGCCATTTCCGTCACCGTCGACCCGTCGCTGCTCGGCGGGCTGGTGGTCAAGATGGGCTCGCGCCAGATCGATACGTCGCTCAAAACCAAACTCAATTCGCTCAAGCTTGCACTGAAAGAGGTCGGCTGATGGACATCCGCGCCGCGGAAATTTCCGCAATTCTGAAAGACCAGATCAAGAATTTCGGCAAGGAGGCCGAGGTCTCCGAAGTCGGACAGGTGCTGTCCGTCGGTGACGGCATCGCCCGCGTCTACGGCCTCGACAATGTCCAGGCCGGCGAAATGGTCGAATTCCCCGGCGGCATCCGCGGCATGGCGCTCAATCTCGAAGCCGATAATGTCGGCGTCGTCATCTTCGGCGCCGACCGCGACATCAAGGAAGGCGACACCGTCAAGCGCACCGGCGCCATCGTCGATGCGCCTGTCGGTCCCGGCCTGCTCGGCCGCGTCGTCGACGCGCTCGGCAATCCGATCGACGGCAAGGGTCCGATCAAGGCAGTCGAGCGCAAGCGCGTCGACGTCAAGGCGCCCGGTATCATCCCACGCAAGTCGGTGAATGAGCCGATGTCGACCGGCCTCAAGGCCATCGATGCGCTGATCCCGGTCGGCCGCGGCCAGCGCGAGCTGGTCATCGGCGATCGCCAGACAGGCAAGACCGCCATCATCCTCGATACGATGCTCAACCAGAAGTCGGTGCACGACAACGGCCCCGAGAAGGAAAAGCTCTACTGCGTCTACGTCGCCGTCGGCCAGAAGCGCTCGACCGTCGCGCAGTTCGTCAAGGTGCTGGAAGAGCGCGGCGCGCTCGAATATTCGATCATCGTCGCCGCCACCGCTTCCGATCCGGCGCCGATGCAGTTCCTGGCGCCGTTCACGGCCTGCACCATGGGCGAATATTTCCGCGACAACGGCATGCATGCGCTGATCAGCTATGACGATCTGTCGAAGCAGGCGGTGGCCTATCGCCAGATGTCGCTGTTGCTGCGCCGTCCGCCGGGCCGCGAAGCCTATCCGGGCGACGTCTTCTACCTGCACTCGCGCCTGCTCGAGCGCGCCGCCAAGCTCAACGACGATCTGGGTGGCGGCTCGCTGACCGCGCTGCCGGTCATCGAGACGCAGGCCAACGACGTGTCGGCCTACATCCCGACCAACGTGATCTCGATCACCGACGGCCAGATCTTCCTCGAAACCAACCTGTTCTTCCAGGGCATCCGTCCGGCCGTCAACGTCGGCCTGTCGGTGTCGCGCGTCGGTTCCTCGGCGCAGATCAAGGCGATGAAGCAGGTTGCGGGCTCGATCAAGGGCGAGCTCGCGCAGTACCGCGAAATGGCTGCTTTCGCGCAGTTCGGCTCGGATCTCGACGCCGCCACGCAGCGCCTGCTCAACCGCGGCTCGCGCCTGACGGAGCTGTTGAAGCAGCCGCAGTTCTCGCCGCTGAAGACCGAAGAGCAGGTCGCGGTGATCTTCGCCGGCGTCAACGGCTATCTCGACAAGCTGCCGGTCAACCAGGTCGGCAAGTTCGAGCACGGCCTGCTCAGCCACATGCGTTCGGCCGGCAAGGACGTCCTCGACGCCATCCGCAAGGAAAAGGCGCTTTCGGACGATCTGCGCGCCAAGCTGAAGGCCGAGATCGACGCCTTCGCCAAGACCTTCGCCTGAGCGAAGTGCAAGACGGGATCAGGTTTGAAGCATGCCTTCATTAAAAGACCTTCGTAACCGTATCGCCTCGGTCAAGGCGACGCAGAAGATCACCAAGGCGATGCAGATGGTCGCCGCGGCGAAGCTGCGCCGTGCGCAAGAGGCGGCGGAAGCGGCGCGTCCCTATTCGGAGCGCATGGGTTCCGTCCTGGCCAACATCACCCAGGCTGTCGGTGGCGGTGGCGATGCCCCGGCGCTGATGACCGGAACCGGCAAGGACGACGTGCATCTGCTCGTCGTCTGCACCGCCGAGCGCGGCCTGTGCGGCGGCTTCAATTCGCAGATCGCCCGTCATGCCCGTGACCATATCCGCCGGCTTCTGGCCGATGGTAAGCAGGTCAAGATCATCTGCGTCGGCAAGAAAGGTTTCGACATCCTGCGCCGCGACTATGCCGCGATGATCATCGAACGCGTCGATCTGCGCGAGGTCAAGACGCTCGGCTTCGTCAATGCCGATGCGATCGCCCGCAAGGTCATCCACCTGTTCAACGAGGGCGCCTTCGACGTCTGCACGCTGTTCTACTCGCAGTTCAAGTCGGTGATCAGCCAGGTTCCGACCGCGCAGCAGATCATTCCGGCGGCATCCGCCTCTTCGGCTCAGCCCGAGTCGGCGGATGGCGCCAGCGCCGTCTACGAGTATGAGCCGGAGCCGGGCGAAATCCTGTCCGACCTCATCCCGCGCAACATCGCGGTGCAGGTATTCCGCGCGCTGCTCGAAAACGCGGCGGGCGAAATGGGCGCCAAGATGAGCGCCATGGACAATGCGACGCGCAACGCCGGCGAGATGATCAACAAGCTGTCGATCACCTACAACCGCCAGCGGCAGGCGCAGATCACCAAGGAACTGATCGAAATCATTTCGGGCGCCGAGGCGCTCTAGGCGCGGTCCGCAGGTCATTGGCCCGCGAACCGGACCGCGTGAGAAACAAAGGACGAAAAGGGTAAAGACGATGGCGAAAGCAGCGACCCCGAAGACAGCAGCCCCCGCGAGGGCGGCCAAGGCTCCGGCAGCGGCAGCAAAGGCGGCTCCGGCCAAGCCAGCAGCAGCGCCGGCCAAGGCCGCCGCTGCCAAGACGCAAGCCGTGGCCACCAAGGCCACCGGCGTTGTCGGCAAGGTCCGCCAGGTCATCGGCGCTGTCGTCGACGTGCAGTTCGGCGAGCATCTGCCGCCGATCCTGAACGCGCTCGAGACCAACAATGTCGGCAACCGACTGGTGCTCGAAGTTGCCCAGCATCTGGGTGAAAACACCGTGCGCTGTATCGCCATGGACTCCACCGAAGGTCTGGTGCGTGGCCAGGAAGTACGCGACACCGGCGGCCCGATCGCCGTGCCGGTCGGCCCGGGCATGCTCGGCCGCATCATCAACGTCATCGGCGAGCCGGTCGACGAAGCGGGCCCGGTCGACGCGGTCGAACTGCGCTCGATCCACCAGCCGGCTCCGGCCTACATCGAACAATCGACGGAAGCGCAGATCCTGATCACCGGCATCAAGGTGCTCGACCTGCTCGCACCCTACGCCAAGGGCGGCAAGATCGGCCTGTTCGGCGGCGCCGGCGTCGGCAAGACCGTGCTGATCCAGGAACTGATCAACAACATCGCCAAGGCGCATGGTGGTTACTCGGTGTTCGCCGGCGTCGGCGAGCGCACCCGCGAAGGCAACGACCTCTATCACGAATTCATCGAATCCGGCGTCAACAAGAAGGGCGGCGGCGAAGGCTCGAAGGCGGCGCTGGTGTACGGCCAGATGAACGAGCCGCCGGGCGCGCGTGCCCGCGTCGGCCTGACCGGCCTGACGGTCGCCGAATATTTCCGCGACCAGGGCCAGGACGTGCTGTTCTTCGTCGACAACATCTTCCGCTTCACGCAGGCGGGCTCGGAAGTGTCGGCGCTGCTCGGCCGTATCCCGTCGGCGGTGGGCTATCAGCCGACGCTCGCCACCGACATGGGCGCGCTGCAGGAACGCATCACCACCACCACCAAGGGCTCGATCACCTCGGTGCAGGCGATCTACGTGCCGGCCGACGACTTGACCGACCCGGCGCCGGCGACCTCGTTCGCCCACCTCGACGCGACGACGACGCTGAACCGTTCGATCGCCGAAAAGGGCATCTATCCGGCCGTCGATCCGCTGGACTCGACCTCGCGCATGCTCGACCCGCTGGTCGTCGGCGATGAACACTATGCCGTCGCCCGCCAGGTGCAGTCGATCCTCCAGCGCTACAAGTCGCTGCAGGACATCATCGCCATCCTTGGCATGGACGAGCTCTCGGAAGAGGACAAGCAGACGGTGGCCCGCGCCCGCAAGATCGAGCGCTTCCTGTCGCAGCCGTTCTTCGTCGCCGAAGTGTTCACCGGCGCGCCGGGCAAGCTGGTCGACCTCGCCGACACCATCAAGGGCTTCAAGGGCCTCTGCAATGGCGACTACGACCATCTGCCGGAAGCCGCCTTCTATATGGTCGGCGGCATCGACGAAGCGGTCGAGAAGGCACAGCGCCTCGCGGCTGAAGCGGCTTAATCAAGGGAATAGGGAGTAGTCAGTAGTCAGTAGTGAATAGCGGCTGGGTGATCGGGCGGTTGTCCTCTCTCCCTACTTCCTACTCACTATTCCCTACTCGCTAATTTGATCATGGCTGAAGCTTTCAAGTTCGAACTGGTTTCCCCGGAGCGCCTGCTGGTTTCCGCCGTGGTCGAATCCGTCGTCATCCCGGGCGCCGAGGGCGAGATGACCGTCATGGCCCATCACGCACCGGTCATGACCACGATCAAGCCGGGCGTCGTCACGGTGAAGAACGCCTCGGGCAGCGAAGAACGCTATGTCGTGTTCGGCGGCTTCGCCGACATCGTCCCGGCCGGCTGCACGCTGCTGGCGGAATCGGCGGTCGCGGTGAAGGATGTCGACCGCGCCGATCTCGCCCGCCGCATCCAGGAAGCCAGGGAAGACGCCGCCGACGCCAAGGACGACCAGGCGCGCAGCAAGGCGGAACAATTCCTTGGCCAGCTCACCACGCTGGAAGGCGCCATTTTGCCGGCTTGACCCTCAATTCAGAAGCGAAGTGAAAAGCGGGGCACTTGCCTCGCTTTTTTGTTTCGTTCGAGCGGCGAGAATTCAGCTATGGCGCGATGCTGTGGCGCCGGCATCAAAGTCCTCTATGGCCCGCTGATCCGTGCCAGTTCCGCCTTACGGCCCTTTGGCCTCTATGCCGAGCGCAGCAAAAGCCAAGGTCGTGCCGTCCCGCCGCAGGTGGACGAGATGGACGGCGACGAGTTCGATCAGCGTCTGGCGCTCGGCGTGATCCCTGGCGAAGCCGGCCAGATCGAACACCGCCGTCACGGTTTCGTTGGCCGGCAGCTGCTGGTCCAGAAGCGCCGTCAGCGGCGCGTCGAGCGGATCGGTGAAATGGCCCTCCGGCAAGGTTTTTCCGCGCGCCGCGCAAGCGGCGATCCAGGCAGCAACGACCAGCGTAAGGTGGACCAGTTCGGTGCCGGCTTCGAGACACTCGATGGCCGAGGCGATGATGCGCTGGGGCAGTTTCTGGCTGCCGTCATTGGCGATCTGCGCCGTGCGGTGGGCAAGTGCCGTGTTCGAAAAACGCTCGGCAAGCTCGGCCGTATAGGCTGACGTGTCGAGGCCGGCATCGTCCGGCAATGTCGATTTGGCCTCCTCCCACAGCGCATCGACGAACCGCCTTATCGCTGGATCGGCGAAGGCGCGATCGACCGTGGCGTGGCCGCTGAGCAGGCCGAGATAGGCGATCCCCGAATGCGCGCCGTTGAGGAGCCTCAACTTCATATCCTCGAAGGGAGCGACATCCCCGACCATGGTGACGCCGAATTTTTCCCAGGCCGGACGACCCGTGGGGAAACTGTCTTCGATCACCCATTGGCTGAAGGGTTCCGTCATCACGGGCCAGGCGTCCTCGATACCAAGTTCGCCTGATATCCGCGCCCTGTCGGCATCGGTCGTGGCCGGCACGATGCGGTCGACCATGCTCGAGGGAAATGCGACGTGACCGGCGATGTGGCCGGCGATCCCAGCATCGCCCGCCGAACCAGGACCGGCATCGCGCAATTCAGCGAATTCGATCAGCAGCCTGTGCAAGGTGGCGCCGTTGGCCGGCAGGTTGTCGCAACAAAGCACGGTAAAGGGCGGGGTGCCGGCAGCCAGCCTCCGGGCGAGCGCTTCGGTCACAAAACCGTGCGCCGTCTTCGGCGTTCGCGGATTGGACAAGTCGTGGACGATGTCGGGATGCGCCGCGTCCAATCCGCCACCGGCAGCCCGCAGATAGGCTTTCTCGGTGATGGTCAGCGTCACGATGCGGGTGCGCGGATCGGTCAGCACCGCGAGCACCGCAGTCGGGTCTTCCGGCGCCACCAGCATCGAGCCGATGGAGCCGATAACATGCAGCTTCTCGCCGCCGCTGCCGCGGATCGCAAGTGTGTAAAGCCCATCCTGCGGCGCCAGCGCGTCGCGCGTGTCGGCGCTGCGCAGCGACACGCCTGTTATGCCCCAGCCCATTTCGCCGGCCGCCAGGCATTCATCGACATAGGCGGCCTGGTGGGCGCGGTGAAAGGCGCCGACGCCCAGATGCACGATGCCCGGTGCAACCGCACCGCGATCGTATCGAGGCGCGGCGACCTTGGCCGGCAATGCGGGCGCCGTGCGGTTGGAAAGGCGGCGGTCTGTCATCGGTTCGCGCACTCATCTCGTGAAACGGCTGGTCATGGAACGGCGGTGATCCGCAGGCGGATCGCAAGCCGCGGAACACTGGCGGCGTAACACCGGCGGCCTTCGCCGACAATGCTCAGCTTTGCTCAAAAGTCATCATACAACAATCCAATTTTTGTATGTTGACATTATTTCTGGTCAACCCTACCGATAGGGCCGGGAGGATGGCCGTGGCACTGATCAATGCGGATTTGCTGTTTCCAGCCGAGGCGCGTCCGCTCTCGATCGCCCGCGATCTCTATGCCGGCATCAAGGACCTGCCCATCGTCAGCCCGCACGGCCACACCGACCCGCGCTGGTATGCGCTGAACGAGCCGTTCCCCGATCCCGCGCAGCTGCTCATAGTGCCGGACCACTATATTTTTCGCATGCTGTTCAGCCAGGGCGTGCGGCTGGAGGCTCTCGGCGTACCGACCCTCGATGGTGCGCCCGTCGAAACCGACGGCAGGGCGATCTGGCGGCTGTTCGCCGAGCACTACTACCTCTTCCGTGGCACGCCGACCCGGCTATGGTTCGACCATGTGCTCGCGGATCTGTTCGCTATCGAAGAGCCGTTGAGCGCCGCAACCGCCGATCGCCATTACGACACGATCGCGACGGTGTTGCAGTGGGAGAATTACCGTCCTCGCGCGCTGTTCGAACGCTTCAACATCGAGGTCATCGCGACGACCGAAGGCGCGCTCGACGATCTCAAATGGCACCAGATGATCCGCGACAGCGGCTGGGAGGGCCGCGTCGTCACCGCCTATCGGCCGGACGCCGTCGTCGATCCCGATTTCGAAGGTTTTTCGGCCAATCTGGACCGGCTCGGCGAGATCACCGGCTGCGACACCGGGACCTGGGCCGGCTATCTCGACGCGCATCGCCAGCGGCGCGCCTTCTTCAAGAGTTTCGGCGCGACCTCGACGGATCACGGCCATCCGACGGCCGAGACCGCCAATCTGTCCGATGCCGCTGCGCAGGAGTTGTTCAACCGGGTCCGCGCCGGCTCGCAGGACGAGCGCGAACGAAAGCTGTTTCGCGCCCAGATGCTGACCGAGATGGCCAAGATGAGCCGGGATGACGGGCTGGTGCTGCAGATCCATCCGGGCTCCTGGCGCAACCATTCGCCTGGCGTTTTCCAGAAATTTGGCAGGGACAAGGGCTTCGATATCCCGACGCGCACCGACTATGTGACGGCGCTGAAGCCGCTGCTCGACTGTGTCGGGCTGGAGCGCGATCTCACCGTCATCCTGTTCACGCTGGATGAGTCCAGCTATGCGCGCGAACTGGCGCCGCTGGCCGGCGTCTATCCGGCGCTGAGGCTCGGGCCGGCCTGGTGGTTCCACGACAGTCCGGAAGGCATGCGCCGTTTTCGCGAGATGACGACCGAGACCGCCGGCTTCTACAACACGGTCGGCTTCAACGACGACACCCGCGCCTTTCCGTCGATCCCCGCCCGTCACGACGTGGCGCGCCGCGTCGATTGCGCGTTCCTGGCGCGTCTCGTCGCCGAGCACCGGCTGCGTGAGGACGAGGCGCATGAACTCGCGAAGGAGCTTGCCTACACGCTTGCCAAGAATGCGTACCGGCTCTGAGCCGGACGTTTCGATTTTCAAAGGGAGGAAGTCAGTAATGTTGCATTTCTCGAAATTGACGGCGGCCACGTTTGCCTTCGGCTCGCTGCTGATCGGCATAGCCAATGCCGAAACCGTGCTGCGATCCTCGGATACCCATCCGGACGGGTACCCGACCGTCGAGGCGGTCAAGTACATGGGCGACCTGATCAAGCAGCGCACCGCCGGCCGCTATTCGATCGAGGTCTATCACTCGGCGCAGCTCGGCGAGGAGAAGGACACGATCGAGCAGACCCAGGCCGGCGTCATCGACCTCGACCGTGTCTCGATGGGACCGTTCAACGGCATCGTACCGGAGACCGCCGTGCCGTCGCTGCCCTACATGTTCCGCTCCGTCGAGCACATGCGCCACGTCATGGACGGGCCGATCGGCGACCAGATCCTGAAGGCGTTCGAGGCGCATGATCTCGTCGGTCTCGCCTTCTACGATTCCGGCGCGCGGTCGTTCTACAACACCAAGAAGGACATCACCTCGATGGCCGACATGAAAGGCATGAAGTTCCGCGTCATCCAATCGGACGTGTTCGTCGACATGGTCAACGCGCTTGGCGCCAATGCGACACCGATGGCCTATGGCGAAGTCTATTCGGCGCTGCAGACCGGCGTCATCGACGGTGCCGAAAACAACTGGCCGAGCTTCGAATCCGCCAAGCACTACGAAGTCGCCAAGCATTACACGATGGACGAACACCAGATCGTGCCGGAAGTGCTGGTCATGTCGAAGGCAAGCTGGGACAAGCTGTCGCCGGAAGACCAGGCGATCGTGCGCCAGGCGGCCAAGGACAGCGTCGTCAAGATGCGCGAACTCTGGGACGCGCAGGAGAAGAAGTCGCGCGGCATCGTCGAGGCCGCGGGCGTCAAGGTCAGCGAGATCGACAAGCAGCCGCTGATCGACGCGATGAAGCCGGTCTACGACAAGTACCTGTCGACACCCGAGCTGAAGGACCTGGCCGCCCGTATACAGGCCGAGAAATGAACGGCACGGGCAACGGACCGAGCAGCGCGGAGGTCCCCGCGCTGCCTTCGGGCGCGTCGGCCATGCGAGGCTTCTGGCTGAGCGCGGAACGGGTGCTCTCCGGGCTTGCCCGGTTGGCACTTTGGGTCAGCGGCGCCGGGCTGACGCTGATGACGATCATCATCTTCTGGCAGGTGTTCTCGCGCTATGTGCTGAACCGTTCGCCGAGCTGGACCGAATCCTTCTCGGTGCTGCTGATGGGCTGGTTCATTTTTCTCGGTGCCGCCGTCGGCGTGCGCGAGCGCACGCATCTCGGCTTCGACGTGCTGCTCTATGTCCTGCCTGGCTCGGCCAAGGCGGTGCTGCGCAGCATTTCCGATCTTGTCGTGCTGGCCTTCGGCGCCGGCATGATCGTCTACGGCGTACAACTGGCCAGGCTGACTTGGAACACGGTCATGCCTTCGCTGACTTTGCCGGGGGGCGTCAGCTTCCTGCCAGTGATCCTGGGTGGCGCGCTGGTATGCCTTTTTTCGCTGGAACGACTGGCCGGGCGCTTTGCCGGCCTGCCCGTCGACGCCGACATCCATGCGACCGGCGAGGAGCTTTGAACCATGGCGCTCACCGTTCTCTTCGGCACCTTCGTCTTCCTGCTGATCATCGGCACGCCGATCGCGTTCTGCCTCGGCGTCGCCAGCTTCGCGACGATCCTCACGCTCGGCCTACCTCCGGTCGTGGTATTCCAGCGGCTGAATTCCGGCGTCAGCGTCTTTTCGCTGATGGCCATACCGTTCTTCATCTTCGCCGGCGACCTGATGGTGCGTGGCGGCATCGCCGCGCGGCTGGTCGCTCTGGCGGGCTCCCTGGTCGGCCATTTGCGCGGCGGTCTGGGGCAGGTCAACATCGCGGCATCGACCTTGTTCGGCGGCATTTCGGGATCGGCGGTGGCCGATGCCTCCGCAGTCGGCGGACTGATGATCCCGCAGATGAAGGCGCGCGGCTACGGCGTCGACTATGCCGTCAACATCACGTCGGTCGGCGCCATCATCGCCCTTCTCATTCCACCGTCCCACAACATGATCATCTATTCGATTTCGGCCGGCGGCCGTATCTCGATCGCCGACCTGTTCACGGCTGGCGTGCTGCCGGGTCTGCTGCTGGCGTTGTCGCTGATGACAACGGCCTATTGGGTCGCCAGCCGCCGCGGCTACCCGACGGAGCCGTTCGCCGGCTTCGGCCGGGCCTTGCAGCTGCTTGTCGCCGCCATTCCCGGGCTCATCCTGATCGGCATCATTTTCGGCGGCGTCAGGTCCGGCATCTTCACCGCGACTGAGAGCTCTTGCATCGCCATCGTCTATGCCTTCCTGGTGACGCTGATCATCTACCGCTCGATGAGCTGGAGCGACTTCGTCGCCGCCACGACGGCAGCGGTGCGCACGACGGCGATGGTGCTGATGATCATCGGCTGCGCGGCCGCCTTCGGCTGGCTGCTCGCCTATCTCAGGGTGCCGGCCTCGCTCGTCGCCTTCCTGCAATCGGTATCCGACAACAAGCTTGTCATCCTACTGCTGCTCAATCTCATCCTGCTCATCCTCGGCACGTTCATGGACATGTCGCCGCTGATCATCATCACGACGCCGATCTTCCTGCCGGTGGTCATGGCCTATGGCGTCGATCCGGTGCATTTCGGCGTGATCCTCATCCTCAATCTCGGCATCGGCCTTTGCACGCCGCCGGTCGGCGCGGTGCTGTTCGTCAGCTGCGCCATCGGCCGTATTCCGATCTGGACGGCGATGCGCTCGATCTGGCCATTCTATGGCGCCGCCTTCGCCGTGCTGATGCTCGTCACCTACATACCGGAAATCTCATTGTGGCTTCCGGGCCTGTTCCATTAGAGCGGTTCAGCGATCGGTGGAATCGCTGAACAGGTCTAACTCTTTGTTTTTACGCAATTCCGGACGGAAAACCGCTACGCGCCTTTCCTGGAATTGCTCTAGGAGGTCACTACGTGTCCGAGACCGCAAACGACCTCAGGGTCGAGAGAAAGCCCAAGCTGTCGGAAACCGTCGTGGCGGCGATCCGCAGGCAGTTGCAGGCGGGCGAGATCCTGCCGGGCCACAAGCTGCCGACCGAGGGCCAACTGACCGAGACCTTCGGCGTCAGCCGCACCGTCATCCGCGAGGCGCTGGCCAAGCTTGCCGCCGACGGCCTTGTCGAGCCGCGGCAGGGCGCCGGGGTCTTCGTCACCGAGCACATCTCGACCATGTTCAGCGCGCTGGCAGCCGACATGGGCAACAAGGATTCCATCGCGCTCAACGTGCTCGAGGTGCGGCTGGCGATCGAGATCGAATCGGCCGGGCTCGCCGCCGTCCGTCGCAACGCAGCGCAGGAGGCGGCGATCCAGGAGGCCTTCTTCGAGTTCGAGCGGATGCTGCTCGACAGCCAGCCGACCGGACCCGCCGATCTTGCCTTCCACCGCGCCATCGCCAGCGCCACTAACAATCCGTTCTATGTCGAGATGCTCGACGTGCTCGGCCGCCGCGCCATTCCGTGCGACGTGACTTCGCCCTGGTCGACCGAACTGGTTCAGTCCGACAGCTACCAGCGCGGGCTGCAGCGCGAGCATCTGGTGATCCTGAACGCGATCACTTCAGGCGATGCCGAAACCGCGCGCGAGGCGATGCGCACCCATCTCGGTGCCAGCCAGCAGCGCTACCGCGAGCGCCTGCAGGCGCGGCAGGCCTATTACGCCAGTTCGGTCAAGGCGGCCGCCGGCGAATGATCCACCAGAAGTCAGGACAGAGATGAGCCAGAACCACACCGACTACACATCGCGCTTTGCCATCGACCCGGCCGCAGCCGCCGCCATGGGAACGGACGAACTGCGCCATAATTTCCACATCGAAGACCTCTTCCAGCCCGGCCGCATCAGCCTGACCTATACCCACTACGATCGCATGATCGTCGGCGGTGCCATGCCGGTGGCGACGGCATTGCCGTTGGAAGCGATCAAGCCGACCGGCACCAGGGGTTTTCTCGACCGGCGCGAATTGATCGCCGTCAATATCGGCGGCGGCGGCATGATCGAAGCCAGCGGCCAGTACTTCGACCTGCAGGCGCGCGACATGCTCTATCTCGGCATGGGCTCCAGCGATGTGTCATTCGCTTCGGCCGACAAGGCCGCGCCGGCCAAGTTCTACCTGCTCAGTGCGCCGGCGCACCAGACTCATCCCAGCCGGCTGATCCGCCTCGATGACGCCAAGCGCCTCGACCTCGGCAGCAAGGAGGCCTGCAACGAGCGCTCGATCTTCCAGTTCATCCATGCCGGGGGAACAAAAACCTGCCAGCTCGTCGTCGGCATGACGCAGCTGGCGCCGGGGTCGATCTGGAACACCATGCCGTGCCATGTGCATGACCGGCGCATGGAGGCCTATCTCTATTTCGACCTGCCCGAGGCGGCGCGCGTCTTCCACTTCATGGGCGAGCCGGACGAGACACGCCACATCGTCATGCGCAACGAGGAGGCGGTGCTGTCGCCGGGCTGGTCGATCCATTCGGGCGCCGGCACGTCCAACTACGCCTTCATCTGGGCGATGGCCGGCGACAATGTCGACTACACCGATGTCGACCCGGTAGCGATGGACACGCTGCGGTGAGCGATCTCACAGCCTTCAGCCTGGCCGGCAAGCGCATCCTGGTGACCGGCGCCAACACCGGTATCGGCCAAGGCATCGCGGTCTCGATCGCGCGCGCCGGGGGCGCGGTGATCGGCGTCGGCCGCTCGTCGATGGCCGAGACCGCGAGCAAGGTCGCGGCTCTGGGCGGCCAATTCGAGGCGGTTGCCGCCGACCTTGCCGACACGGGCGCGGCCGGACCGATGCTCGGTCGTGTCTGGGACGAAAGCGGGCCGCTCGACGGGTTGGTCAACAATGCCGGCATCATCCGCCGCGCCGATGCCGTCGACCTGACGGTGACCGATTGGGACGATGTCATCGACGTCAATTTGAAGACGGCATTCCTGCTGTGCCAATCCTTTGCCCGGCGCATCCTTGCCGAGGGACGCCAGGGCAAGATCGTCAACATCGCCTCGGTGCTGAGTTTCCAGGGCGGCATCCGCGTTGCGTCCTACACGGCATCCAAGCATGGCGTGCTCGGCATCACCCGGCTGCTCGCCTGCGAGTGGGCGGCGAAAGGCATCAATGTCAACGGTATAGCGCCGGGCTATATCGAGACCAACAACACGCAGGCGCTGCGCGCCGATCCCGACCGCAGTGCCGCCATCCTCGGGCGTATTCCCGCCGGGCGCTGGGGCGAACCGGGAGACATTGGCGATGCCGCCGTCTTCCTGCTGGCGCCGGCCTCGAACTACATGCATGGCGCGGTGGTGCCGGTGGACGGCGGCTGGCTGGCGCGGTGAGGAGATGACAATGACCGAGCCTAAGATTTTCGCGCAAGCCGGCGAGGGCGCCTGGACGCCGACCCCGGACGGCAATCGCCGGCGCGTGCTCTTATCCACCAACGAGCTGATGATGGTCGAATTCGGCTTCGACAAGGGCGGCGTCGGCGCCTTGCATTCGCATCCGCATGTCCAGGCGAGCTATGTCGCCGAAGGCCGTTTCGAGGTGACCGTCGACGGTCGGACCGAAATCCTGGAGACCGGCGGCAGCTTCATCGTGCCCTCCGGCCTGGTGCACGGCGTCAGGGCGCTGGAGGCCGGGCGTCTGGTCGACAGTTTTACGCCGCACCGCGCCGATTTTCTCGCCTGACCGGGCCGCCGACGATTTCTCGGCCAATGAAAAACCCGCGCCTCCAGGGAAGCGCGGGTTTGTTGCCTGGGCGCCAATGACGCCGCGGTACTCAAAACATCACCGCAGGATCGGAAACCTGCCGGATCATGATGAAGATAGACTTAATGCGCGTCAGGTGATGCGTCTGAGCAGGCTGAAAAGCCGTTCGAACGTCTTGCCATAGGGCGGGCGCAAAAGGGCTCCCGCGCTCAAGCGCGATTGCAGGAAGACCGGCTTTTGCTTGCTGAAGGTGCGGAACCCCCATTCGCCATGATAGGTGCCCATGCCGCTGGCGCCGACGCCGCCGAAAGGCTGGTTCTCCTGCACCAGATGCAGCATGCAGTCGTTGATGGTGACGCCGCCGGCGACGGTCTCGCGCAGGATGCGCCGGCGGTTGCCGCTGTCTGTGCCGAACCAGTAGAGCGCCAGCGGCCGGTCGGCCCGGTTCACATAGTCGATCGCGTCGTCGACCGTGGCATATTCGACGATCGGCAGCACCGGGCCGAAAATCTCCTCGCGCATCAGCCGCAGGTCCGGGCCGGCGTTGCTGATCAGGGTCGGCAAAAGCTTCCGGCCCGCGGTGCCGAGGTCTTCGTCGGCCGGGTTGATCTCGGTGACATCGGCGCCGGCCTCGCGGGCTTCCGCGATCATGGCGCGCAGCCGCTGGTAATGCCGGTCGCTGATGATGGCGGTATAGTCGGGATTGTCGCGCAGCGAGGGGTAGAACCGCGCCACGGCGATTGCGAGCTTCGCGGCGACGTTGCCTGCCTGTCCCTTGGGCACCAGCAGGTAGTCCGGCGCGATGCAGGTCTGCCCGGCATTCAACAGCTTGCCATAGGCGACGCTGGCCGTTGCCGCGTCGAGGTCGCAGGAGGCGTCGAGGATCGCCGGCGACTTGCCGCCGAGTTCGAGCGTGACCGGGGTCAGGTTGGCGGCTGCGGCGATCGCGACCTGGCGGCCGACCGCGGTCGATCCGGTGAACAGCAGATGATCGAACGGCATCGAGACGAAGGCCCTGCCCATCTCGGCATCGCCGGTGATGACGCTGAGCTCATCGGGGGCGAAGTGCTCGGCGGCCAGTCTGGCCAGCAGCTCTGAGAAAGCAGGCGTCAGTTCGGAGGGCTTTGCCAGGACGCGATTGCCGGCTGCGAGCGCAGCCGTGACCGGCGCGACGGCAAGCTGAAAGGGATAGTTCCAGGGCGATACGATGCCGACGACGCCGAGCGGCTGCGGCAGAAGCCGGTTTTTGCCCGGCAGGAAGGGCAAGGTGGTCGCGACACGACGCTCCCGCATCCAGCCGCCGACATGCGCAAGGGCGTGGCGAATGCCGGCGCGCACGACGAACAGTTCCGCAAGCCGCGTTTCGTGCGACGAGCGACCGCCGAAGTCGGCGTCGATCGCGGCGCAGATTTCGGTCTCGTGCCGCTCGGTCAACGCCAGCAGGCGCCTGAGGCGGTCCTTTCGCAGGCCGAGGTCGGCAAAGGGTTGCGTTTCGAAGGCGGCGCGCTGCAGCCGGAACCGTTCGCCGAGGACATCCTGTCTCACCTGCAGCATCGCGCCCTCTCCTTGCTCCTGCCCAGCTTACATCAGGGCCAGCCTGAATCCAGCCAGGAGCACATGCCGCAAGGAGAGGCGAGGCTCACATGGCTGTTTGACCTTCCGTTTGCATCCATGCCGTTGTATCGAATGCGGCAAGCTGAAATCTCCGACAAGGGCGCGTGGCGCATGATTCCGCAAATTCGTGTCACCGCCATGCGACACGGACCCATCATTACGCCGGACATGCTGCCCGGCAATGACGGGGCCAACATCAACGGGCCGTCGCTGATCAGCATGCCTGAATGGGTGCTCGGCCGGCTTGGTGCCTACTATCTCTACTTCGCGGACCACACGGGGGCCTATATCCGCCTCGCCTACTCCGATTCGCTGCATGGGCCTTGGCGCATCCACCCAGGCGGTGTGCTGTCTCTTGATCAATGTCCATTCATCGTCGGGCATATCGCCTCCCCCGATGTTCACATCGACCAGAAGCTTCGCCATTTCGTGATGTATTTTCACGGCCCGGCAAAATCCGGTGAAGACCAGATGACCTTCGCCGCGACATCCGTCGACGGGCTTCGTTTCACTCCGCTTTCCGAGCCGCTCGGGCCGTCCTACGCGCGCATCTTCCGTCACGATGGCTGGTGGTACGGTTTGCTTGGGACGGGAGCGATCACCGTCTATCGATCGAGAAACGGCATTTCGGATTTTCAACGGGGTCCGGTCGTGCTGCCTGCCATGCGGCACGACCTCGCCCCACGGCATGTCGCGCTGCAGAAATTCGGCCGCTGGCTGCGGGTCTATTACACGCGTCGGGGCGACGCGCCGGAACGGATCCTTTACGGCACAATCGATCTCGCCGAGGATTGGCGGGACTGGACCGTGCGGGGCGACAGCGAAGTGTTGCGGCCGCTGACGGAGTTCGAAGGGGCCGGCTTGCCGATCCGCCCCAGTCGGACCGGCCTAGCCCAGGACAGCGAAAACGCGCTACGCGATCCGGCCATTTTTGAGCAGGATAATCAGACCTGGCTGCTCTATGCGGTCGCCGGAGAAAGCGGAATCGCCCTGGCCGAGCTTGGCTTTTCCGAGGTGCAAGCTGCGGCGGCCCGGAAGCCGATCGCGGCGTTACGCCGCCGCGCAAGGCGGCTTTTCTGGCACCTTCGACAGAAGGCGCCAATGCTGCCTTCGGCAATGAGACCCCGAAATAGAATTTTCATCGCCGGCTGCGCGCGCAGCGGCACCACGCTCAGCCTCAATCTGATGGGCTGTTTTGAGGATATCTATGTCCATATCAGCGAAGCGCCGTACCAGACACTGGTCGAGCTGGATCGCTACCAAGCCAACCTGGTCATAAAACGCACTTTCGTGAGCTACAGGGATCTTGAAGATTTGCCCGCCTCGGTCGGCCTGATCTATTGCGTACGGCATCCTTTCGACGTGCTGACCAGCTCTCATCCGGAGACCGTCGATCTGCGGCCTTTTCACGTGACCATGGAGCGTTGGGAGGCGGAGTATGATGGTTTGATACGGCTGCGACAGGCCCAGCCGGAGAGAGTCATCTCCTATTTGCGCTATGAGGACGTGATCGCCGAACCGGACATCGCGCAGGCGAGGATTGCCCGATCCTTCGGCCTGGCGCCGGCTACGCTCTTCAGCCGCGATGCAAACAATCCCATCAGGTCCACCTCGCTGAGAAAATGGGAGCGCAATGAAGCGTTCAGGACCTATCTGCGCGGCCTGCCGCCGTCGTTTCTCGAGCGCGTGGACGGCTTCTGCCAGGAGTTCGGCTATGACAATTCGGCCGGCATATTGACGACGGAATTGGCTGAATGACGCAGGCAACCGGCATTCTGGCCGAGGATCGCAAGCGGCGCGTCCTGAAGGACGTGTTCGGCTTCGACGATTTCCGGCCAGGCCAGGCCGACGTCATGGACGCGTTGCTCGACGGGCGCCATGTGCTGGCCGTCATGCCGACGGGTGCCGGAAAATCGCTCTGCTATCAGGTTCCGGCGCTGGTTCTGGGTGGGCTGACCCTCGTCGTCTCGCCGCTGGTGGCGTTGATGCAGGATCAGGTCGCGGCGCTGCGGCTTGCCGGCGTCGCCGCCGATACGATCAATTCCGCGCTCGACCGCGAGGCCAATGTAGCGGCCTGGCGCCGCGTGGCATCGGGCCAGACGCGGCTGCTCTATCTGGCTCCGGAGCGGCTGATGACCGAGCGCATGCTCGACGCGCTCTCCAGGCTCGACGTCAGCCTGATCGCCATCGACGAGGCGCATTGCATCTCGCAATGGGGCCCGGCATTCCGGCCCGAATATGAGGACCTGTCGCGGTTGCGTGGCATCTTCGCCAATGTGCCGATCATCGCGGTGACGGCGACGGCCGACGAGAGCACGCGCGGCGACATCGCCGCCCGGCTGTTCGCCGAGCGCGTCGAAACGCTGGTGCTGGGTTTCGACCGGCCCAACATCAAGCTGGCGATCACCCCCAAGCAGGACAGCAAGCGGCAATTGCTGCGGTTCATCGAGCGCCATGCGGGCAAGAGCGGCATCATCTATTGCCTGTCGCGCAAGAAGACCGAAGAGATGGCGGCGTTCCTCGAGAAGAACGGCGTCAGAGCGCTTGCCTATCACGCCGGCATGAGCAAGGAGGTGCGTGAGGCCAATCAAAACGCCTTCATGACACTGTCCGGCGTCGTCATGGTGGCGACCATCGCCTTCGGCATGGGCATCGACAAACCCGACGTCGCCTATGTCTTCCACACCGATATGCCGGGCAGCCTGGAAGCCTATTATCAGGAGATCGGTCGTGCCGGCCGCGACGGACGCGAGGCCGAGGCGCATATGCTCTACGGTCTTGGCGACATCCGCATGCGGCGGCTGTTCATCGACGACGAGGACGCCTCGCCAGAGCACAAGAGACGGTCGCATCGCCGGCTCGACACGCTGATCGGCTATTGCGAGACGGCGCAGTGCCGGCGCCAGGTGCTGCTCGGCTATTTCGGCGAAGAGGCTCAAGCCTGCGGCAATTGTGACAACTGCCTCGACCAGGCGCCGCGCGCCGATGGCGGTGCCGAGGCGCGGAACATCCTCGCGGCGGTCGCGCAGAGCGGCGAGCGCTTCGGCGCGGCCCATGTCATCGACATCCTGCTTGGCCACGAGACCGAGAAGGTGCTGGCCAGAGGCCATCAGACGCTAAGCAGTTTTGGCGCCGGCGCCGCGCACAGGAAGCCGGTGTGGCTGTCGCTGATCCGGCAACTGGTTGCCGGCGGGTTCCTTATGCCGGATCCCGAGGGCCATGGCGGCCTCGCCATCTCCGAAAGCGGCCGTGCGCTCGGCCGCGGCGAGGTGGCATTCCAGTATCGCGTCGAGACGCGGGACCCTCTCGCGCGCGGCAGGAAGCGTTCCGGGGAAGGCTCCGCCGCCGGCGCCGATGGCGTGGACGCCTCGCTGCTGGCGGCGCTCAAGGCGCTGCGGCTGCGGCTGGCCAAGGAGCGCCAGGTGCCGGCCTATGTGGTGTTTTCCGACCGCACGCTGATCGACATGGCCGACCGCCGCCCGCGCGACCTCGAGGCCTTCGCCGAGGTGAACGGCGTGGGCGGGGCGAAGCTCAAGGAGTTTGGCGAGATCTTTCTCAGTGCGATCGCGGCGCACGCCACCGAATGACACGGCAATATCGGAACTGTCTTTGAAATTCGGCGCCTCAGCTGGTGAGGCAGCATTTCTTGAATTTCATGCCGCTGCCACAAGGACACGGATCGTTGCGTCCAACGTCGCGCCACGGGTTCGTGACCGGCGTTACATTCGACCATATCGAGTCCGCCAATGCGGACTGCCCGTCATCGTCCTCGTCGAGCTCGAAGCCATCGTCGCCGCCAAGGCCGCGGGTCCAATCCAGCGCCACAAGGACATCCTCGATGTAACTCAGACTGGCGCGGTCGAACCGGCCAATGTCACCGGGTTGTTGCTCGGCTTCCCGCAGGTCGCTTTCGAAATCGCTGCGTTCAAGCACATCTTCCGGTATACGGCCCTCGTCCCAGGCGCTGTAGACAAGCGGAACGAGGTCTCGCAAGGCTAGCATCGCGATCGCCTTCAGCCAGCCGACCCATGCATAATCCCAGTCGTCGGCCAACCTCTCCTTGTAGAACCGCTCCACGAAATCCCGCGTCCGGTCGCGCTCGATGCGACCTTCCAGGTCAAAAAGGTCACCGCGCCAAATGCACCGTCGCGGATGAATTCGTCGACGGAGCGGTCGGCAATGATGCCGAACAGCGCGTCGGCGTCGCCGTCGAATACGCCTAGCCGCGCGGCGCGTCGTCTTCGCCCTCGACCATCAGCTTTCCGATCAATTCGCGAACCCAGCGCTGCCCGGCATGGCCGTGACAACGCTCCGCTCGCTCAGCCAGGGCAGATCGATGATCGTCAGCCTTTCCGATTGGGCACGAAACAGCCGCCTGGGTACGAGCGCGACAAGATCGCTGCTGGAAACAATTTCGGGAATGAACAAGAACGAGCCCGCTGACATGACGACATTGCGCCGATAACCGAGAACCCCCAAGGCGTCGTCAACTGGTGTCTCGAAATTGCCGCCTCGCCGTGAGACGATGATATGTTCCAGCCTGACATAGTTCTCGATCGTCAGACCAGGCTTCAGATCCGGGTGGCTTTGCCTGCCGATGAGGACATATGTTTCCTCGTAAAGATGACATGCACGTAGATGCGGCATCGCGGGATCGGGTGTGGCGATCACCAAATCGATATCGCCGTTCGCCAACTGCTGTTCCATGAGGGCGGGGGACAGGTGCCAAACCGCCACGCGCACGCCTGGTGCTATCCGCCGGAGCGCTAAGACGAGCGGCATCACAACGGCTGCCTGGACATAATCCGAGCAAGCGATCGACACAGCGAGTTGCGCCGTTTCGGGATCGAAGTCCCTGTGGGATTGCAGTGTCGAGCGCACCCGATCCAACGCCTCGCGCAATTGCGGGGCAAGTTCTGTTGCCTTGGCGGTCGGGGTCATTCCGCGCTGGGCGGGAAGAAGCAAGGGATCGTCGAACAAATCCCGCAGCCGCGCGAGTTGCGCACTGACTGCCGGCTGGCTGAGATGCAGCTTCGCCGCCGCTTTGGTGACGTTCCGTTCGGCGAGCAGCACTTCGAGCGTTGCCAGAAGGTTGAGATCGATGCGGCTGGTATCTACCACCTTTATTCCCGAACAAAATATAATCGATTTCAAATATGGCCGGAAAGCCTCCATCTTGCAAGCATCGAGCGCTGAAGCGCACCCCCCACTCCACGATAGAGACAGAGAAGCATGATGATGAAGAATATCCTGATTGTATCTGCGCACCCCGAACCAACCTCGCTCACCCGGCAGTTGGTCGATGTTACTGTCGAGACGCTTGGCGCCGCCGGACACGAGATCGTGCAATCCGAACTTTACGGCATGAAGTGGAAAGCAGTGTTCGACGCCGACGACTTTCCCGTCCGCACCAATCCCGACCGGCTGTCGTTCATCATGGAATCCGGCCATGCCTATGCGACCGGCAACCAGACGCCGGATGTTGTCGCCGAACAGGCCAAACTCCTTGCCGCGGACGCGGTCATCCTGCAGTTCCCGCTGTGGTGGTACAGCGTGCCCGCGATCCTGAAGGGCTGGATCGAACGCGTCTATGCCTTTGGTTTCGCTTATGGCTACCAGAACGGCACCAACGAGTTTCGCTTCGGGAACGGCATCCTGAAGGGCAAGCGCGCGCTGGTAAATGTTCAGGCCGGTGGACCTGTGGTGGACTATGGCCCGCGCGGGATCAACGCGCCGATTGAGCAGCTGCTCTTTCCGCTGACCCACGGCGCGCTCTTCTATCCGGGCATGGATGTGCTGCCCACGCACGCTGTCTACAGCGCCGGCCATGTCTCCACCGCCGAAGAGGTCGAGGCGATCAAGGCGGGCTGGCGCGCGCGACTCGCCGGGCTGTTCACGGACGCGCCAATCCCGTTCCGTGCGCAGAACGGAGGCGATTTCCCCGATCGCCACACCATGGCGGATGACGTCGCGCCGGGCCAGACCGGCATCGTCGCGCATGTCGAAAGGGTGGTCGAGACGGTTGACGCGTGAGGCACGACGATCATGAAGCCTTCGCTGGTCGCGCTGGCCGTGGGAGCATTTGCCATTGGCACGACTGAGTTCGTGATCATCGGCCTGGTTCCCGGGATCGCGCGCGATCTCGGGATAACGCTCCCGGCGGGCGGCTGGTCTGCTCGTTTCCGGCTATGCCCTCGCCGTGACGGCCGGTGCCCCACGGTCACGGCGTTAGTCGGGCATCTGCCGCGCCGGCCGCTAGCGGTTGGATTGATGCTGCTGTTCGCGCTCGGCGATCTCTTGAGCGGCTTCGCGTCCGGCTATGGCGCGATGCTGGCGGGACGCATCATCGTCCCGCTGGGCCTTCCCAATCGGGAAAGCCCTCGCACTGGTATCTCAACCGTGTAGGCCAGAACAGGAAGGCGGCGGTGAGAGCTGCGGTGATAGCGAAATGGCACGTACTGGCTTCCGGCGACCAGCGGTCAAAGGCTATGCGTCGCCAGCGCCACGCACCGCGCTTCGGAAACGGAGATCAGAAGGTTCGACTTCAACCTCGGCGACGTACCGAGCAGTATGCCGAGTAGTCTTCGGCTCTCAGAACATCGATCGACAATATCGGATTCGTGGACACCCTCTTCCTGGAACCGCATCCCAGCTTAAGCGGAGAACATCATGATTTCACCCTACACAATAAACGTCCCTGACGAACGGCTCGCCACGATCAGAGCCAAGGTCGAGGCTTATGACTGGAGCCAGCTGCCGGATGCGGGAGGCTGGTCGGCGGGGGTCGGGGTTGATGACCTCAAGCGACTCGCCGCTTATTGGCGGGACAGCTATGACTGGCGTGCGGTCGAACGGCGCCTCAACGCGCTGCCCAACTTCACGGCCGACGTGGAAGGCGAGCACCTCCACTTCGTTCATGTGAAAGGCGACGGCTCCAAGCCGCCCGTCCTGCTTCTCCACGGCTGGCCGGGCTCGTATCTCGAGTTCGAGCGGCTGTTGGAGCCGCTCGCAGCGGACGGGCACGATGTTGTCGTCCCCTCGCTTCCTGGCTTCGCGTTCTCCAACCCGATCACGCGCCCGATCGGCCCGCGGCGGGCTGCTGCGCTCGTGCATGGGCTGATGATTCAACTGTTCGGCGACGCGCGGTATTTCATTCAAGGGGGCGATTGGGGCCACGGCATCGCGGCCTGGGCAGCGCATGATCGCCCGGACGCTCTGCTCGGCATCCATATTAACATGATGACCGTGCGTGCGGAGGACGCCGCTCCGACGACCGGCGAGGAGAAGTCCTTCGCCGCCAAGCGGGCCGCGATTGCCGATCAGGAGAGCGCCTACTTTCACGAGCAGGAAACCCGTCCGCAGACGCTCGGCATCGCGATGGCCGACAGCCCGGTCGGAGCGGCGGGCTGGATACTCGAAAAGTTCGGCAAGTGGGCCGATCTTCCGACAACCGCCAATGGCGCCCCCGACATCTGGAGCAAGTTTTCCGAGGAGGAACTCCTCACCAACATCATGCTCTACATCGCGCCGGCATCGTTCGTGACTGCAACCTGGATCTACTACGGCAGCCGGCTTGAGAAGTCGCTAATGCTTCCGGCCGGCACCCGCATCCAGGTGCCGACCGGCGTTGCGGCCTTCCCCGATCCGGTGTTCTTGCCGCCGCCGCGCTCGTTCGCGGAGAAGACCTACAACATCGTGCATTGGACCGACATGCCGCGGGGCGGCCATTTCGCCGCGCTGGAAGAGCCGGAACTGATGCTGGCCGACCTGCGCGCCTTTATCGCGACGGTGTCGGGAGCGCGCTCCTGAAGGTGGAGACTCTCCGAACCAAATTCATCGTAACCGAGGCTTTGCGACGGGCGAACAAGCGAGGTAGGCGTCGATCACGTCGCCGGCTCCTGCTGGTGCGAAGACGGCGTGACCCCAAAACCGGATGCTGGGGCGCCCCAACGGTGATCGCAGCTGCAATGACGAACGTTTCGATAGGAGTAGAAAAATTGCGTTTCATTGATGCCGTGACGGGCGATGCCGCTGCAATAGTGTCAGTCGTGAACGGGGCATACAGGGCCAATGGCGCAGTTGAGGGATGGACCAACGAGCGTGGGTTGCTTGATGGACCGCGCATCGGCGAGGAGGGCGTTCGTGCGCTCATCGCGCGGGGACGCATTCTTCTGCTGCGCCGGTTGACGGATGGCGCGATCTCCGGCTGCATCAATATCGCGATAGACGACGATGGCGCGTGGCATACGTCGATGCTCGCCGTGGCTCCGGACGAGCAGACCGCGGGCATCGGAAAGTTGATCAAGCAGGAGGTCGAGCGACAGGCCGCGGCGGCTGGGGCGCCACGGATGCGAATGGAGGTGATCCGGCAGCGTGAGGCATTGATCGCTTGGCATCGCCGGCGTGGATACGAGCTGACGGGCGAAACTCTAGCATTCCCCTACGACGACCCTTCGGTCGGTCATCCGCTGCGCCCCGACCTGGAACTTGTTGTTATGGAAAAGCAGTTGAACTCCACTGTTGGCTGAGTGTCAGCCACATTCATGCGCTTGCCGGCTTGTCGCAAACATCAGATCAAATCTCTACTCCCGAAGCTCGGGCGGTCGCAGAGCACCTACAATCCTTCCCGTTTCACCATCCTTTTCGGGAGGGAGGGCAGCGCTTCGCGATGTCGTCTGCCACCTCAGGTCCGCCGTCCTTCCGCGGCGGTCGCTACAGCCGCTTGAAACTCTGCGGGTGTAGGAGTGCGATGAAACGCCTGAGCGCTAGCCGGCAAAGCGATCCAAGGCTGTTTGCGAGAAGTCCAGATATGCACGTAGGGTTCGATCTTCCTACTCCGGACGAGCGTCCCCGCACGAAGTATCAGCATTCCGGGAACGGCCGAGTTCCGATTGGCAAGGCGGGTCATGCAAGCCTCACACCCGATATGCTCTGAGGCGGCCCGTTCCGCGCCGTTCAAAGCGAAGGTCGTGGCCGCGCCTTGGAAGCAGATAGGTGACTCAGGTAGCATGGCGTGCAGCGCGAAGGCACTTCCACTCCACGTCTGACAATCTTCGCAGTGGCAGGCGTAACTCGCCGGCAAATCCTCCAACGCTATTTGATACGTCACCGCTCCACAGCGGCACCGCCCTCGAAGCATCTCGTTCTCCATCAAAAGACGTCCTGAAACTGTGCTGCGGGCCGGTGACGAGCTTAGATCAGCGATCAAAAAGAGGCTGCATTGGCGTGACCCGCCGCGGCGGCGATTATCTGCTGGCGTTCAACAAGGATGCGATAATCGCGGCCGACATCCTCGGGCTGGTGGTGACGCGGGCACCAGAGGATGATGCCGATATGGTTGGCATACCCATCCGCGCACGAGCCGAGCTTCGAGGCTCTGAGCGCCGCCGGCCATAAACCGCACCTGATTGCTAAGCCCGAGGCGCTCGACGAGGTCTGTCTGCGCACCCATGCGGACTTCAAGGGGATAGTCGACGGCAGGCGGTCGTTGATGGTGTTTCGCGGTGACGGCCCGACGCTCGTTCCGCTCGACGATCTCACGCCGGCCGAGATCGCGCGGCTATATCCCAGGAACGAACTGTGAAGAGCCCCGGCACCCGGCACGCCGGCATTTGTCGGCGGGCGGGGTAGGAGGTGCTTGTGGGGCCCCTGGTCCCAGCGGACGTTCGGCTTTTCACCATGTTCTCCGCTGCAGTACCATCCAAACCAGGGTGCTAGTGGACTAACTTTACCCCTACTCGACCCTGCAAGTGCGCAAAATTCCTAGGCTCGGTGTTATTGGTTGAGCACAGACGAAAAAAACCAGCCGGCCGGCGTTTGTTTGATGCCGGGTTCCATGCTTTCTGATGCAGTCAGTAACTTCCGATTCTAATCAGCAGGCAGCGGCTTTGAAGACTGAAGCTTCGGCGCAAGATCGCGTGATCTCATTGGGCGACGGTTTGGCGGCGATTCCCGAACGCTTACTGCTTGCCCACGCGCGTGGTGAGGTTCTCTTCATTTGCGGTGCAGGCATTTCGAGGCCCGTAGGGTTGCCAGATTTCCGCGATCTTGTAGTCGACGTTTACGGCGTTCTCGATGCCAGCGTGTATTCCTCACGGGCTTACCGAGGCGTTGGATCAAATCCGATACGCAGCGCCTGAACTTGCAAAGGACCCGATCTACCGACGGCTGTCGACAGCAGCCAGACGCTAGGTACGCGATGATGCGGAGCATAGAGAGCCCTCTTTTCGGAAGGTTCTAGCCTTGCGGCAGGCTTTTGCTAGTCGGCCAGTCTTGACAGCCCAAGCGCCTTGTTAGATGCAGCCAAAGGTGCAGGCTTACAAAAGTCGTCAAAAAACAATGTAATGAAACCAACGGGATAGCTGAAAATGATGGCGGAGAGGGAGGGATTCGAACCCCCGATGGGCTTGCACCCATGCCGCATTTCGAGTGCGGTGCATTCGACCACTCTGCCACCTCTCCGCGGTCATGGTCGGCCGTTGCCGGCGCGGCGCACTAGATAACGGCTGATCGGGCAGGTTACAAGGCCAAATCCGCCGGAAATTCAGCTTGCCGTCCCGGACCTTGCCTGGACCGATGCCGCCCGTCCTCGGCAGGCAATGTCGGCTGGTCCGCCAAGGCAAGGAATCGGGCTGTTTGCCTTGACTCCCACGCAACCTTCGGTTAGGGACAGCGTGCAATCGGCGTGGAGGGTTCTTCCGCGCCGCTTGTTTTTTGAACCCGCAGACTGACAAAAAGACGGCCGAACCGCCAGAGGCGGTTCATCGAGGCCGACCGAACAGCGAAAGGCAAAAAATGTTCGCAGTCATTAAAACGGGCGGTAAGCAGTATCGCGTTGCCGCCAACGATCTCCTGAAGATCGAAAAAGTCGAAGCCAATGTCGGCGATATCGTCGAAATCGGCCACGTGCTCGCGCATGGCGAGGGCGAGAATGTCACGTTCGGCGCGCCGTTCGTCGATGGCGCCTTGGTTACCGCCGAAGTCGTCGAGCAGGGCAAGAACCGCACGGTCATCGCTTTCAAGAAGCGCCGCCGCCAGAATTCGCGCCGCAAGATCGGCCATCGCCAGCTTTTGACCACGGTGCGGATCTCCGAGATCCTGCTGGGTGGCGCCAAGCCGGCCAAGAAGGCCGCCGTGAAGGCGGAAGCCAAGGCCGAGGCTGCTGCCGAGGCCGCGCCGAAGGAAGCCAAGGCAAAGAAGGACGCCCCCAAGGAAGAAGCGAAGGCCGAGGCCGTCGCCGCGCCGCTGTTCAAGGCGCCGAAGGGCGAGCCGGACGACCTGACAGTGATCAAGGGCATCGGCCCGGTCGCCGCCAAGGACCTCGCCGAGCAGGGCATCATCACCTTCGCGCAGCTCGCCAAGCTCAGCGACAAGGATGTCGCCAAGATCGACGAGCACATGCCGTTCAGCGCCGACCAGATCAAGGACTGGCGCGAACAGGCCAAGGAACTGGCGAAGAAGTAATTTTTCCGGCGAAACATCGGCCGGATCGGACTTGAAACGGAACGCGAACGCGTTCATAAGGCCTTTTAGGCGCCTTGCGGCGCAACGGAGTTAGTTAGATGGCACACAAGAAAGCTGGCGGCTCGTCGCGCAACGGTCGCGACTCGCATTCCAAGCGTCTGGGCGTGAAGAAGTTCGGCGGCGAAGCCGTCATCCCGGGCAACATCATCATTCGTCAACGCGGCACGACCTGGCATCCCGGCGTCAATGTCGGCATGGGCACGGACCATACCCTTTTCGCGCTCGAAACCGGCGCCGTGACGTTCAACAAAAAAGCCAACGGCCGAACCTACGTATCGGTCAATCCGATTACCAAAGCCGCGGAGTAGCCGGTTCCGCACTAGAACACCGGCGCCCATCTCGGGACCGGTGTCTGGCAAAGCCAGGAAAAGGATCAGGGGAGATGGGTTTCCATCTCCCCTTTTTCTTTGCCTGGAGGACGTTGAAATGGTTGCCGAAGCGGAAGACTCAGAAGACGAAAGTTACGCGATAGATTGCCCGGTGCTGGTCACAGAGCGGCTGGTGATGCGCGCTCCCGATGAGCGGGATATCGCGCAACTGGTCGAGCTTGCCGACAATCGTCACGTCGCCGAGATGCTGGCGCGCATGCCCCACCCCTATGGCGAGGCAGAGGCTCGCGCTTTCCTCGCCATGACCAAGGCGCGACGCGCCGGCATTGCCTATGCGCTGACGCTGGCCGGCACCGATACCTTCGTCGGCTGCGCCGGGCTGAACACCACCGATCGCGGGCTGGAACTCGGCTACTGGATCGGCGAGCCCCACTGGAAGCGCGGCTATGCGACCGAAGCTGCCCACGCGCTGGTCGACCTCGCCTTCCAGAAGACATCGATCCAGGTGCTGCATGCCTCGACCCGGGTCATCAACCCGGCCTCGCGCCGGGTGATCCACAAGTGCGGCTTCCAGTATGCCGGCCAGGGCATGTTGAACTCGATCGTCGCCGGCCAGGTGCCGGTCGAGCGCTACCGGCTGGACAGGAAGACGTGGACCAGCCTGCGGAACTGGATCCACTTTTGATGATTGCCCTGAAGGCCGGCCGAGCAAGAGCCCCCTCGCCCGGATTGCCAACCGAATTGCGAAGGGCAATTCGGGGCAATCCGACCTCTCCCCGAGGGGAGAGGAGGTCGCTGGTGCCGGCGTCAGTCTCTTCTCCCCTCGGGGAGAAGGTGGCCGCGCAGCGGCCGGATGAGGGGGCTTTCTCATACGCGATTGGACTGGCGGCTTATGCTCAGCCCAGCTCTACCCAGACCG
Organism: Mesorhizobium sp. B2-1-8; assembly: GCF_006442545.2. Taxonomy (NCBI): domain Bacteria; kingdom Pseudomonadati; phylum Pseudomonadota; class Alphaproteobacteria; order Hyphomicrobiales; family Phyllobacteriaceae; genus Mesorhizobium; species Mesorhizobium sp. B2-1-8. Next base: position 1,248,461 of record NZ_CP083952.1, read on the forward strand.
GCAGGTGGTCCGAACCGCTCGCCTTCCGGTCGACCCACAGGCGCTTCAGCGAGCGGGCAAGCGACGCACTGGTGAAGACGTAGTCGATGCGCTTGTGGCGGCTGGCGTTGGCGGGGTCCTTCGGGTCGACCCAGGAGACGAGATCCTCGCCGGCGACATCGAGGCGCATGGCGGCATCGACGGCGAAGTCGGCGGTCAGCGGCATGCCGAATTCATGATCCGGCCGGCCGGCGAGTTCGACATATTCGGGCGAACCGGCCAGCATGTTGAAATCGCCCATGCCGACAAAGGCCTCCGGGTGCGGCAATTCCGGCAGGCCGATCTCGGCGACGCCAGATAGCGCGCCGCCTTCGAGCGCATAGTTCAACAGGCGCCGGCGCAGGAACTGTATCTGGCTGGCGCGCTCGACCGGGCTGCGGTGATCGAGATGGATGGAATAGAAACGAATGAAACCAAGCGGCGTCTCGATCAGCGCCTCCAGCGCGCCGCGCTGGAAGTTCATCATCTCGAAGCTGCGGCTGCGCGGCAAAAGCAGGTTGCGCGACAGATGAATTGGCGTTTTCGACAAGACCATGTTGCCGAGCTGGAAGGTGGTGGTGATGGCGCGGCTATCCTCGATGCGCGATCCGATATTGGCCTCGAAATTGCTGCCGTAGACGGCGAAATAATCGGGCAGCGCCTCGCCGATCTCGGCGACCATGTCGCGGCTGCCGTTCCTGGGGTTGTTACGGGTGACCTCCTGCAGCGCGATCACGTCGGCGCCGCGCACGGCATCAGCAATTCGCCCGACATCGTAGCGTCCATCGAGACCGATGCCGTATTGGATGTTGTAGGTTACAAGCTTCATCCCGCAATCTCCGGCCAACCCCACGCGGCCATCGTCATAAAACGGCCTCGCCCTTCGCCGCGCCTTGGTTTAGAGCAAGGCCCAAGGTTTAGAGCAATGCCGCAAGGCCAATAAAAGAAACTGCGATCCAATGAAATTTCTCGATCAAGCCAAGGTCTATGTCCGCTCCGGCGACGGCGGCGCCGGTTCGGTCTCGTTCCGGCGCGAAAAATTCATCGAGTTCGGCGGGCCGGATGGCGGCGATGGCGGCCGTGGCGGCGATGTCTGGCTGGAAGCGGTCAACGGCCTGAACACGCTGATCGACTATCGCTACCAGCAGCATTTCAAGGCCAAGACCGGCGTCCACGGCATGGGCCGCAACATGACCGGCGCCAAGGGTGCCGACGTCACGCTGAAAGTGCCGGCCGGAACGCAGGTCTTCGAGGAAGACAATGAAACGATGATCTGCGACATGACCGTCGTCGGGCAGCGCTTCCTGCTTGCCAAGGGCGGCAATGGCGGCTTCGGCAACCAGCATTTCAAGACCTCGACCAACCAGGCGCCACGGCGCGCCAATCCCGGCCTGCCGGGTGAAGAGCTCAACATCTGGCTCAGGCTGAAGCTGATCGCCGATGCCGGACTGGTCGGGCTGCCCAATGCCGGCAAATCGACGTTCCTGGCGGCCGTCACCGCGGCGAAGCCGAAGATCGCCGACTATCCGTTCACGACGCTGCATCCGGGCCTCGGCGTCGCGCGCATCGATGCGCGCGAGTTCGTCATCGCCGATATCCCGGGTCTGATCGAAGGCGCGCATGAAGGCGTCGGCATCGGCGACCGCTTCCTCGGCCATGTCGAGCGTACGCGTGTGCTGCTGCACCTGGTCTCGGCGCAGGAGGAAAATCCGGGCAAGGCCTACAAGACCGTGCGCGCCGAACTCGAAGCCTATGGCCACGGCCTGACCGACAAGGTCGAGATCCTGGCGCTGAGCCAGGTCGACACGCTCGACGCCGACGCGCGCAAGAAGAAGGTCGCTTCACTGAAGCGCGCCGCCGGACGTGCGCCGATGCTTCTGTCCGCCGTCACCGGCGAGGGCGTCGAGGCGGTGCAGCGCGCGCTGATGGCGGTGATCGCCGAAGCCCGATCGCAAATTGCCGCCCCGGTCGAGACGCGCTGGGAAAAGTAGGGCCATGCAGTCGCTCAGGAAATACCGGCGTATCACCGTCAAGATCGGCTCGGCGCTGCTCGTCGACCGCGCCAGCGGCCTGAAGCGCGATTGGCTGGCCTCGCTCGCCGAGGATATCGCCGTGCTTGCTCAGGGCGGTGCCGAGATCCTCGTCGTGTCGTCGGGCGCCATCGCGCTTGGCCGCACCATTCTCGGCCTCGGCAAAAGAGCCTTGAAGCTCGAGGAAAGCCAGGCAGCGGCCGCCGTCGGCCAGATCGCGCTCGCCGGCGCCTGGTCGGACGCGCTCGGCAAGGGTAGCCTGAAATCGGGCCAGATCCTTTTGACGCTCGGCGACACCGAGGAGCGCCGCCGCTACCTCAACGCACGCGCGACGATCTCGACGCTGCTCAAGATGAAGGCAGTGCCGGTCATCAACGAGAACGACACGGTGGCGACCTCCGAAATCCGCTATGGCGACAATGACCGGCTGGCCGCGCGCGTGGCGACGATGATGGGCGCCGACCTTCTGGTGCTGCTGTCCGACATCGACGGGCTCTACACCGCGCCGCCCGCGCGCGATCCGCAAGCCAAATTCATTCCGGTGGTCGACCGTATCACGCCCGACATCGAGGCGATGGCGGGTGCGGCGGCCTCGGAACTGTCGCGCGGCGGCATGCGAACCAAGCTCGATGCCGGCAAGATCGCCAATGCGGCGGGCACCGCGATGATCATCACCTCCGGCACCCGGCTGTCGCCGCTGATGGCGATCGAACGCGGCGAGCGCGCGACGTTCTTCAAGCCCAGCGCCAATCCGGTGAAAGGCTACAAGACCTGGATCGCCGGCCAGCTCGAACCGGCCGGGCGCCTGACCGTCGATGCCGGCGCCATCGGCGCGCTCATTTCGGGAAAGTCGTTGCTGCCGGCCGGCGTCAAACTGGTCAGCGGCAATTTCTCGCGCGGCGACACGGTGGCGATCCTGTCGCCCGAGGGCCGCGAGATCGCGCGCGGGCTGGTTGCCTACGATGCCGCCGATGCCGTAAGGATCGCTGGCCTGAAGACGGCCGAGATCGAGACGGTGCTCGGTTACGAGGCGCGTTCGGCGATGATCCACCGCGACGATCTTGTGGTGAGTCATTCTGGTGACCAAGTACGGGCTAGTGACCAAGTACGGGCCAGCGACGAAGTACGGGCCAGCGACGAAGTACGGGCCAGTGACGAAGTACGGGCCGAAGGCGACATAAGCGGAGGATGAGCCATGCTGAAGCTGCATGAAAAATCCGGGGACGACACCGTGGCGCTGATGGCCGATATCGGCCGCCGCGCCCGCGCTGCCGCCCGACCGCTGGCCATTGCCACCACCGCCGCCAAGAACGCCGCGCTTGCCGCCATGGCGGACGCAATCGTCACCCGGGAACGGGACATTCTCGACGCCAATGCCATCGATGTCTCGAATGGCCACGAATCCGGGCTTTCCGGCTCTTTCATGGACCGGCTGAAACTCGATCCGGCGCGCATCCGCGCCATGGCGGACGGCATCCGTGAAATTGCCGGGCTCAAGGATCCGGTTGGTGATATCATCGCCACATGGGAGCGGCCGAACGGCCTGCACATCGAGCGCGTGCGTACGCCGCTCGGTGTCGTCGGCGTCATCTATGAAAGCCGGCCGAACGTGACGGCGGATGCCGGCGCACTCTGCCTCAAGGCCGGCAATCCGGTGATCTTGCGCGGCGGCTCGGATTCGCTCAATTCCTCCTCGGCGATCCACGCCTGCCTGGTCGAGGGACTGAAGGCGGCCCGTCTGCCCGAGGATGCCATCCAGCTGGTGCCGACCACCGACCGCGCCGCGGTCGGCGAAATGCTCAAGGGGCTTGGCGGCAATCTCGACGTCATCATTCCGCGCGGCGGCAAAAGCCTGGTTGGGCGGGTGCAGAGCGAGGCGCGAGTGCCTGTCTTCGCCCATCTCGAAGGCATCTGCCATCTCTATATCGACGGCTCCGCCGAACTCGACATGGCGGTGCGGATTGCGGTCAACGCCAAGATGCGGCGCACCGGCGTCTGCGGCGCCGCCGAAACGCTGCTGGTCGACCGCGCCGTCGCCACCACCCACTTGGTGCCGATCCTCGAAGCGCTGCGCGTCGCCGGTTGTGAAATCCATGCCGATGCCGAGGTGATGAAGGTCTTCTTCGACGCCAAGCCGGCGACCGAGGCCGACTGGGTGACGGAATATCTCGACGCCATCATCGCGGTGAAGCTGGTCGATGGCATCAGTGGCGCGATCGACCACATCGAGACCTTTTCCTCGCACCATACCGAGGCGATCGTCGCCGAGGACGCGAAGGCCGTCGAACGGTTCTTCAACGAGATCGATTCGGCGATCCTGCTGCACAACGCCTCGACGCAGTTCGCCGATGGCGGCGAGTTCGGCATGGGCGCCGAGATCGGCATCGCCACCGGCAAGATGCACGCGCGCGGGCCGGTCGGCGTCGAACAGCTGACCTCGTTCAAATACCGCGTGCGCGGGTCAGGGCAGGTGAGGCCTTGATGCTGTTGCTTGCCCAAAGGGCCTGAAGCTTGCGCCCAGGCACCCCCCTCTGTCCTGCCGGACATCTCCCCCGCAAGGGGGGAGATTGGCTGATATCTCTGGCTTCGCCAGTATTCGACGCAGCCAGATTTACGCCTTCGCCGAAACTGCTGTTCTCCCCCCTTGCGGGGGAGATGTCCGGCAGGACAGAGGGGGGTGCCTAGCGCGATGCTGTCTCCTTCCCCACCCACGGCCCCCGCCAGCTACCTCAAGATGCCGCATGCCGAAAAGGGCCTCACCGTCGGCCTGTTCGGGGGTTCGTTCAACCCGCCGCATGCCGGCCACGCATTGGTTGCCGAAATCGCTTTGCGGCGCCTGGCGCTCGACCAGCTGTGGTGGATGGTGACTCCAGGCAACCCGTTGAAGAGCGCCAGGGAATTGGCGCCGCTGGTCGAACGGCTGCAGCTGTCGGAGCGGATCGCCAAGAACCCGAAGATCAAGGTCACCGCCTTCGAGGCGGCGCACAATGTGCGCTACACCGCCGACACGCTGGCTCTGGTCAAGGCGCGCAATCCCGGCGTCGACTTCGTCTGGATCATGGGCGCCGACTCCCTGCGTGACTTCCATCACTGGCAGCGCTGGCGCGAGATTGTGCTCACCTTTCCGATCGCGGTCATCGACCGTCCGGGCGCCACGCTGTCGTTCCTGTCGTCGGTTGTCGCCAAGACCTTCGATTACGCCCGCATCGACGAAGGGGATGCGCCAAGGCTTGCGCGGATGAAGGCGCCGGCCTGGACTTTCATTCACGGTCCGCGCTCCTCGCTGTCGTCGACCGCGATCCGCGAGCTGGCGAAGGGATAAGGCCCCTCGGCGGCAGGAAGAGCCAGCGTTTCGGACGCCCGACATGTCGTTTTTACAGCGGTGGTTTCTCAGCCAATCAGCGATGCTGGCCGGCCATGGCAATTCAAACCAAGACCCAATCCGCAGTCGATCCGGAACAAGGCAGTGCACCCACGCCGCTGATCGCGATTGCCAGCGTCATCGTGTCGATGGCGCTGATTGCGATCGGCAACGGGCTGATGTTCGCCTATATCCCGGTGCGGCTCGGCGCTGAGGGTTTCGATCCGACCTGGGCCGGGCTGATCGTCACCGGGCTGTCGGCCGGCGGCCTTGCCGGCTGCATACTGACCGGGCCGCTGGTGCGCAGGGTCGGCCACGCTCGCGCCTTCATGGTGCTGTCGGCGCTGATCGCGCTGTCCAATGCCGCCATCGGCGCCGCGCCGCATCCGCTGCTGTGGATCGTGGCACGCGCGCTTTACGGCTTTGCCATATGCGGCCTGTTCATCGTCGCGCAGAGCTGGCTCAACGACGCGCTGCCGAACGCCATACGCGGCCGGGTAATGGCCGTGTTCTACGTCGCCTACATCGCCGGTCTTGGCGTCGGCTATGCGACGCTTGCCGTCATCGACATCCACACGGCCGCCGCGTCGCTGATCGGCATTGCCTTTACCGCTCTGTCGATCCTGCCTGTCGGCATGACGCGCCTTGCCCAGCCGCCGGCGCCGCGGGCGGCTTCGGTGGCGTTGCGCCAGGCGTGGCGGATTTCGCCGGTCGGCGTCGCCGGCATGCTGGCGGTCGGCGGCCTGTCGATGATCGTGTCCGGCTTCGCGCCCATCCACGCCACGGCCAAAGGCTACAGCCAGGCCGATGTCGCGCTGCTGCTGTCGGCAATGCCGGTCGGCACCCTGATCCTGCAGATACCGCTCGGCTGGCTTTCCGACCGCACGGACCGGCGCTATGTGCTTGCCGGCGCTGCGGCGCTCGCGGTCGTCGCCAGCGTGCTCGCCATCGCCTTCGACGGCGGTGCGCTGATGGTCCTGGTGGTGATCTACCTGATCTGGGACGGAGCGGCGGAATCGATCTACGCGCTCTCCAGCGCGCATGCCGCCGATCGCGGCAGGAAGGATGAACTGCTTGCCCTGTCGAGCTCGATGCTGTTTGCCTGGTCGCTCGCCGGCTTCATCGTGCCGGGCATCGTCACGGCGCTTTCCGTGGTCTTCGGCACGGCAACATTCATTTATGTCGGCATCGTCATCGCCTCGGCATTCTGCCTGTTCGTATTGTGGCGAGTGATCGCGGCGAGGCCTGTTCCGGCGGCCGCAACGGGCAGTTTCGCGCCGATGTCGGCGCAAGCGCCGTTGCCGGTGGAACTCGCCTTCGCGCCGGACGAAGAGGGCCGCCACAGGGGCGACTGATTACTGCTTGCGGGCTTCGGGCGCTTCCGGAGGTGGCAGTGGGATGGAAATGCGCTCGCTGTCGAAGGCCTGCTTGGCGCGTTTCGTCATGTCGATCTGGGTGGCGAAATAGTCCGCAGCCGCGGTCCAGTAGCGCAAGGTGAGCGAAACGGTCGTATCGCCGAGCCCGGCCACGAAGGCGATCGGTCCCGGTTCGCGGCGGATGCGCTTCTCGGCGCCGGCAATGGCAAGCAATGTCTTCTGCGCGCCGTCTATGTCGTTCCGGGAGCCGATGCCGAGCGTGATGTCGGTGCGGCGCACGCCGTTGCGGGTGAAATTGCGTACCGGCTGGTTCCACAGCGTCGAATTGGGCGCCAGTATGTAGACGCCGTCGGCGGTCCTGAGCTTGGTGGCGAAGAGGCCGATTTCCTCGACCGAACCGGCAATGGCGCCGACCTCGACGGATTCGCCGATGCGGAACGGCCGCAGCGCGAGCAGCATGATGCCGGCCGCGATGTTCTGCAGCGTGCCTTGCAAAGCGAGGCCGATGGCCAGGCCGATGGCGCCGATCGCGGCGATGATCGATGCGGTCTGCACGCCGAACTGGCCGAGCACCATGATGACGACGAGGATCAGGATGGCGTAGCGGACGATCTTGGAAAAGAAATGCCGCAGGGTCGCATCGAATCCGTGGATATGGCCGAGGCCAGCCGAGATCGAGCGCTCGGCAAGGTTGGCAACGATGTAGCCGACCACCAGGAGGATGACGGCGCCGATGGCGGAGAAGGAATAGGAGACGATCAGCGTACTCAGCTGCGCAAGGCCGGCCTGGACGGTGAGAAGGGTGTTTTGCGGGTCGATCGGCATGACGTGATTCCGGTTGGTCGGTCAGCCGATAACCGCTGCGGAACGCCTGGGTTCCGATGTTTTGCGTCTCGCGCGGAACAATATGCCGGTCGGCGAGTTCGCATGAGTTGGGGCTCCGTCTTGAAACTGCAACGGAACTCTGCCTATCTAAGGGGTGTCACCTGCTTTCAGGGGTGATTTGGTTGTTCTTGCTGCGAAAGGAAATACACTGAGAACAGCACTGCGGAAGAAGGCCGATATCATGCCTTCGCCGGCCAGGATCAGCGTAGACGACGCCGTGTCCCGTGCCATCAAGACAGTCCTTGCCAGTCTGGAAGACTCCAAGGCCGAAAATATTGTCTCAATCGACATTCAGGGGAAATCGAGCCTCGGCGACTACATGGTCGTCGCGTCGGGTCGATCGCACCGTCATGTCGCGGCTGTCGCCGATCATCTCCTCAAGGCGCTCAAGGATGCCGGCCTCGGCTCCGCGCGCGTCGAGGGGCTCTCCGGCGCCGACTGGGTCCTGATCGATTCTGGCGATATCATCGTCCATGTCTTCCGCCCCGAAGTCCGCGAATTCTACAATCTCGAAAAGATGTGGCAGGCGCCGGATCTCGAGGAAGAGACCCTCCACTGAGCCGATTTTGTTTCGATGCATGTCGTTGTCCCAAAATCGGTTTCCCCTTGGGTGACATGCATTAGCGGCTCATAGAGGCGAGGATGAAGATTTCAGTTCATGCCGTGGGCCGAATGAAAGCCGGCCCCGAGCGGGAGTTGGCCGACCGCTATTTCGAGCGCTTCGCCAAGAGCGGACCCGCCGTGGGGCTCGAATTCGCCGGCATCATCGAGATCGCCGAGGGCCGTGCACAGAGCGCCGCCGAGCGCCAGCGCGACGAAGGTTCGCGCCTGCAGGCGCAGCTGCAGCCAGGCACGGCATTGATCCTGCTCGATGAAAGAGGCAAGAGCCTGTCCTCGCAGGATTTCGCCGACCGAATCGGACAGTTGCGCGATGGCGGACGCAAGGCGCTGGTGCTGGCCATTGGTGGCGCCGACGGCCACGATCCGCCACTGCGTGACCAGGCCGAGCTGGTGATGTCGTTCGGGGCGCTCACCTGGCCGCATCAGCTGGTGCGCGTGATGCTGGGCGAACAACTCTACAGGGTGGCGACGATCCTGTCGGGCCATCCCTATCACAGATCCTGAAAGCCGCTGGGTCGCACCGAATTTAGCCCCAATGCCGCGTAAAATTCACCGTGGGAGGCTGCTTTTCGTTCGCAGGGCGTTATTGCGAACCGTTTGGGGTGGCGGGCGCCAACATGGTTGATGATTCGTTAACGAAGCCGCGGATAGAATCGATCGCGAATGGCTGAAGGCTGGAAATCGACGACGGGCTCATCGACCGGGGGCTCCTGGCGCGCACGCTGCGGTATCGCGGCGGCGGCGGTGCTTCTGTCGCTCCATGCGGTGCGGGCCGAAAACAATCTCGACATGGCCCCCGATCCGGACCAGAGCCGCGCCGAATACGAGCAGGTTTCCAAGGAAATAACGCTGTCGTCGGAACGGCTGGCAAAGCTCGCCGCCGATATCGCCGCGGTCAAGAAGGACCACGCCTCGATCACCGCGGCACTCATCCAGTCGGCGATGACCGAACAGAAGCTTGGCCAGGACATCGAGGACATCGGCGCCAAGCTGGAAGGGCTGAAGGGCCAGCAACAGAAGATCCGCGCCTCACTGGCGGCGCGGCGCGACGTGTTGGCAGAAGTGCTGGGCGCCCTGCAGCGCATGGGGCTCAATCCGCCGCCGGCGATCCTGGTCAAGCCGGAGGACGCGCTCTCGTCGGTGCGCAGCGCCATCCTGCTCGGCGCCGTGGTGCCGGAACTGCGTCAGCAGACCGACAGCCTGCTGGCCGACCTCAAGGAGCAGACCCGGGTGACGGCCTCGATCGAGGCCGAACGGGCGCGGCTGACGGCTGCGGTCGGCGACCAGGCGGCGGAGAAGAAGCGGCTCGGCATGCTGCTGGAGGCCAAGCAGAAGCTCGAGGCCGACACGAAGGCACAGATGGCGGCCGAACAGCAGCGTTCCGAGCAGTTGGCGGCCAGGGCCAGCAGCCTGAAGGATCTGATCGCCTCGCTCGAAGCGCAGGCGGACAAGAACCGCAAGGCCGCCGATGCCGCGAAGGCAGCCGCCGCGGGCCAGGCCGGCGGCACCGAGCCCGGTGGCGACCAGACGGCATCGCTGCCGGTTCCCGAAGGCAACAGGTTGACCGCGGCGGCGCCTTTCTCGGCACTGCAGGGACAGATCGCCTTGCCGGTCACCGGCCGCATCAAACGCCGGTTCGGCGCCGACGACGGTAACGGCGCCTTGATGCTTGGGGACATGGTTGCGACACAATCGGGAGCCATCGTTACCGCGCCGGCGGATGGGAATGTGCTTTATGCGGGGCCGTTTCGCTCGTATGGTCAACTCTTGATCCTCAATGCCGGCGACGGTTATCATGTCGTCCTGGCTGGGATGAGCAGAATCAGCGTCGCGACTGGCCAGTCAGTGCTCGCAGGAGAGCCGGTCGGCGCGATGGGAGAAGCCCGGGTGGCAAGCACCTCGGTTTCGAAGAATGGAAATGCCACGCCGGAACTCTATGTCGAGTTCCGCAAGGATGGAAAACCCGTCGATCCGGCCCCATGGTGGGCGGACCGTTTTTCTGGAAGGACGTGAAATGATGCGGAAACTGTCGCTTCTGTTTGCCGGTGCGCTGATGGGCGCGTCCGCCATGAGCCTTGTCTATGGCGCACCCGGCTCGGCGGCGAACGCTGCAGGGTCGGAGACCTACAAGCAACTGGCGATCTTCGGTGACATCTTCGAGCGGGTGCGGGCACAGTATGTGACCCCGCCCGACGACAAGTCGCTGGTCGAGAACGCCATCAACGGCATGCTTTCCTCGCTCGACCCGCATTCCTCGTACATGAACGCCGAACAGGCGCAGGACATGCGCGTGCAGACCAAGGGCGAGTTCGGCGGCCTCGGTATCGAGGTCACCATGGAGAACGACCTGGTCAAGGTGATCACGCCGATCGACGACACGCCGGCCGCCAAGGCGGGCGTGCTGGCCGGCGACTATATCGCCAAGATCGACGGCGAGGAGGTTCGCGGCCTGACGCTCAACGACGCGGTCGACAAGATGCGCGGCCTGGTCAATACGCCGATCAAGCTGACCATCCTGCGCCAGGGCGCCGACAAGCCGATCGAGTTGACCGTCGTGCGCGACATCATCAAGGTCAAGGCGGTCAAGTTCCGGGTCGAGAACGACATCGGCTACATGAAGATCACCTCCTTCACCGAAAAGACCTATGACGACCTCGAGAACGCCATCGACACCATCAAGAAGCAGGTGCCGGACGACAAGCTCAAGGGCTATGTGCTCGATCTGCGCCTCAACCCGGGCGGCCTGCTCGACCAGGCGGTGAGCGTCTCGGACGCCTTCCTCAAGCGCGGCGAGATCGTCTCGACACGCGGCCGCGATCCGAAGGACGTCACCCGCTTCGACGCCAAGCCCAAGCAGACCGACGACATCAACGGCAAGCCGATGATCGTGCTTGTCAATGGCGGCTCGGCCAGTGCGTCGGAAATCGTCGCCGGTGCGCTGCAGGATCTGCGCCGCGTCACGGTGGTCGGCACGCAGTCCTTCGGCAAGGGCTCGGTGCAGACCATCATTCCGCTCGGCGAGAATGGCGCGCTCAGGCTGACGACGGCGCTCTACTACACGCCGTCGGGCAAGTCGATCCAGGGCAAGGGCATCACGCCCGACATCAAGGTCGACCAGCCGTTGCCGCCGGAACTGCAGGGCAGGGATTTGACGCGCGGCGAGTCCGACCTCAAGGGCCATATCAAGGGCGCCGACGAGAGCAAGACCGGCTCCGGCTCTGCAGCCTATGTGCCGCCGGATCCGAAGGACGACCTGCAGCTCATCTACGCCGAGCAGCTGCTGCGCGGCCAGAAGACCGATCCGGCCTTCCCGCCCAATCCGGAAAAGGCCGTGCTCAACCAGTAAGGCCGGCAACCGGTCTGGCCGGTTGAACGAAGCAATGCGATGCTGCCGGGGCCGAAAGGTTCCGGCAGTTTGATTCGGGGGCAGGACCGGACCTCCAGATACGGCGCCAAAGGGCGCCAGGATTGATGAATTCGTGCATGTGTTGCCGAAGGAGGTCGCCTTCGGACCGTGCACCGGGGACAGGGCTTGGCTGATATCGGCAAGGACATCGAACGCCCGCTTGGACAGACTGTCCGGGCGCCGCGTGCCGCCGGCAAGATCAGCGTAGGCATGATCGCGGCAAGCGCGGTGGTGCTGGCCGTGGTCGGCGTCTCGGCCGCGATCGCGCTCAGGGAAAAGCCGTTTCGAAAACCGCAGGAAGTCGCCGTTTCGATGCCGAAAGTGACAGCGGCTGCCGAGCCCGCCGCGTCGCCTCCCGGGTTGGCCCCGGCAGCGACGCCAAAGGTGGATACGCCGGCGAAGACGGGCGGTCCGCAGATCATCCATGTACAGACGGAAGAAGGCGATGGCCCGCCCAAGGCGGCAATCGTCATTCGCGATCCGTCGACCGTCGGCCAGAACCTCAAGATCGCGCATATTCCCGATAGGGCGCTGATCGAAACCAGTGAAACCGGGCCCTTGCCGATGCGTTCCGCCGATGGTCGGCGGCCGTTCGACGTCTATGCGCGGCCATGGTCCGGCGCGCGTGGCGCACGTGTGGCGATCGTCATCGGCGGGCTCGCTGTTTCACAGACCGGTACCCAGGCGGCGATTGCCAAGCTGCCGGCGGAAGTGACGCTGGCCTTCGCGCCGCAGGGCAACAGTATCGGTCGCTGGATGCAGGCCGCGAGGCAGAGCGGCCACGAGATCGTCATGCAGGTGCCGCTCGAACCGTTCGACTACCCCAACGTCAACCCCGGCCGCAACACGCTGACGGTGGCGGCGACCCCCGACGAGAATCTCAGGAATCTGCACTGGGCGCTGTCGCGGACGACGAACTATACCGGTGTCATGAACTATATGGGCGCGCGTTTTTCCTCCGACGCGGCGGCGATGCAGCCGTTCATGGCCGAGCTCGGCAAAAGGGGCCTCGCCTATATCGACGACGGCTCGTCGGCGCGCAGCCTGGCTCCAGACATGGCGCTGAAGGACGGCGTGCCCTTCGTCGCCGGCGACATGGCGATCGACGCGGTGCAGGATCGCGGCGCCATCCTGAAGAAGCTCGACAGTCTCGAAGCGACCGCGCGTGCCAAGGGTACCGCCGTCGGCATCGGCTCGGCTTTCGACCTGACGGTCGACACGGTCTCGTCATGGGTGGTCGAGGCCAAGAAACGAGGCATCGAGATCGTGCCGATTTCAGCGGTGGCTGTCGATCCGCAAAAAGGCTGACAGCCGTCTTGATAATTCTACTCCGGCGGGCATCTGGCGGCGCTTTCTGCGCTTCCGGTCCTCGCGCACTTTAAGTACGCTCCGCTCCGGTTCTCGAAATCACTCGCCACCTGCCTCACCAGAGCGAATTCTCAAAACGGCTGGAACTTTACTTATGGCAAAAAAAGTCGACCGCGAAACGCTGCCCTATCGCCCCTGTGTCGGGTTGATGATTCTCAATGGCGAGGGGCTGGTCTGGGTCGGGCATCGCATCGCCGAACCCGACAGCGAGTTCGCCGGCACGACGCAGCTCTGGCAGATGCCGCAAGGCGGCATCGACACGGGCGAGGAGCCGCTGCAGGCGGCAGAGCGGGAGCTCTATGAGGAGACCGGCATGCGCAGCGTCTCGCTGCTGGCCGAGGCGCCGGACTGGATCAACTATGACCTACCGGATCATCTCGTCGGCATTGCGTTCAAGGGCAGGTATCGCGGTCAGACGCAGAAATGGTTCGCGTTCCGCTTCCATGGCGATACCAGCGAGATCCAAATCAATCCGCCGCCGGGCGGCCACACCGCCGAATTCGACAAATGGTCGTGGCGGTCGATGCAGGATCTTCCCGACCTTATCGTGCCGTTCAAGCGCAGCGTCTATGAAGACGTGGTGGCGGCGTTCCGGCACTTGGTGCCATAGCTGGACGAGTTGCGACTGGGTTTGAAGGACCTTGGTTGCCGCGCCGGCGCGTCGGTTCTATTGATGCTAATCCGCTACAAGGAGGGTCGCCATGAACGACGCCCCCACAACATTGCTGCCCGATGATGTCGCTGCCGTAAGCGAGGCGGCGGCCGGGGCGATTCTCACCATCGATCTCGGTGCGATCCGCGAAAACTATCGGCGGCTGAAGGCAAGGCTGGGCGGTGCACGCTGCGCCGGCGTGGTCAAGGCCGACGGCTACGGTCTCGGCGCGAGCCAAGTGGCATCGGCGCTGGCGGAAGAAGGCTGCGACACCTTCTTCGTCGCGCTGCTGGCCGAAGGCATCGCGCTCCGCAAGGCGATCGGGGCCGGACCTGAAATCTACGTGCTGAACGGACTGCCGCCGGGCTCCGAGCCGGAAGCGGTCGCGTCCGATCTCTGCGCGGTCGTCAACAGTAGCGCGCAGTTGAAGGCCTGGCGTGCGGCGGCACATCGCGCTGGCCGAAAACTTCCGGCCGCCATCCAGGTCGACAGCGGCATGTCGCGGCTTGGCATGGCACCAGCCGAAGTCGAGGCGCTGGCCCGGGATGGCAGCGCGTTCGACGGCGTCGGCGTCAGATATGTGATGAGCCACCTGGCCTGCGCCGACGAGCCGCGCCATCCCGCCAATGAACAGCAGCGGCTGGCCTTCGAACGGTTGCGCGCCATGCTGCCAGGGGCGCCCGCCTCGCTCGCCAATTCCTCCGGCATCTTTCTCGGGCCGTCCTATCATCATGGTCTCGTCCGCCCCGGCGCCGCGCTCTACGGCATCAATCCGACGCCTGCCGAACCCAACCCGATGCTGCCGGTGGTGCGGCTGCAGGCCAAGGTGGCGCAGACGCGCAACGCCGCAAAAGGCACAGGCATCGGCTATGGCCATACCTATCATGCGGAAGGGCCGCTCAGTCTGGCGACGATCTCGTTCGGCTATGCGGATGGCTGGCTGCGCCGGTCCGCGTCGGCCGCCTGGTTCGAGGGGGCGCGCCTGCCTTTCCTCGGACGCGTGTCGATGGATTCGATCATTCTCGACATTTCCGCCTTGCCGTCCGGCAAGCTTCGCGAAGGGGATCTCGTCGAACTGCTCGGCCCTTCGCAAAGCGTCGACGAAGCCGCCGGCCATGCCGGCACCATCGGTTACGAAATCCTGGCCAGTCTCGGCAGGCGGTTCCACCGGCGCTATGTCGGTGGTTGAGCGGTTTGGCCGCGCTTGACAAGCGGACGTCTGTCGGCAAGGTTCGGCGCATGAGCAACCTCGCTTATATCAGAACCTTGTTCAGGGTCTGCCCGATCGCGGGATCGTAGCCCCGGCGCGGCCGCCTTCCGGCGTTCGTCCGTACCGGGGCATCCATACATCCACCCATCGCCATCAAGCCGCACCGCTCCCCGCGGCTGCCGGCTTTCATCAGGCCGCCATCAGCGCGGCAAGCGCGCATCCGTCCGATGCGCCGATCCATGAGGTTTGCCATGCAACATGCAACGGGACTGCGTCCATCCGCCCAGGTTCTGATCAGCGACACCGAGCATGAAAGGTTGACCGGCCTGGCCAGGACCGTGCTCGACCGCGCGCCCGAGACGGCCGAAGAGCTGCTGGCGGAACTGGATCGGGCGGTGGTCACCGAAGCGGCGGCAATTCCGGCCGGCGTGGTGCGAATGGGCTCGACAGTCACGGTTCGCGGTGAAGTCGGTGACATCAAGCGCATCACGCTGGTCTATCCGGGCGACGCAGACATTGCCGAAAACCGGATCTCGGTGCTGACGCCGATGGGAACGGCGCTTGTCGGCGCCAGCATCGGGCAAGTGGTGTGCTGGAGCGGTCGTGGCGGCCACAAACTGTCGGTGACCGTGGAGGCCGTCGATACGCCCGCCGGCGGCGGCGAGCACTGATCGTGGAGGCGGTGATGAAAAGCGGGAGCTGCCAGCTGACCACGAAGGATTTCGCCGTCCTGGAGGTGATGCTCGAGCGCCGACGGGCCTTCGCGGATCCGATGGTCCGGATGATCGAAGAGAAGCTTTCCAATGCCCGCGTCGTGCCCATCGAGTCGGTCGAACCCGATATCGTGACGCTGAACAGCCGGGTGGTGTTTTGCGTCGATGCCGGTGCGACCGAGACGCGCACCCTGGTGCAGAACGAAGTGCGCGGACCGGTCGGCTCCAGCCTGTCGCTGGCAACCAGACGCGGGCTGTGCATGCTTGGCATGGCGCAAGGCCAGACGGCCTCGCTCGAGCATCCCGACGGCAGGCGCGAATCGACCCGGATCAAGGCGGTGCTCTATCAGCCGGAAGCCGCGCGGCGGGCAGCCCGGGAAAGAGCCGCCGCCGGCGGACCGCGGCCGCACGGCCTGACCCTCGTCTACAGCGCCGACACCTCCATCCGGCCTCTTGGCGGGACGGCAGGAATGCGGCAGACAGGGAGAGACGACGATCCGGGTCCGTCGGCGGCGTGAAAAGCCACGGCGCATGGTCGCGAAGACGAATCGATTTTCGCCGGTGATCGTGCGCAAATCGCAGATGCTGCCGTGTCCATCGGCGTGAAGGACATGGCGTAAGGAGTGAATGATGAAGATCATGGTGCTGGGCAGCGGCGTCATCGGGGTGACCACGGCCTACTATCTCGCCGAGGCCGGCCACGAGGTGACGGTGATCGACCGCCAGAAAGGCCCGGCGCTGGAGACCAGCTTTGCCAATGCCGGTGAGATTTCGCCCGGCTATGCCTCGCCTTGGGCCGGCCCCGGCATTCCGCTCAAGGCGATCAAGTGGCTCTTGATGAAGCATGGCCCGCTGGTGGTGCGGCCGGCATTCGACCCGCCTATGTGGACATGGCTGGTCAAGATGCTGCGCAACTGCACCGCCGAGCGCTACGCCATCAACAAATCGCGCATGGTGCCGCTGGCGGAATACAGCCGTGACATGCTGAAGGCGCTGCGCGAAGCAACGGGCATTGCTTATGACGAGCGGACCCAGGGCACGCTGCAGCTGTTTCGCACGCAAAAGCAGCTCGACGGCACGTCAGGCGATGTCGAGGTGCTGAAGAAATATGGCGTGCCCTATGAAGTCCTCGATCCGGACGGCTGTGTCGCGGCCGAGCCGGCGCTGGCCGGGGTGCGCGAGAAGTTCGTCGGCGGTCTCAGGCTGCCGCATGACGAGACCGGCGACTGCAAGATGTTCACCGACAAGCTGACCGAGCTCTGCGTGGCGCGCGGTGTCAAGTTCGAATACGACGTGACGATCTGGCGCGTCATCCGCAGTCGCAATCGGGTCGCCAACCTGAGCACCAGCAAGGGTTGGAAGGGGGCCGATGCCTACGTCATGGCGTTGGGCAGCTATTCGGCGGGCTTCATGCGCCGGATGAAGCGGCCGATCCCGGTCTATCCGGTCAAGGGCTATTCGATAACAGTGCCGATCAAGGACGCCGCCTTGGCCCCGGTGTCGACGGTGATGGACGAAACCTACAAGGTCGCGATCACCCGGCTCGGCGACCGCATCCGCGTCGGCGGCACGGCCGAGATTTCCGGTTTCGATCTCAGGCTGCACGAATCGCGGCGCCGCACCCTCGAACACTCGGTCGGCGATCTCTTTCCCGGCTCCGGCGCCATGCGCGAGGCGACGTTCTGGTGCGGGCTGCGGCCGATGACTCCGGACGGACCGCCGCTGATCGGCCGCACCGAACTTTCCAACCTCTTTCTCAACACAGGCCATGGAACGCTCGGCTGGACCATGGCCTGCGGCTCGGCCAAGGTGCTGGCCGACATCATCTCGAACCGGGTGCCCGACATCGACGTGCGCGCCCTGGCGCAGGAGCGCTATCTGAAATAGCCGCCCGCGCGTCTGGCCGACTCGCATTGTTCTTTGCTTTGACGCATGTCGTCGCCCCAAAACCGGGCCACCTTTGGGCGACATGCATCAGAACGCCTGCCTGACCCACGCCTCGTCGAACAGCAGCCGGTAGGCCCACGGGATCATCACATTGGTGGAAACCGGGTTCGAGTGGGCGAGGTAGTCGTCATAGACCGGCTTCATCCTGGCGTAGAAGGCGGGGTCGAGCACCATCATGCCGTTCTCCGAATCGTGGAAGAAGCTGCGGTTGTTGAGGTTGACCGAGGAGATGGCGACCAGCCTTTCATCGATCATCATGATCTTGGAATGCAGCACCACGTCGGGTGCCTTGAACTCGCGGATGTCGATGCGGTCGCCATATTTCTCGACGAACAGCTTGTTGAGCGCGGTGAGGAACTTGCCGCCGATATCGCCCTTGAGGTCGATGCGACCGACAATGTCGATCTTGACGCCACGGGCGAGCGCCCTGTCGAAGGCGCGGGCGAGGCTCGGCGTCAGATTGAGGTAAGGGTTGACGATCTGGATATGGTGCTGGGCGGCGTCGACCAGTTCGACGAAATAGGCCTCCAGCGCATGGTCGTCCTCATAGGGCATCGAAATGAAATGCCGGGCATTGCCTCGGGGGTGGCCGCCGGCGTGGACCGGGATGGAGAAGGGGCGCGCCAGGTTGGTGTCGGCGTCGCGCAGCCATATCGTCGACAGATGCGCGGCGAGTGTCTCGACCGTCGCCTTGTCGGCGAACTCGATGTCGAAGTCGCTCCAGTTCGAATAGTAGTTCAGCGAAAAGCCGTCGGTCTTGCCGTATTGCTCGAGGTCCGGGTAGCGCGACAGGTCGATCGGCTGATGGAACAGGAAACCGTCATGGATGTTGCGGCCGCCGATGATGACGCGCGAACGCGCGGGGTCCCGCGCCAGCGTCGCCAGCATCTTGATATGATGGACTTTGTGCAGTTGTGAAATCTGTTCGTCGATCGGCGCGCCATGGTCTGCCTGCCAGCGATATTCCTGCAGCTCGACATTGGGGAATTCGGCCGCCAGGCGGTGCAGCATGGCGTCGTCCTTGTCGCGCTCCAGCACGTCGGTGACCATGATGCGGACCTTGGTGCCAAGCGCTGCATGGTGGCGGATCAGCCGTTCCATGATGCAGCCGGAAAAGTCGGCCTTGAATTCGAGCGAGGACAGATAGATCAGCTTCAGCCTTGGCGCCCTGGAGAAATCGAGCGGCAGCTCGGGGTCGCCTCTGTCTATTGCCGCATCCGACAGCGGCGCCCCCATCAGCGCCTCGACCTTGGCGTTGAAGCCGTCTCTCGACTTGCGCAGCAGCTTGGGCTCGCCGATCGGCAAGGCGCAGGTCTGCGACAGCCAGCGGCTGGCATAGAAGGCGCGTTCAAGCGCGTCGAGGCCGACGCCATTGGGGACCGGGCAGCGCTGGTAGCGGCTGTCGAAGCTGGAGAGCCCCGGATCCGCGGTCTCTTCGCGCAGGATCATGAGTGGCGCGCCGGCCGGGGCAAGGCTGGAGCGGATTCTTGCCGTGCAGCGGTTCAGGCTGTCGCCCGGGAACAGGCTGACGGTGTCGTCTCCGCCCGACAGGCGAAAGCGAAATGCCGAGCCGGCGGAGATGGTGCGTGAGGCTCCGGCGGCGCGGATCGCCAATGCGCCGTCGCAAGTGCCTTCGATGTCGGCAGGCTGCTCGCCCGCCTGGCGCACGACGATCTCGGTGCTGCGTGCCTGCAGGCCGGAGAAATCGAAAGTCTTGGGGGCCGAGGGCCGCGCCGCCGCATCGATGTAGAGCGTCTGCCGCGACGCCCGCCAGCGGCCGTCGAAATGGCCGTCGCCGCTGCCTGTGCCGGCCGGCGGTAGATGTGCGTTGGCGACGGGTCCGGCCAGTTGCCGCAGCGTCGAATATGTCGCCTGGAAATCGCGGTTCTGGACATCGCGGCGGTTGCGCCCGAACGGGCCGGTGCCGTTGGCACGGTCCATGGCGCCGAGCTGGTTATTGGCGAGCAGCGCCAGGAACCGTTTTTCATAGTCGCTGCCGCCGTCATTACCAAAGAACTGCGCCGCCGCGATCCGCGGCCCGGGCGTGCCGGCCGACAGCGAGGGCCGTGCGCAAGCCTCTTGTCCCGCCAGGAGGTCGCAGGCATTGCGGCCCGTACCGGCACAACCGGCAAGGGCGATGAGCCCGAACAGGGCGAGGATGACGGCCGTGCGGAGGTTCAACCGGCGGCTCCGGCCTTCATCGCGCTCAACTGCGCCGGGTCACGCGGCGGCATGAACCCGTGCGGAAAGACCTTGCAGACAGGGATGGCGAAGGTGGCGATCAGTAGGTCCGCCTCTCTGCGCATCTTGCGGGGCGCCGTCCTGTCATCGCGGATTGCCCTGGCCGAGGCGACAAGGGCGCCATCGCAATCGCAATGGTTGCGGCGGGCGATGTAGCAGGCGTCATGGATTCGACAAACGGCGTCGAGGCGGTCGACCGGCCGGGCCGACAGATCGCCGGTGCGGGTGCCGGGACCGCAGTAATTGCCGATGACGAAAGGCGAGGGACGCGCCATGACGTAGCGGATCGGTTTGGGCAATTCGGCTTCCGGCATTTTTGTCCATGGATTGGCGCATGCGGAGACGAACAGCAGCGGCAGGATGGCAAGAACGGCTCGCATATCTATCCGCGCCAGCTTTCTGAAAGATTTCCCACCCGGCGCCCCGCCTCTCATGGCCGAGGCCGCATGCCTGATGCCACACTGGCTGGTTTTGTGGCAAGGAAAAGGCGGCCTATGGGGATCTGGACCGTGTTTTTCCAATGACGGCGCTTCTATAGGAAGAGGCCCCGCTCGCGTTCAACCGCCTTGGTGATGAAACTGGCGACGATCTGCACGCGACGCAGCGGCCTGACCGATTCGTGATAGACCAGCCAGTAAGCGCGGCGGATTGGCGCGACCACATCGACGGCCACCAGTTCCGGCATTGAGCGGGCGACGAAGGTGTGCAGGATGCCGATCCCGGCGCCGGAGCGCACGGCTTCAGCCTGGCCGAGCGCCGAGGAGATGGCGAAGCTGGTGCGCCAATCCGCGCTGAATTCCGCGGCATAATCGAGCGAAGGGCTGACGATGAGGTCCGGCACATAGCCAATGAGGGTGTGCTGGCCGAGTTCGGCGGCGGTTTTGGGCAGGCCATGCGCGTCGACATAGGCGCGAGAGGCGAACAGGCCGAGCGAATAGTCGACCAGCTTTCCCGCCACCAGCCGGCCTTCGGTCGGCCGCTCGACGGTAATCGCGATATCGGCCTCGCGCCGCGACAGCGAGAAGGAGCGCGGCACCGGCACGAGCTGGATGGTGAGTTCGCGGTGCAGGGCGGTGAGTTCGCCCAGCCGCTTGGCCAGGAAGGCAACGCCGAAGCCGTCGGGTGCGCCGATGCGCACGGTTCCGGACACGTCATCGCCTTCGCCTGATATGGTCGAGCGTGCGGCGATCATGTCGCCTTCCATGCGCTCGGCGATGTCGAGGAAGCGCTCGCCGGCCGGCGTCAGCTCGCTGCCGGTGGTCAGCCGGCGGAAGAGTTTCGTCCTCAGGGCTTCCTCGAGGGCCGCGATGCGGCGCGAGACGGTGGCATGGTTGAGCTCCAGCCGCCGCGCCGCGCCAAGGATCTGGCCGGCGCGCGCCACGGCGAGGAAGATGCGGACGTCATCCCAATTCATGGGGATGATCCGGCAGGACAGAGGGGGGCGCCACGGAACTCAACATAACCATTCCATCGATGATGAGAATCCCTACCATTTGCGGCAATTGATGGACAGGCCTTGCTTGTTATCTATTTTACGCACAACGGTTGCGTTCTCCCTCGCGTTGCCTTCGCCGCCGCAAAGGCGGACAATGCTGCCATCACAAACAAAGGGAGAGAAATCATGATCGACTACGGTCATTTCATCGGCGGCAAGCGTGTCGCCGGCACCAGCGGCCGCAAACAGGACGTCATGCAGCCGATGGACGGCACCGTGCGCGGCACGGTGGCGCTGGCCTCGCAGGCGGAACTGCGCGCGGCGGTCGAGAACGCCAAGGCGGCGCAGCCCAAATGGGCCGCGACCAATCCGCAGCGCCGCGTGCGCGTGCTGATGAAATTCCTCGAACTGGTTGCCCGCGACTATGACGAACTGGCCGAGATCCTGGCGCGCGAACATGGCAAGACCATCGCCGACGCCAAGGGCGACATCCAGCGCGGCCTCGAAGTGGTCGAGGTCTGCATCGGCGCGCCGCATATGATGAAGGGTGAGTTCACCGACGGCGCCGGCCCCGGCATCGACGCCTATTCGATGCGCCAGCCGCTCGGCGTCGTCGCCGGCATCACGCCGTTCAACTTCCCGGCGATGATCCCGCTGTGGAAGATTGCCCCGGCGCTGGCCTGCGGCAACGCCTTCATCCTGAAGCCTTCCGAGCGCGATCCGGGCGTGCCGATGCGCATTGCCGAACTGTTCCTGGAGGCCGGTCTGCCGGCCGGCATCCTCAACGTCGTCAACGGCGACAAGGAGGTGGTCGACGCTATCCTCGACGATCCGGACATCAAGGCCGTCGGCTTTGTCGGCTCGACGCCGATCGCTCAGTACATCTATGCGCGCGGCTGTGCGGCTGGCAAGCGCGTGCAGTGCTTCGGCGGCGCCAAGAACCACATGATCATCATGCCCGACGCCGACATGGACCAGACCGTCGACGCGCTGATCGGCGCCGGCTACGGCTCGGCCGGCGAGCGCTGCATGGCGATCTCGGTGGCCGTGCCGGTCGGCAACGACACCGCCAACCGGCTGATGGAGAAGCTCGTCCCTCGCGTCGAGAGCCTGAAGGTCGGCCCGTCGACGGATTCGGCCGCCGATTTCGGCCCGCTGGTCACCGCCCAGGCGCTGGAGCGCGTCAAGGGCTACGTCGACACCGGCGTCAAGGAAGGCGCCAAGCTCGTCGTCGACGGCCGCGGCTTCAGGATGCAGGGCTATGAGGACGGCTACTATATGGGCGGTTGCCTGTTCGACAACGTCACGCCCGACATGCGCATCTACAAGGAAGAGATCTTTGGGCCGGTGCTGTCCGTGGTACGCGCGCCGACCTATGAGAATGCCCTCAAGCTCGCCAACGACCATGAGATGGGCAATGGCGTTGCCATCTTCACCCGCGACGGCGACGCGGCGCGCGACTTCGCCAGCCGTGTCCAGGTCGGCATGGTCGGCATCAACGTGCCGATCCCGGTGCCGATCGCCTACTACACCTTCGGCGGCTGGAAGGCATCTTCCTTCGGCGACCTCAACCAGCACGGCCCGGACGCGTTCCGCTTCTACACCAAGACCAAGACGGTGACCTCGCGCTGGCCGTCCGGCGTCAAGGACGGCGCCGAGTTCGTCATTCCGACGATGAACTAGCCGGACGATTTCTTCGTCCGGTCTTACTCGCCGCAGGGCGGATGAGAAGATCGATTGAACCTGAGGCCTAAGTCCCCGGACTTGGGCCTTTTGTTTTGCAAACGCTAATGTGATGGAACCGGCGAGGCTCGCAGGACTTAGGGCTGCAATCCTGCCGTGGAGGAGGCGCGGCAGACAACCAGAGCGCCGCACGGCGGCCGGTGGCATTGCATCGTCCGGCGCAAGGAGGTGTCAGATGACACGACGTCTTATGGCGACAATGTTCGTTGCGGCGATGGCGATGTGCTCGGGCGCTGCTCAGGCAAATGCGGCCGGGCAATGCGCGGCGCGCGCCGATATCGTGAAAGCGCTCGGTGAGAACTTCCACGAAAGCGAAGCCGGCCGCGGCCTAATCAACCGCAATGTGGTCCTCGAGGTGTTCGTTTCGGAACAAGGCAGTTGGACGGTTCTGGCTTCCGACACGAAGGGCCAGAGTTGCATCCTGTCGGTCGGCGAGGGCTGGGACAGCCCAACGATCAAGGCGGCTTTGCCAGGCGCTTGACTCAGCGTGTCGCGGCCACCTCGGCATGGCCGCGCAGCAGCGCCATCAGTTTCTTGGCGTCCTTGGCGGCGCCTTCTTCGTCGCCGTCCAGGATCGAGCGGATCAATGCGACATGGTGCTCGGCGGATTCAGCCAGTCCGGTGTCCGCCTTGTAGCGGAACCAGAAGCGGCGGCTGTGGGTCTGCAGGGGGGCGGCCAGCCGGGCGGCGAACGGGTTGTCGGCGGCCAGCGCCAGCGCCTCGTCGAGTGCCTTGTCGGCCTGGATGAAGGCAAGCACATTGCCCGAAATGACCGCTTTCTGCATGGCGAGCGCGGCCTCGTGAAACAGGTCGGCGGCCTCGCGGGTGACGAAGCGGGCGGCTGATCGTGCGAGCACCACCTCGACGCCGCGCCGGGCGTCGAGCACGCGCAGCCAGTCGCCGGGATGCAGAGGCGCTATCGCAATGCCGGCACGGGGCCTGACGTCGAGCAGTCCTTCCCAGGCCAGCCGCTGGATCGCCTCGCGCACGGGCGTGCGGCCGAGCGCCAGCCGCTCGATCAAGGAACCCTCGGTGATGAAACTCGCCGGGGCCAGTTCGAGCGTGACGATCATGTGTTCGAGGATGCGATAAGCCTTGATCGCCGCAGGCTCGGACACAGTGCTTGCTTCCATGGATATCAAAGGCGGTCTCCTGATATATCAAAAATATATCATAACAGATTCCGCATTGACAGCGGCTTTCCCAACAGATATACGGCTGATATATCAGATGGAGAGATAGCCATGTGGACCGGAGTTTTCCCCGCCGTCACGACCAAATTCACCGCCGACGACCGGCTCGACCACGCGGAGATGGAGCGTTGCTTCAGCTTGCAGATGGAGGCCGGCTGCGACGGCATCATCGTCTGCGGCTCGCTCGGCGAGGGGCCGATGCTGTCGCCTGACGAGAAGATCGAGGTACTGAAGACCGCGCAGAAGGTCGCAGGCAAGAAGCCGGTGCTGCTGACCGTCAACGAGGCCGGCACCCGCGAGGCCGCCAGCATTGCCAGGCGCGCCGCCAAGGAAGGCGCCAACGGCCTGATGGTGGTGCCGAGCCCGATTTACCACACCAACGCCGAAGAGACGGTGGCGGCCCTGCGCGCCGTCGCCGAGGCCGGCGACCTGCCGGTCATGATCTATTCCAACCGGCTCGCCTACCGCGTCGACGTCACCGTCGACCAGATGGAGGAACTGGCATCGGACAAGCGCTTCGTCGCCATCAAGGAATCCTCCGACGACATCCGCCGCTCGACCGAGATCATCAACCGCCTGGGCAGCCGCTACGACCTGTTCACCGGCGTCGACAATCTCGCCTTCGAGGCGCTGTCGGTCGGCGCCATCGGCTGGGTGGCCGGCCTGGTCACCGCCTTCCCCCGCGAGACCGTCGCCATCTACCAGCTGATGAAGCATGGCCGCCGCGAAGAGGCGCTCGCCATCTACCGCTGGTTCCGGCCGCTGCTCGACCTCGATGTCTCGACCTACCTGGTGCAGAACATCAAGCTTGCCGAAGTGTTCGCCATCAACACCAATGACCGCGTGCGCATGCCGCGCATGCCGCTGTCGGGCGAACGCCGCAAGACCGTCGAGAAGATCGTCAAGGATGCGCTCGCGGTACGGCCGACGCTGCCTCAGTTCTAAGGAGAAGATGCCGGCAGGGGAAGGGCAGCGACCACGTGACAGGAAGTTCCAAGTCGACAGAAGCGGGGCGCCGCTCCTCATCCGCCCTTCGGGCGCCTTCTCGCCGTGAACGGGGAGAAGGGACAGACATCGCCATCGTCGGCGGCGGCATCATCGGCATCTGCGCGGCTGCCTTCCTTGCCGAGGCCGGGCTGGATGTCACGGTTTTCGACCGCACGGGCATTTGCGAGGAGACGAGCTCCGGCAACGCCGCCGCCTTTGCCTTCTCCGACGTGTTGCCGCTGGCGCACAAGGGCATGATACCGCAGCTGCCGAAATGGCTCGCCGATCCGCTCGGCCCGCTCAGCATCCCGCCGGCCTATCTGCCGAAACTGCTGCCCTGGCTGATCCGGTTCTGGCGCGCCGGCGCGCCGGCGAAATACGAGGCGAGCCTGATGGCACAGGCCGGCATGATGAAACTTGCCGAAGCCGAATGGATGGATCTGCTCGATCGGTCCGGCACACGGCTGATGCTTCGCGAGGACGGTTCGCTCGAGCTCTACGAAAGCGAGGCGGAATTCCATACCTCGCTGTCGGGCTGGGCGGCACGCGAGCGCTTCGGCATCGGCTTCCGTCATGTCGAAGGCGAAGAACTGGCTGGCTTGCAGCCGGGGTTGTCACCGCGCTTCGTCAAGGGCACCTTCGTGCCGGGATGGAAGACGGTCGCCGATCCGAAACTGCTCGGCAAGGCAGTATGGGCTTACGCGCAGTCCAAGGGCGCCTGCTTCGAGATGGCCCGCGTCGATCGCGTCGCGGCGGATCAGGACGGCGTCACGCTGACGCTGGCCGATGGCACGAGCAGGCAAGCCAGGCGCCTTGTTGTCGCGGCGGGCGCGTGGTCGCACCTCCTGGCGCGGCAGCTTGGCGATCGCATTCCGCTGGAGACTGAACGCGGCTACAACACGACGCTGCCGACGAGCGCCTTCGACGTCAGGCGGCAGCTGATCTTTTCGGGCCATGGCTTCGTCATCACTCGGCTCGAAACGGGCCTGCGCGTCGGCGGTGCCGTGGAACTCGGCGGCATCGAGCGACCACCCAATTTCAACAGGTCGAAAGCGCTCTTGCAGAAGGCGCAGAAATTCCTGCCGGGACTCGATCCCTCGGGCGGACGCGAATGGATGGGGTTCCGGCCCTCGCTGCCGGATTCGGTGCCCGTGATCGGCAAGGCGACGCGAAGCCGCTCGGTGATCTACGCCTTCGGCCACGGCCATCTCGGCCTGACCCAGGCTGCTGCAACCGGGCGGTTGATCAGGGAATTCGTTCTGGGGCAGACTTCGTCCGTCGATCTGGCCCCCTTCGGCCCACAACGATTTTGATTTTTTCGGGTTTTGATCTTGAGGAGCGACATGGCCAAGAAATCCTTCTTCTGCATCGACGGCCACACCTGCGGCAACC
Organism: Mesorhizobium sp. B2-1-8; assembly: GCF_006442545.2. Classification (NCBI taxonomy): domain Bacteria; kingdom Pseudomonadati; phylum Pseudomonadota; class Alphaproteobacteria; order Hyphomicrobiales; family Phyllobacteriaceae; genus Mesorhizobium; species Mesorhizobium sp. B2-1-8. The sequence goes on from NZ_CP083952.1 coordinate 1,275,039, forward strand.
CGGTGCGGCTGGTCGCCGGCGGCGGTCCGCTGTTGCAGGGCTCGACGATGATGGAACGGCGCGCGCATTTCCTCGCCGAATATGACTGGATCCGCACCGGCCTGATGTTCGAGCCGCGCGGCCATGACGTGATGTCCGGCTCGATCCTCTATCCGCCGACACGCGAGGATTGCGACATCGCCATCCTGTTCATCGAGACGTCCGGTTGCCTGCCCATGTGCGGCCACGGCACCATCGGTACGGTGACGATGGCCATCGAACACGGGCTGATCAAGCCGAAGACGCCGGGTGTGCTGCGGCTCGACACGCCGGCCGGCCTGGTCATCGCCGAATACAAACAGGTCGGCGAGTATGTCGAGGAGGTGCGCATCACCAATGTGCCGTCCTTCCTCCACGCCGCAGGCCTGACGGTCGAATGTCCCGGGCTCGGCGAGATCACCGTCGATGTGGCCTATGGCGGTAATTTCTACGCCATCGTCGAACCGCAGGCGAACTATCGCGACATGGCCGATTATTCCGCCGGCGACCTCATCGCCTGGAGCCCGGTGGTGCGGCAGCGGCTCAACGAGAAATATTCCTTCGTGCATCCGGAGAATCCCGGCATCACCGGGTTGTCGCACATGCTGTGGACCGGCAGGCCGACGGTCGATGGAGCCGATGCCCGTAATGCCGTCTTCTACGGCGACAAGGCGATCGACCGCTCGCCCTGCGGCACTGGCACATCGGCGCGCATGGCGCAGCTTCACGCCAAGGGCAAGCTTAGTGCAGGCGACGCCTTCGTCCATGAATCGATCATCGGTTCGCTGTTCAAGGGCAAGGTCGAAAAGGAGGTCACCGTGGCTGGCAAGCCGGCAATCATCCCGTCGATCGGCGGCTGGGCACGCATGACCGGACTGAACACCATCTTCATCGACGACCGCGATCCGTTCGCGCATGGTTTCGTGGTCAAGTAGGAGAATCCTGACCTTGCGGAAAGGAGTGTGACGAAAAAACGAACCATGTCAGGAACGCAACGATTCTTCTCATCACCTAATTTTGACGGCGATTTCTTCGAAACGGAGCGCATGATGCAGCCCAATCGTCAAAGACATTGCGTTGTGCCAATGATAGGGTCCGCGATAGTCCAGGGGCTGGGCGCGAAAAGCGGGCGATCGGGAAGACGTGACTTGGAACCACGCGGAGCGGTCGAAAAAATCACGTTGCAATCCGGGCTCGAAACTTTACGACTAGGGGAAATACGAAAAGGAATGCGTCTGCATGGGCGACATTCCAGGGGAGCCATGTACACATGCAGTACTTTGTCCAGCAGCTTATCAACGGGCTGACGCTGGGATCGATCTATGGGCTGATCGCGATCGGCTACACGATGGTCTACGGCATCATCGGCATGATCAATTTCGCCCATGGCGACATCTTCATGGTGGGCGCCTTCACGGCGCTGATCGTCTTCCTCATCCTCGGCGCGCTGTTTTATTCGGTGCCCGTGGTCATCGCGCTGCTGGTCATGATGATCGTGGCGATGCTGCTTACCAGCCTCTACAACTGGACGATCGAGAAAGTGGCCTACCGGCCGCTGCGCGGTTCGTTCCGGCTGGCACCGCTGATCACCGCCATCGGCATGTCGATCGCGCTGTCGAACTTCGTCCAGGTGACACAAGGGCCGCGCAACAAGCCGATCCCGCCGATGGTCAGCCAAGTCTACAACATCAACGGCGTCAGCGTGTCGCTGAAGCAGATCATCATCGTCATCGTCACCGCTTTGCTGCTGGCGGTGTTCTGGTACCTGGTCAACAAGACCTCGCTTGGCCGGGCGCAACGCGCCTGCGAGCAGGACCGCAAGATGGCGGCATTGCTGGGTATCGACGTCGATCGCACCATCTCGATCACCTTCATCATGGGTGCAGCCCTTGCCGCCGTCGCCGGCACGCTGTTCCTGATGTACTACGGCGTCATCGCCTTCTCGGACGGTTTCGTGCCGGGCGTGAAGGCGTTCACGGCCGCGGTGCTTGGCGGCATCGGCTCGCTTCCGGGCGCCGTGCTCGGCGGGCTCTTGATCGGCTTCATCGAGAGCATGTGGTCGGCCTATTTCTCGATCGACTACAAGGACGTCGCCGCGTTCTCGATCCTGGCCATCGTGCTGATCTTCCTGCCTTCCGGCATATTGGGCCGGCCAGAAGTCGAAAAGGTGTGAGATCATGGCCGTGACCGTATCTCGTGCGAGCGACACCGTCGCCAAGCCCATGCAGCGCGCGCTGCGCGAGGGCTTCTATGCCGGCGCCATCGCGCTTGGCCTGTTCGTACTGTTCATCGGCCTCAAGACCGACCAGAACATGTCCAACGAACTGGTCGTGGTGCAGCGCTGGGGCCTGCTTGCCGCGGTGGTGATCGCCACCGCAGTCGGGCGTTTCCTCTATGTCGCCTACGGCCAGCCCTTCATGGCCAACCAGAAGATCGCCGATGTCGCCACCGGGCTCATGCCGGCAAGTGTGGCATCCCGCTCCTTCACCCTGCCGACCTTCATCGGAGCGGTCGTCGCCATGGTGCTGCTGTTCGTGTTCAACAGCTCTCTCGCCGGATGGGTTGGGGCAGAACCGGCCGGCTATCTGCAATTCCTGCGTGCCCTGGCGGTCATCTATGTGCTGGCCTGCGTGATCTATTACTTCCGCGCCTTCATCCATGCCAACTTCACCAAATTGGGCATCTCGGCGTTGGTGCTGTACCCGATCCTCGTCGTCGCGGTGCTGTCACTCAACGCCTGGTCGATCACCGGAGGGTTGCAGGGTTCGTTGAAATGGGTCGATAATTTCGGCATCCAGATCCTGATCTATGTGATGCTGGCCTGGGGACTGAACATCGTCGTCGGCCTCGCCGGTCTGCTCGATCTCGGCTACGTCGCTTTTTATGCGATTGGCGCCTATGCCTATGCGCTTCTCGCCACCCATTTCGGCCTGTCGTTCTGGATATTGTTGCCCGCCGCGGGCGCCATGGCCGCGCTCTGGGGGGTGCTGCTCGGCTTTCCCGTGCTGCGCCTGCGCGGCGACTATCTGGCGATCGTGACGCTCGCCTTCGGCGAGATCATCCGCCTCGTGCTGATCAACTGGCGCGAAGTCACCAATGGGTCGGCCGGCATCTCCGGCATTCCCAAGGTCAGCTTCTTCGGCTTGATGTCGTTCAACGTGTCGGACCCGAATTACATCGCCAAGGTGCTGAACCTCGCCACGTCCAGCGCCTACTACAAGATCTTCCTCTACTACCTGATCCTTGGGCTCTGCCTGCTAACCGCCTTCGTCACCATCCGGCTGCGGCGCCTGCCGGTCGGCCGCGCCTGGGAAGCCTTGCGTGAGGACGAGATCGCCTGCCGCTCGCTCGGTATCAACACCACCACCACCAAGCTGACGGCCTTTGCCACCGGCGCCATGTTCGGCGGCTTCGCCGGTTCGTTCTTTGCCGCGCGGCAAGGTTTCGTCAGCCCCGAATCCTTTGTCTTCCTGGAATCGGCCATTATCCTCGCCATCGTCGTTCTTGGCGGCATGGGGTCGCTGGTCGGCATCGCCGTCGCCGCGATGGTGATGATCGGCGGCACCGAGGCGCTGCGCGAACTCGACTTCCTCAAGCAGGTCTTCGGGCCCGATTTCACACCGGAACTCTACCGCATGCTTCTGTTCGGCATGGCCATGGTCATCGTCATGCTGTGGAAGCCGCGCGGCTTCGTCGGCAGCCGTGAACCGACCGCCTTCCTCAAGGAGCGAAGGGCTGTCTCAGGCTCCTTCACCAAGGAGGGCCACGGCTGATGAACGCGACCACGCAAATGAACGACGCCATCCTGCAGGTCGAGCATCTGTCGATGAAGTTCGGCGGCCTGGTCGCCATCGGCGACCTGTCCTTCACCGCCAGGCGCGGCGAGATCACCGCGCTGATCGGCCCCAACGGCGCCGGCAAAACCACAGTGTTCAACTGCATCACCGGCTTCTACAAGCCGTCGGAAGGCATGATCACGCTCAGCCGGGCCGATGGCTCCAGCTACCTGCTGGAACGGCTGCCCAACCACGAGATCCCGGCGCGCGCCAAGGTGGCGCGCACCTTCCAGAACATCCGCCTATTCTCGGGCATGACGCTGCTGGAGAACCTGCTCGTCGCCCAGCACAACAAGCTGATGAAGGCTTCGGGCTATACGATCCTGGGCCTGTTCGGCTTCAGCGGCTACCGCAAGGCCTCAGCCGAATCGGTGGAGCTTGCCAAGCACTGGCTGGAAAAGGCCGATCTCGTCGATCGCGCCGACGATCCGGCCGGCGACCTGCCCTATGGCGCGCAACGGCGCCTCGAGATCGCGCGCGCCATGTGCACCGGTCCTGAACTGCTGTGCCTCGACGAGCCGGCGGCCGGCCTCAACCCGAAGGAATCGGCGGCGCTCAACGAGCTGCTGATGGACATCAAGAAGTCCTCAGGCACCTCGATCCTCTTGATCGAGCACGACATGTCGGTGGTCATGCAGATTTCCGACCATGTCGTGGTGCTGGAATATGGCCGCAAGATCTCCGACGGCAATCCGCAATCGGTGCGCACCGACCCGCGCGTCATCGCCGCCTATCTCGGCGTCGACGACGAGGAGGTCGAGACCGTGCTGACCGAAGTCGGCGACGAGGACGTCATCGAACGGCTCGATACCGGTCCCGACTCCGCGCATGGCCCGGGAACATCTTCGTCGTATCTGGCCGGGCCGGTGAGCGACACCGTCGGCCATAGCGAAGGCGAACGCGTGACAGTGTCGAAAGGCGCCTCGAAGGCAGCGCAGGTCGATGCCCGCGCCGCGACCGTGGCAAGCAGGCCTGTCGCACCGGCGCCGGCCAAGCCCGCTGCGAAGAAAGCGGCACCAAGGAAGACGGCCGCCAAGGCCCCTGCCGTGAAGGCCGAAGGCGTTTCGAACCGCCTCACTGCCCCCCGTGGCGGCAAGGCCGACAATCTGACCCGCATCAAGGGCATCGGTGCGGTCAACGAGAAGAAGCTCAACGAGCACGGCATCTTCCACTTCGACCAGATCGGCGCCTGGAAGAAGGCCGATGTCGAGGCAGTCGAGGCTTATCTCGCCTTTGACGGACGCATCGCGCGCGAGGAATGGGTCAAGCAGGCGAAGCTGCTCGGCCAGGGCAAGGATACGGAATTCTCGCGCCGTGTCGATGCGGGCAAGGTGGCGACCAGTCATGCTTCCGGCAAGGCCGCGAGCACAGGCAAGCCCGCTCAGGGCAAGCGTGGAGGGGGCAAGTGATGGCCACGACAACGCTGCTCGATATCAAGGGCGTGGAGACCTATTACGGCAACATCCGTGCGCTGAACGGCGTCAACGTCACCGTCAAGCAAGGTGAGATCGTGGCGCTGATCGGTGCCAACGGCGCCGGCAAGTCGACGCTGATGATGACCATCTTCGGGGCTCCACGCGCCCGCACGGGCACCATCACCTTCGCCGGGACCGATATCACCCAGTTGCCGACGCACGAAATCGCACGCATGCGGATTGCCCAGTCACCCGAGGGCCGGCGCATCTTCCCGCGCATGACGGTGATGGAAAACCTGCAGATGGGCGCCAGCCTCGACAACCTCAAACACTATGGCGAGGACGTCGAGAAGGTGTTCACGCTGTTCCCCAGACTGAAGGAGCGCATCGCCCAGCGGGGCGGTACGTTGTCGGGCGGCGAGCAGCAGATGCTGTCGATCGGACGCGCATTGATGGCGCGGCCGAAATTGCTTTTGCTCGACGAACCGTCACTGGGTCTGGCGCCGCTGATCGTCAAGCAGATCTTCGATGCCATCCGCGAATTGAACCGCACCCAAGGGCTGACCGTGTTCCTGGTCGAGCAGAACGCGTTCGGCGCGCTCAAGCTCGCCACGCGCGGTTATGTCATGGTCAACGGCAATGTGACGATGAGCGGCACCGGCAAGGAGCTGCTCGCCAATCCGGAAGTGCGCGCCGCCTATCTCGAAGGCGGACATCACTGAGTTCAGGAGACTTCCCATGCAAGGCATTCTCTACGAGGAACAGTCGATCTGGCAGTTCTTCTTCGTCACCTGCCTGCTCGGCGGCTGGGCGGCCTGGATGACCGGCAAGGCCAGTGCCCAGACATGGCGCAGCTTCATCCAGCTGTTCGCCTATATGCTCGGCCTCGGCATCGGCATCCGGTTCATCCATCACGCGCTGTTCGACGGTACGATGTTCTCGCTGCATTACTATATCGTCGACACAATCGTGCTGATGATACTGGGCTTCGTCGGCTATCAATACACACGAACCAACCAGATGGTCACACAGTATAATTGGCTCTACGAAAGAGCTTCAATCTTGAGCTGGAAACCGAAAGGTTGACGTTCATCATTAACGCCGCGTCAGGGATGAATCGGCGTGACAAGTGCCTGAAAATCGGCAAACTATGCTTTCTGCGATAAGGGTGGGCATCGCATGAAAGCTTCATCCACGCCCACTCCGTTAATGGGAGCGTTTAAATGAAAAAGTCACTTTTGTCCGCCGTAGCCCTGACCGCGCTCGTCGCGTTCGGCGGCAACGCGTGGGCTGATGTAATGTTCGGCGTCGCCGGTCCGATCACCGGTCCGAACGCGGCCTTCGGCGCACAGCTGCAGAAGGGCGCCGAAGCGGCGGTCGCCGATATCAATGCCAAGGGCGGTATCAATGGCGAGCAGATCAAGCTCGAAGTCGGCGACGACGTCTCCGATCCGAAGCAGGGCATCTCGGTCGCCAACAAGTTCGTCGGCGACGGCGTCAAGTTCGTGATCGGCCACTTCAACTCGGGCGTGTCGATCCCGGCCTCCGAGGTCTACGCCGAAAACAATATCGTCGAAATCACGCCGGCCGCAACCAACCCGAAGTTCACCGAGCGTGGCCTGTGGAATGTGTTCCGTACCTGCGGACGCGACGACCAGCAGGGCAGCATCGCCGGCGCCTATATCGCCGCGAACTTCAAGGATGCCAAGGTTGCCGTGATCCATGACAAGACCCCTTACGGCCAGGGCCTCGCGGACGAAACCAAGAAGGCGATGAACGCCGCGGGCGTCAAGGAAGTGATGTATGAAGGCGTCAATGTCGGCGACAAGGACTTCTCGGCGCTGATCGCCAAGATGAAGGAAGCTGGCGTCACCCTGATCTACTGGGGTGGCCTGCACACCGAAGCCGGCCTGATCATCCGCCAGTCCGCGGACCAGGGCCTCAAGGCGCCGATGATGTCGGGTGACGGCATCGTGACGGACGAACTCGCCGCCATCGCGGGCGACGCCGTCGCCGGCACGCTCAACACGTTCGGCCCCGACCCGCGGCTGATCCCGGCCAACAAGGAACTCGTCGAGAAGTTCCGCGCGCAGGGTTTCGAGCCGGAAGCCTACACGCTCTACGCCTATGCCGCCGTGCAGGTGGTCGCCGAGGCAGCCGCCGCCGCCAAGACGAACGATCCGCAGGCCGTCGCCAAGGCGATGCATGAAAGCGGCCCGTTCCCGACCGTTCTGGGCGATCTCGCCTATGACGCCAAGGGCGATCCGAAGCTGCCGGGCTACATCATGTACGAATGGAAGAAGAAGGACGACGGGAAGTATTCCTGGTTCCCGAAGTCATAATTCATTCGGATCTGAAACCAACGATGCCCGGCGCCTTGCGCCGGGCATTTTCTTTGACATGCTGGCAGCGGTGACATCCCTGCCAGCTTTCCCTGATCTTATGCATGTCGTTATCCCGGAACCGAGGACACTTCCGGGCGACATGCATTGGCCTCGAAAGATCGCATCCAGGATCGAAATTGTCGCCGTTGTTCCGTCCGTTCGAACGAATGCGTGCGAGTGTTGACTGAATAATCGGTTTAAATCGGTTTAAGTCGGCGTCGATTTTGTTTGCACTGCAGCATTTTCGCGTTAATCATTGCCCCGATTTCCCGTCCCTTCCGCTGCTGGAGCCCAGTCCTTGGCCATCACGAAGATCCTCGTCGCCAACCGGTCAGAAATCGCCATCCGCGTCTTTCGCGCGGCCAACGAGCTGGGCCTCAAAACCGTGGCGATCTGGGCCGAGGAAGACAAATACTCCCTGCACCGCTTCAAGGCCGACGAGAGCTACCAGGTCGGGCGTGGCCCGCATCTCAACAAGGACATGGGGCCGATCGAGAGCTATCTGTCGATCGAGGAGGTGATCCGGGTCGCCAGGCTTTCAGGCGCAGACGCCATCCACCCCGGATACGGGCTGCTGTCGGAAAGCCCCGAATTCGCCGAAGCCTGCGCGCAAGCAGGCATCACCTTCATCGGACCGAAGCCAGACACGATGCGCAGGCTCGGCAACAAGGTCGCCGCGCGCAATCTCGCCATCGAGGTCGGCGTGCCCGTGGTGCCGGCCACCGATCCGTTGCCGGACGATTTGGAGGCGGTCAAGGAACTCGCCAGGACGGTCGGTTATCCCGTCATGCTGAAGGCTTCGTGGGGTGGCGGTGGCCGTGGCATGCGCGCCATCCGTTCCGAGGCCGATCTCGCCCGCGAGGTCATGGAAGGCAAGCGCGAGGCGAAAGCCGCCTTCGGCAAGGACGAGGTCTATCTCGAAAAACTAATCGAGCGCGCCCGCCATGTCGAGGTGCAGGTGCTCGGCGACCGCCAAGGCAATGCCGTGCACCTGTTCGAGCGCGACTGCTCGATCCAGCGCCGCAACCAGAAGGTCGTCGAGCGCGCGCCGGCGCCATATCTCAGCGAGGACCTGCGCCAAGAGCTATGCGGCTACGCGCTGAAGATCGCGCGCGAGACCAGCTATATCGGCGCCGGCACCGTCGAATTCCTGCAGGACGCCGACACCGGCAAGTTCTACTTCATCGAGGTCAATCCGCGCATCCAGGTCGAGCACACAGTCACCGAGATGGTGACCGGCATCGACATCGTGAAGGCGCAGATCCACATCCTCGACGGCTTCGCCATCGGTACGCCGGAATCGGGCGTGCCGGCGCAAAGGGACATTCGGCTGAACGGCCATGCCTTGCAATGCCGCATCACCACCGAAGACCCGGAACACAATTTCATTCCGGACTACGGCCGCATCACCGCCTATCGCGGCGCCACCGGCTTCGGCATCCGCCTCGACGGCGGCACCGCCTATTCCGGCGCGGTCATCACCCGCTTCTACGATCCGCTGCTGGAGAAGGTCACGGCCTGGGCGCCGACGCCGGCCGAGACGATCGCCCGCATGAACCGAGCCTTGCGCGAGTTCCGCATCCGCGGCGTCGCCACCAACCTTACCTTCCTCGAAGCGATCATCAATCACCCGAGCTTCGCCGACAATTCCTATACGACGAGGTTCATCGACACGACGCCGGAGCTGTTCCAGCAGGTCAAGCGCCAGGATCGCGCCACCAAGCTGCTCAACTATCTGGCCGACGTCAGCGTCAACGGCCATCCCGAGACGCGCGGCCGGCCGACGCCAAAGGCCGACGCGGCGCCGCCCGTCGTGCCCTATCTCAACGGCAATGTGCCTGGTGGCAGCAAGCAGAAGCTCGATGTGCTCGGGCCGGAAAAGTTCGCCGCCTGGATGCGCGAGCAGAAGGAAGTGCTGGTCACCGATACGACGATGCGCGACGGCCACCAGTCGCTGCTCGCCACCCGCGTGCGCACGCACGACATTGCCGGCATCGCCGGCACCTACGCGCGCGCCTTGCCACAACTCCTGTCGCTGGAATGCTGGGGCGGCGCCACTTTCGACGTGGCCATGCGCTTCCTCACCGAGGATCCGTGGGAGCGGCTGTCGCTGGTGCGGGAAGCAGCCCCCAACCTGTTGCTGCAGATGCTGCTGCGTGGCGCGAACGGCGTCGGCTATACCAATTATCCCGACAATGTCGTGCAGCATTTCGTCAAGCAGGCGGCAAGCGGCGGCATCGACTTGTTCCGCGTCTTCGACTGCCTGAACTGGGTCGAGAACATGCGCGTCGCCATGGACGCCGTGGGGGCCGAGGGCAAGCTGATCGAAGCGGCGATGTGCTATACCGGCGACATTCTCGATCCGGCGCGGGCCAAGTACGACCTGAAATACTATGTCGGGCTGGCCGAGGAATTGCAGGCGGCCGGCGCCCATATCATCGCGGTCAAGGACATGGCCGGCCTGTTGAAGCCGAGTGCCGCCCGCGTGCTGTTCAAGGCGCTGCGCGAGGCGACCGATCTGCCGATCCATTTCCACACCCACGACACATCGGGCCTGTCGGCGGCAACCGTGCTGGCGGCGGTGGAAAGCGGCGTCGACGCCATCGACGCGGCGATGGACGCCTTCTCCGGCAACACCTCTCAGCCATGTCTCGGTTCGATCGTCGAGGCGTTGAGAGGCACCGAGCGCGATCCCGGCCTCGACCCGCAATGGATCCGCAAAATCTCGTTCTACTGGGAAGCCGTTCGCAACCAGTACGCCGCCTTCGAGAGCGACCTGAAAGGGCCGGCTTCGGAAGTCTACCTGCACGAAATGCCTGGCGGACAGTTCACCAATTTGAAGGAACAGGCTCGCTCGCTGGGGCTGGAGACACGCTGGCACGAGGTGGCGCAGACCTATCATGACGTCAACCTGATGTTCGGCGACATCGTCAAGGTGACGCCGTCGTCCAAGGTGGTCGGCGACATGGCGCTGATGATGGTGAGCCAGGACCTGACCGTTGCCGATGTCGAAAACCCGGCCCGGGATATCGCCTTCCCGGACTCGGTCGTCTCGATGCTGCGCGGCGACCTCGGGCAGTCCCCGGGCGGCTGGCCGCGGACGCTGCAGAAGAAGGCATTGAAGGGCGATAAGCCGATCACGGCGCGGCCCGGTTCGTTGCTGAAGCCGGCCGACCTCGAGAAGAGCCGCAAGGAGATCGAGGACAAGTTGGAGCGCAAGCTGACGGAATACGAATTCGCCTCGTGGCTGATGTATCCGAAGGTGTTTTCCGACTTCGTCGTCGCCCAGGAAACCTACGGCCCGGTCAGCGTTCTGCCGACGCCGACCTATTTCTACGGCATGAAATCGGAAGACGAGATTTTCGTCGATATCGAAAGGGGCAAGACCTTGGTCGTGCGCTGCCAGGCGTTCGGCGATGTCGACGAGAAGGGCATGGTCACCGTGTTCTTCGAACTCAACGGCCAGCCGCGGCGTGTGAAGGTGCCCGACCGCGCGCATGGTGCTTCCGCCGCCAAGGCGCGCCGCAAGGCCGAGCCCGGCAACGAGGCGCATGTCGGGGCGCCGATGCCGGGTGTGGTTTCGGCGCTTGCGGTCGCCGCCGGCCAGGCGGTCAAGGCAGGCGACGTGCTGCTTTCCATCGAAGCGATGAAGATGGAGACGGCGCTGCATGCCGAGCGTGATGGCATGGTCGCCGAGGTGCTGGTCAAGGCCGGCGACCAGATCGATGCGAAGGATCTCCTGATCGCGTTCAGCTAAGAGTTCGCAAGGAGCGGGCAGGCTGTCGGCTTCTGGCGGCAGGGCTGGCGAGCTGTTCGATAACGGCTTGACCCGCCGGCCCGGGTCGGGCATCGAACCGCTGAAATTCGCCGCGGCACGTTCCCCGAGTCGCGGCGCGGAACCGATCTTTGGAGAAAAACATGGCCGACGATATCACCGAGACCAGCCAGACTGTTGCCGCCGGCCAGCTGCGTGCCTTGATCGAGCGCATCGAGCGGCTCGAGGAAGAAAAGAAGACGATTTCCGACGACATCAAGGAAGTTTTCGCCGAGGCCAAGGGCACCGGCTTCGACACCAAGGCAATTCGCACCATCATCCGGTTGCGCAAGAAGGACCAGGCCGAGCGCCAGGAGGAGGATGCCATCCTCGATCTGTACATGGCCGCGCTCGGCATGGTCTAAGACTGGAAACAGTCTAGGGCGTCAGTTCGGCGCCCTCAACGGTTCGAACCATGAGCGAATTCGACTTCGGCGGCCGCCGTGCCTTGGAATTCCGCCATCGCGGCTTCTGGTCGCTGTTTGCCGAACGGCATCCGGAAGAAAGAGCCCGGCTGGCGCGGCGCGGACCCTGGTTCTGGCAGCGCGGGCTGCCCGACTTCGCACTGGTCCTTTCCATGTATGTCGCGCCGGCGCAGAACCATGTCGGCGTTTTCTTCGGCCGCAACGAGAAGTTCGGCGCCACGCAAAGCTGGTCGCGGCTGGAGCCGTTCCGGCCGGCGATCGAAGACAGGCTGAAACTCAGACCGGAACAAAGCTGCGAAGGCCTCGGCATCAATTCGATGTGGCGGGTCAATTGCTTTGCCGAGGACAACTGGCCGGCGATGACCGACTGGCTGGTAACGGAGTGCTCGCGTGTCGAGCACGCCGTTGTCGCGGTTCTGGGGCAGCGGTAAGTGATCGCGGATTTCTTTCGCTCGCGTTGGATTGGCCAGGTGTCGCTCGACCGGCTGTTCCGGCGCGACATGATGCTTGTCGGGACCGTGATCAATATGGCGTCGTCTGCTGCGGCGCTGATCCTGCTTGGACTGAAGATGCCGCTCGGCCTTGTCCTGGCGGTGCATTTTGCACCGGTGCTCTACAACATCTTCCTGACTTTGGCAGTCTGGCGCACGGCTGAGAAGGCCGGCGGTGCCAGGGCTTCCCTCTTCATGCTGGGATCAGCGCTGATCGCCACGATCGTAGTCTGACGAGGCTGCCCATACGAAAAAGGGCGGCCGGAGCCGCCCTTCGCAAGAAATGATAACGCCTGCTCAGGCCGCCGGCTCGAATTTCAGCGCCACGCCGTTGATGCAGTAGCGCAGGCCGGTCGGCGGCGGGCCGTCCTCGAAGACATGGCCGAGATGGCTGCCGCAACGAGAGCAGTGGCATTCGGTGCGGACCATGCCGTAGCTGCGGTCGACTGTGTTCTCGACCGAGCCCGGAACGGGATCGTTGAAGCTCGGCCAGCCGGTGCCGCTCTCGAACTTCAGCGTGGACTGGAAGAGCGGCTGGTCGCAGCCAACGCAGGAAAAAGTGCCGGCACGCTTCTCATAGAGCAGGGCGCAGCTTCCCGGCCGCTCGGTGCCATGGTTTCGCATGACCGCGTATTGCTCCGGCGTCAGCCGGGCGCGCCATTCGGCATCGGTGCGGGTGACGGGGTAAGTGTGGGTGTCCATTTGATCTCCTCAGCCTTGGCGGCTCGTTCTTGGTTGCAACCCGATATTCGCAACAAGATAGGCGTTTGTTACGGGATTTGCCCGCATTTTCGAGCGGACCACCTGGAATTCCTCAGGCGATCGCCGCGAGATAGCGCGCGACGGAGGCGGCCAGCGCCGCTTTCGCATCGCCGATGATGTTCTGGTTCCACCACGCGCGGTAGATGTCGTCGAAGGCGAACGGTGCAAGGGCTGCCGCGATGCGGCGTATGGCGGCGCCATTGAGCGGGATCTGGTTCGGATAGCTGTACATGAAACTGACATGGCGGCGTGTCGACGTCACCTGCAGGATGTCGCCGGTCAGCAGCGCATCGGCACCGTCGCGTTTCCAGTGCAGCACCTGGCCGCCGGCAAAGTGGCCGCCGCAGCGGATGAGTGTCAGCGACGGGTTGATGGCCAGCGTCTCGCCTTGCCAGCTGACAATCGAGCGATGCGGCCGCATGATCCACTGCCGGTCGTCGGCATGGAGATAGATCGGTATGCCGCCAAACGCCTCGCTCCATTCGACCATCACCGAATAGTAATGGCAGTGCGAGATGGCGATAGCCGCCAGCCCGCCCCGATGGTTGATCTCCGCCACCGCCTCGTCGCTCACCATCGAGACGCAGTCCCACAGCACATTGCCGTGTGGTGAATGCGCCAGCAGCGCCCGCTGGCCGATGGCGAAGCGCGGCTCGATGCCGAAGGCGAGCACGCCGGCATCGTCCTTCCTCGGCGGCGAGTTGTTGCGGCGTGATCCAGGCCTGGCCTTCCCAGCGCACATACTGCCGCTCGTCCTCGCAGATCGGGCAATGTTGCGGTGGCGTCTCCGTCGCCGCGAACTGGACACCGCACTGCAAGCAGAGGAAGCAGGTCATCCGATCTCCGGTGGTCCTTCAGTGTTTTCTTGAAAGCTGCTTCGTGGCACCTTCGAGCCCGGCCAGCGTCAGCGGAAACATGCGGCCGTCGAAGATGTCACGGATCATGGCGATCGAATGGGTAAAGCCCCAGTTCTTTTCGCTCTCGGGATTCAGCCACACCGCGTTCGGCCATTGCTGCAGGAGCCGGCCGAGCCAGACGGCTCCTGCCTCGGGGTTCCAGTGTTCCACCGAGCCGCCAGGATGGGCGATCTCGTAAGGGCTCATCGAGGCATCGCCGACGACGATGACCTTATAGTCGGGACCGTATTTGTGAATGAGGTCGAAGGTCGGAATCACCTCGGCATGGCGGCGGCGATTGTCCTTCCACACGCCTTCGTAGAGGCAGTTGTGGAAATAGAAATATTCGAGCTGGCGGAATTCGGCGCGGGCGGCCGAAAACAGCTCCTCGACGCTTTTGATATGGTCGTCCATCGAGCCGCCGACATCGAAGAACATCAGGAGCTTCACCGCATTGCGACGCTCGGGCCGTGTCTTGACGTCGAGATAGCCGTGCTCGGCGGTGGCGTGGATGGTGCCGGGCAGGTCGAACTCTTCCTCGGCGCCTTCGCGCACCCAACGGCGCAGGCGCTTCAGCGCGATCTTGATGTTGCGGGTACCGAGTTCGACGGCATCGTCGAAATTCCTGAACTCGCGCTTGTCCCAGACTTTCACCGCGCGGCGGTTGCGGCTTTCATGCTGGCCGATGCGCACGCCTTCGGGATTGTAGCCATAGGCGCCGAAGGGCGAGGTGCCGCCGGTGCCGATCCATTTCGAGCCGCCCTGGTGGCGGCCCTTTTGTTGCTCGAGCCTTTGTTTCAGCGTCTCCATCAGTTTGTCGAAGCCGCCAAGCGCCTCGACCAGTTTTTTCTCCTCCTCGGTCAGGTGCTTTTCGGCGAGCCGGCGCAGCCATTCCTCGGGAATGTCGGCGACATCGACGGCATCCGGGCCACCCAGCGCCTCGATGCCCTTGAAGACATGCGCGAACACCTGGTCGAAGCGGTCGATATGGCGCTCGTCCTTCACCAGGGCGGCGCGGGCAAGATAGTAAAAACCTTCGACGTCATAGTCGACCAGTCCGGCTTCCAGCCCTTCCAGCAGAGAAAGGTATTCCCTGAGCGAGACGGGAACGCGCGCTGCCTTCAGTTCGAGGAAGAAGGGGATGAACATGGCCGGCCGTTACCTGTGGCCCTCGATCTTTTCTCGTGCGGCGCTTGCGATAAAGGCAGAGCGCGTCAGTCCGCGACGGCTGGCCTCGGCATCTATGGCCGCCAGCAGGCCGGCGTCGAGCGACAGATTGGCTCGAACGGGCCGCCCTGAATCGATCAGCACCGGAATCATGACGGCGGATTCGCCAGCAGAGCTATCGATCTCGTCCGCTCTCAACAGATCTGCCAGCGCGCGTGCCTTGGGTAAGGAAGCGCTCTTCGCCAATCGTGCTTCGACCCATTCGCGCACAGCCGATGTCGCATCGGCAATCGCCTCTTCGGGGTTTGCGCCGCCACCATGGCAACCGGGAAGATCAGGGATCCGCACACCCCAAACATCGTCCGCGCCGTCGAGAATCCCCACATAGTGCGTCATGCGTTCCGTCCTCAGATCCATCCGGCGAGCCGGGCGATCGACCGCGCGACACCAGGCGATTGTTCGCGATGGTGACTATTTCAATTACTTAGCGTCAGAGCAAATCATACTCGATAAAGCCTGTCCTGCGCGCGACGTGGTCATAGAGCTTGCGCGCGGTGGCATTGGTCTCGTGCGTCATCCAGTAGACGTTTTTTACCCCGATCTTGCCGGCCTCCTGCTTCACCGCCTCGATGAGGGCCGCGCCGATGCCCTTGCCGCGCACATCCGGGTCGGCGAACAGGTCCTGCAGGTAGCAATTGTTTTTCTCCGACCAGCCCGAGCGGTGGTAGAGATAGTGGGTGAGGCCGACGGCCTTGCCGTCGAGGGTAGCGATAAAACCCTTCGGCTCGAATTCGCCTGTCGTGAACAGGCGCTTCCAGGTGACGGCGTAGACCTCTTCTGGCAGCTTGGTTTCGTAGAAGGTCAGATAATCGGTCCACAGGCGGCGCCAGTCGGCGTGGTCGGATTGCGTGAGCGGGCGGACAACGATCTCAGACATTTTATCTCCTCCGAAGGGTTCTGGCCGAAGCTGACGTGGTCTTCGGCCGGCGGCAACGGTCCACAGCCGGGAAAGCGCTAACGCTGCCTTGCTATTGCTGTCTTCTCGCCATGAAGGCCAGCCGCTCGAACAGATGCACATCCTGTTCGTTCTTCAACAGGGCGCCATGCAGCTTGGGCAGCGCGCCCTTGGCGTCGACGCGCAAATCCTCGGGCGCGATGTCGTCGGCTACCAGCAGGCGGATCCAGTCCAACGCCTCCGACGTCGACGGCTTTTTCTTCAGCCCCGGCACGTCGCGGATTTCGTAGAATTGCGTCAGTGCGGCGCGCACAAGGTTCTGCTTGATGCCGGGATAGTGGACATCGACGATCCTGTGCAGCGTATCGACATCGGGAAAGCGGATGTAGTGGAAGAAGCAGCGGCGCAGGAAGGCGTCCGGCAGTTCCTTCTCGTTGTTGGAGGTGATGATGACGATGGGGCGGACGGCGGCGCGGATGGTCTCGCCGGTCTCGTAGACGAAGAACTCCATCCGGTCGAGCTCCTGCAGCAGGTCGTTGGGGAACTCGATGTCGGCCTTGTCGATCTCGTCGATCAGGAGCACGACCTTTTTGCCGGCCGCGAATGCCTCCCAAAGCTTGCCGCGCTTGATGTAGTTCTTGATGTCGTTGAACCTGACATCGCCGAGTTGGCTGTCGCGCAGCCGCGATACGGCGTCGTACTCGTAAAGACCTTGCTGCGCCCGCGTCGTCGATTTGACATGCCATTCGATGAGCTCGAGGCCGAGTGCCGCCGCCACCTGGCGGGCAAGTTCCGTCTTGCCGGTGCCGGGCTCGCCCTTGACCAGCAGCGGCCGTTCCAGCGCAATCGCCGCGTTGACCGCCACCATCAGATCCTTGTCGGCGACATAGGCCGCCGTGCCTTCGAAACGCATTTTTGCTCCTCGGTTCATTCCGGGGACCGTAAGGAGGCCCTCTGGTCCGCGCAAGGGCGGGTCTGCAACGGCGATCAGGCCAACCGGTTCGGAAAGAGCGCCGTCTCTCTGGCGCTTGGGCCACCATCGGCCTATATTGGCGGAGGCGGTCTGCGCTTCCCGGCAGGAGACACTTTTCCCCGGGGCCTTAATGATCCTTAGGGAGCTGTCCCTGGGAAGACCCGTGGGTTTTCTCACACGGCGCCCACCTACTTTGTAGGCACCCGGGATCGACCTCTCCACCGGTTGTGTGGATCGTCACTTGTCGCAAGGCGTCCATCCCTCTCCGTGGATGATGCGTTGGAAAACGTCGCTCTTGAGACCTCACACAGCTCTGACCTTTTCTACCTTGGCAGCATGACCTCTCCCAAAGACCTGAAAAAACAGCTGCGCCTCGAAGCACTAGCCCGCCGCGACGCGCTCGATGAATTCTGGCGGGTCGAGGCCGCGCTCGAAATGGCGGAGACGGCGCGCGACCACCTGGAGATCGGGCCTGGCCAGATCGTCTCCGGTTTCTGGCCGATGCGCTCGGAGGTCGATGTCAGGCCGCTGATGTTCGCCTTGCGTGAGCAGGGCGCACGGCTCTGCCTGCCCGCCATTCTCGACAAGACCACCATCGTCTTTCGCGAGCTGGTTCGTGGCGCGCCGATGGTCGACATGGGCTTTGGCACGGTCGGGCCGCACGCGGAGGCCGAAGTTCTCGACCCCTCGGTCATGCTGGTGCCGCTCGCCGCCTTCGACGCGCGCGGCCACCGCATCGGTTATGGCGCCGGCTATTACGATCGCGCGATCGCGAAGCTCGTCGACAAGGGGCATGCGCCCCGGTTGGTCGGCATCGCCTTCGACTGCCAAGAAGTCTCGCAAGTTCCCGACGAGTCCCATGACGTGGTCATCCCGGAAATACTCACCGAGAGCGGGTTGCGCCGCTTTGCGCCAAAATTGTAGATAGTTCTTTGAAACGCATGATCTTTGCCGAAAAGTCATGCAACTTTTCGGGATCAGGCGTAGATGAGACTTCTCTTCCTCGGGGACATGGTCGGCAAGACGGGCCGCACTGCGGTGTGGGAACAATTGCCTGGCCTGATCTCCGACTTCAAACTCGATTTCGTCATCGTCAACGGCGAGAACGCCGCCGGCGGTTTCGGCATCACCGAAGAGATTTTTCGCGAGACGATCGCGGCGGGCTGCGATGTCGTGACCACCGGCAACCATGTCTGGGACCAACGCGACGCGCTGGCCTTCGCGCCGCGCGAGCAGCGTTTCCTGCGGCCCTCCAATTTTCCCAAAGGCACGCCCGGGCGCGGCTCCGGCGTCTACATCGCCAAAAACGGCGCGCGCGTGCTGGTTGCCAACATCATGGGCCGGGTATTCATGCATCCCGAGCTCGACGATCCGTTCCAGGCCGGCGAACGTGAACTCGCCGCCTGTCCGCTCGGTGAGCAGGCTGATGCCGTAGTGATCGACTTCCACGCCGAGGCGACCTCGGAGAAAATGTGTTTCGCGCATTTCGTCGACGGCCGCGCCAGCCTCGTCGTCGGCACCCACACGCACCAGCCCACGGCCGATCACCAGATCCTCAATGGCGGCACCGGCTATCTCTCCGACGCCGGCATGTGCGGCGACTATGATTCCTCGCTCGGCATGGACAAGGAAGAACCGCTCAATCGGTTCCTGTCGAAGGTGCCGAAAGGACGTTTCGAGGCAGCGACCGGCCCGGCGACATTGTGCGGCGTCGGTGTGAACATTTCCGACCGCACAGGACTGACCGAGAAGATCGCGCCGTTTCGTCGCGGGCCACGACTGGAAGAAACCGCGCCGTCCTTCTGGTCGTGACATTGATATGGGGGGTCGCAGTACCTAATTGCCGGCGACACTGCTCTAGATCGTAGGGGACGACCTTCATGCAGCTTATCGAATTCCTGGCGCCGCATTTTCAATTCGTCTCCGACCCGACCGCATGGGTCGCATTGCTGACGCTGGTGGTGCTCGAGATCGTGCTCGGCATCGACAATCTGATCTTCATCTCCATCCTGACCAACAAGCTGCCCGTGGAGCAGAGGGCTCGTGCGCGCCGCCTCGGCATCTCGGCTGCGCTGATCATGCGCCTGGTGCTGCTCGCCACCATCTCCGTCATCGTCCAGCTGACGACGCCGGTCTTCACGGCGTTTGGCCACGGCTTCTCCTGGCGCGACCTGATCCTGATCGCCGGCGGCCTGTTCCTGGTCTGGAAGGCGACCAAGGAGATCCATCACACAGTCGACCCCGACGACCATCAGGACACGATGCTGGGCGAAACGCTCAAGATCTCGCTTGCCGGCGCGATCTTCCAGATCCTGCTGCTCGACCTCGTCTTCTCGATCGATTCCATCATCACCGCCGTCGGCATGACCGACGAGATCGCCATCATGTACATCGCGGTCATCGTGGCCGTCACGGCGATGATGCTGGCAGCCGGTCCGCTGGCGGACTTCATCGCTAAGAACCCAAGCATCGTCATGTTGGCGCTGGGCTTCCTGCTGATGATCGGCATGACGCTGATCGCCGACGGCATGGGCTACCATGTGCCCAAGGGCTACATCTACGCCGCGATGGGTTTTTCGGCGCTGGTCGAGGGGCTCAACATGCTGGCGCGACGGCGCAAGAAGGCGAAATCCGGCGACGGACACTGAGACCGACCGGCCAGGGGCAAGCCAAGAACCGCTTCGCACTTTTGCCGGAATTGGTTTAATGCCCGGGCACGCCCTTCGGATGGCGGTCGGCGATCAGGCCCAGCGCCAGGCCCTGTTCGAGCCAGGCCTTGGCGCCGGCGAGCACAAGCGCAAAGCCGCCGGTCGAGCCGACCGCTTCTTTCACCTGCTCGTCGCCATTGCCGGCAAAGCCGAAATTCCGGACTTCGAGGAATGTCGCCTCGCCAGGCATTTCGGTGAAGGTCCAGACCACCGTGGTCGGCGGAACGCTCCACGTCATGACGATCTTCTTGTCCCGGACGATCTCGCTGACATCGACGGTCGTCGAGACGCCATACATGCGCCACTCCCACTGAACCGGCTTGCCGCCATCAAGCCGGCCGCTGCCATGGGTGAACCAGAATCTGGTCGTGATCGCCGGATCGACGATGGCTTCGAAAACATCAGCGACCGGCCGCCGGATCAGCATGGCGGCTTCGGCTGTAGGGGCTTCACGGATTTCCATGGCGACCTCCTTTTCGAATACGCGCTCACCAGGCGTCGGGTTCGCGCACCATGTGAATGATGTTGGCCGGATTGGTGATCCAGCCACCACGGAAACCCTCGCCCAATGGCTCGATGGCGTCGCAACGCACAACGCCTGCCTTGGCCAGATGATCCGCGGTGCCTGGAAAATCCTGCGTGAAAAGCTCCAGCCAGATCTCGGCCTGGCTCATCATCGGCGCTTCGTCGATCCACAGCCTGACAGGGCCAAGTTCGAAGCCGATGGCCGGCGGCTTGGCGGTGAACGGCTTGAGGCCGACGACGTCGCGGTAGAAGGCGATCGTCGCTTCGTACTGGTGCGATGGCACCTTCATGGCGATGTTGACGCCGCCGGCGATCTTCGCGGTCATGCTGGGCTCCGTTTTTTCAAATGTTGTTTTCGCTGGCGGGTTCGCCCTTCATCTCGCTGCGATAGTAACCGTCGCGCAGATTGATGCCGTATTCGACATAGGCCTTCATGCAGGCCAGCATCTGTGACCAGCCCTCGCAATTCAGATAGGACTTCTTCAGGCCGACCGCGCCTTCCTGCCAGCCGCTCTCGGCTATGGTGACGAAGGTGCCGCCATCGTCGAGCGGCTCGAAATTCATCTCGATGCGGGTCTTGTAGGCGGGCTTGCCGTCGGCGTCGGTGGCATCCCAGCGCAGCACGATGCGGCTATCCTTGACCACTTCGTCGACCTCGACCGGCACCTTGCCCCACCAGACGACACCCGAACCGGCAACCAATGGCGCGCTGGCGCCACCGATGGTGGTGAAATAACCGCTGAGCTTCTTCGGATTGACGACCGCGTCGAAGACTTCGGCGACTGGTTTGCCGATGCGTCCTGAAACACTGAATCCAAGAGACATATCCACAGCTCCTTGCTTGATCGCGACAATAATATGTTATAGAAATATAACATGTCAAGCCAATCGCAGGACGACAATGTTTTCAAGGCGCTGGCGCATCCGCGCCGGCGCGAAATGCTGGATCGGTTGAAGGACGAGCCCAAGACCACCGGCATGCTGTGCGATGCCTTTCCCGACATCGACCGCTGCACCGTCATGCTGCATCTCAAGGTGCTGGAGGAGGCAGATCTGATCGTCGCGCGCCGTGACGGACGCGAGCGCTGGAACCATCTCAATGCGCTGCCGATCAAGCAGATCCACGATCGCTGGATCAGCCAGTATGCCGGCCATGCGCTCAGCATCATCGACCGGCTGAAGTCCGATCTGGAAGCATAGGCACGGCCGGGATCGCCGCAGCACGGCGCGGCTGGACGAATTGAGCCGATTTATCTATAAGCCGGCCATTCCGACAAAGAGCGCCGTACGTCCCCTGGACGCATCAAGGACGTTCTGAAATTGAATTCGAGCCTTTTGCAAAGGCGAGGTGACGCATCTCGCGGCAGGACGCTCTAGCCGAACACGACAGGGGTGCCATGGCTGGCCATTCACAGTTCAAGAACATCATGCACCGCAAGGGCCGTCAGGATGCGGTGCGGTCGAAAATGTTTTCCAAGCTGGCGCGCGAAATCACCGTTGCCGCCAAGAGCGGGACGCCCGATCCATCGATGAACCCGCGGTTGCGCCTGGCGATCCAGAACGCCAAGGCGGTGTCGATGCCGAAGGACAACATCCAGCGCGCCATCAACAAGGCCTCGATGGGCGATGCCGAAAACTACGAAGCCGTGCGCTACGAAGGTTATGGGCCGGGTGGCGTCGCCGTGATCGTCGAGGCGCTGACCGACAACCGCAACAGGTCGGCATCCAATGTCCGTGCCGCCTTCACCAAGGCCGGCGGGGCGCTCGGCGAAACCGGATCGGTGTCGTTCATGTGGGACCGCGCCGGCGAAATCTACTATCCGGCTTCGGCTGGCAGTGCCGACAAGATCATGGACGCGGCCATCGATGCCGGTGCCGACGATGTCGAATCGGACGAGGAAGGCCACACGATCTATTGCGCCTTCGAGACTCTCGGCGAGGTGTCCAAGGCACTTGAAGCCTCGCTCGGCGAGGCCGAATCGGTCAAGGCGATCTGGAAGCCGCAGAACAATGTCCCGGTCGACGAAGAGCGGGCGCAGTCGCTGATGAAGCTGGTTGCGACGCTCGAGGACGATGACGACGTGCAAAGCGTCTACGCCAACTTCGAAGTCGACGACGAAACCTTGGCCAAGCTCAGCGCGGCGTGAGTTGCAGAGCGCCGCGCGGGCGGAAGTGTACGCGGACATATAGCCAAGGAGTCCTTGCCTAAAGTATAGATGGGTCAGTTGTCGGCGGGAGGGGAGATGACTGACGAAGGGATTCAACTTGCCAATGCGATTGCTTGGCCTCGGCGCGGTGGCTTTTGGCGACGGCTGTTCGCTTCGCTTATCGACTATCTCGTCATCTTCGTCGCTCTTTATTCGCTGGTTGCGGCCTTGTTTCTGTTGACCGACGGCGGTGTGAAAGGCAGCTTTTGGCTGAACTGGAAAACGTGCCAGTCCGCCAGTCTGAACGGAACAGTCGATCCTTTACTTTCCCGCTACGATTGGCAGGTTTGTGCAACATCCTTCTTCGGTTTTCCGGTGGCCAGATGGGCAGCCGGCACAAGCACAGACCCTCAATCGAAGGCAGTCTCAACGCTTTCGATAGACCTTGATTCAAACGGAAAATTTCGACCTGCGGCACTGGATCTAGGCTTCCTCCAAGTGCTAGTCTTGGCGACCTATCTTCTTGTTATGGAGGGGGCTTTCAGCCGTTCGCTTGGCAAGGGGATCCTGGCACTCTTCGTCCATGACGAATTGGATTGGCATAGGGAAGGCCTCGCTTTGCAAAAAGCCGTTCGTCGGCAGGTGGTAAAATTCTTGGGCTATCTGCCTGCCACGCTGGTCGGAGCTTTCTTTGCTTTCGAGACCTGGAAAACCGTTCCGGCACCCGTGCTGAACTATTCCCGACTGGAAATCGTAATCGCCTTCGCCGCGTCTGCCCTAGCTTTTCTCTGGCCATGCTGGATCGCGCTGGCCATCGCATTCGGCAACGAGCCAATACATGACCGGGCCGCCGGCACGACCGTGCGCGTTCTCGAGACGGACCAATGAACGCGTCGGGGAAGCCTTGCGTCGCCGTCACCTACTGCACGCAATGCCAGTGGCTCTTGCGTGCCGGTTGGATGGCGCAGGAGCTGCTCTCCACCTTCGGCACCGATCTCGGCGAAGTGACGCTGGTGCCGGGCACCGGCGGCATCTTCACCATCTCGTGCAACGATGTGCTGGTCTGGGATCGCAAGCGCGACGGCGGCTTTCCGGACGCGGCGAAACTCAAGCAGTTGGTCCGTGACGTGATCGATCCGGATCGTGATCTCGGTCACGCCGACCGCAAGAAGAGCTGAGATCTTCCCGCGAAAGCAGGACGATCATTTGCCGCGCTTCTTTCCGAAAACGGCACCGATCCCGGCGCCGATCGCCATGCCCATGCCGACACCGACGGCGGGGTCATCCATCGCCGCGCCAAGGGCAGCGCCGAGGCCGACCCCGATTGCAATGCCGATGGCCATGGTCGAATAAGGATCGTTCACGGCTCTTCTCCCGAAAATGTGGCCGCCACGACGCCCGGATGGGCGGCCCGCAAACATGTCAACGCGAGGCGAACCAGAAGGATGCCATGGCCAAGATGGCGGTGACGGTGCGAACGTGGTTCCACATCACCCAGTTCCTGAGATAGTCGGTCCATACCGCGGCGCCATTGCTGCTGGCCGGATCGACGGCGGCCAGCGCATCGTTGAGCGGCACGTTGAAGACCATGGTGACGATCGGGTTGCCGGCGAGATAGATCAGCGCGCCGGCCAGAAGCCAGAACGAACCCGGCTGGCTCCAGCCGATGATGGCGCCGGCGATGAGCACGATGCAGACCAGCCCGGTGCCGAAGAGCGCCGTCATGAACATCGGCGTGATGACGGTGACGTTGATCGAATTCATGGCGGCGATGCCGCCCGCCGCCGGCAGGCGAGCGAACGCCGGCATGACGAAGTTGGAGAAGGCGAAGAACACGCCGCCGACCACGCCTGCGCCCAGGGCCGCGATGAAGGTGAGGGTGGGAAGAAGTTTGACGATCATGTCGGTTGCTCCAGATGCCGGTTGCGGCGGTTTGCTCTGCTTGGAAATGTGAGTTATATTCACATTTGCAAAACGTGATAAACCCTCGTATTTTGCGAGTCAAGCCGTTCGAGGCGATTTTGCCGAGCGCGTTTGTTGGAGACAGTCATGGAAGGTACACCGGCCAACGAGCAGATCGCTTCGCCGCGCCGGGCACCAAGCCAGCAGCGCAGCCGCGAGCGGGTCGAGCGCATGCTGGCCGCCGCCTCGGCGCTGATCGCCGAGCAAGGCAGCGATGCCATGCGTATGGGGGAAGTCGCTGAACGGGCCGGGGTGTCGATAGGATCGCTCTACCAGTTCTTCCCGGACAAGCGGGCGATCGTCTGGGCGCTGGCCGAACGCTATACGGTGGAAAGTCAGGCCTGCATCTCGGCGGCGCTCAAGGACGTTACGGATGCAGAGGGGCTGGGCCGAGCGTTTTCGGAGCTGGTCGATATCTACTACCGACTGTTCCTGGCCGAACCGGTGATGCGCGACATCTGGTCGGGCACACAGGCCGACAAGGCGCTGCGCCAGCTCGAGCTTGCCGACAGCCGGGCCAATGCCGAATTCCTCGGTGCGGTGCTGAAGCGGCTACGTCCCGGCGCCGACCCCGTCTCCCTGGAGACGACGGCCTTTCTCGTCTGGCAGATGGGCGAGGCGGCTATGCGGCTGGCGATCTCGGTCGAGCGGCAGGAGGGCGACAGGCTGGTCGCGGCCTACAAGCGCATGGCGCTCAGGGAACTGCTGGCGGCATAAGGCTAGCGACCCAGATAATTCAGAAGCATTTCAGCTCGCTCATCCTCGGAACACATTATCGTCCGGGCAAGACTGAGCATACCGCGATGGAGCGCGACCACCGCCAATGCGGAGGTCACGACCGTCTCACATGCCTCGGTTTCCAGATCCCTCAACGCCAAATGGAAAAGCGTCTGCCAGGCGGCTTTGTAGTGGGGTTCGATCCAATCCGGTATCGGCGGGTTCCGGTCGTCGAGCAATCGCGCTTCTTCGATGATCGCGGCTAGACCGTAGACTCGCCAATTCGCCGGAACATGTTCTCTGGAGATACGAACGATTTCGGGAATCGCGGCGTAAGATGCGTCTCCTAAGTCTCCCTGATGGTGCAATTCGTTCAGGAGTTCGTTCCAGATTGTCTCGTCATCGTAGCTGACGGCCAGCGCTCGCAAGGCCGGTCGTGGATCATATGTAACCTTGTATCCGCCCTTGAGACTGGACCATCGGTGATCGTCGAGAATGGACATATCGCCTCCCGTGACCAATTGCGTTCCACGGCAGGGGACTGAGGTCAACAAAAAACCCGCCACGTGGGCGGGTCTTTGAACTGCGAAGGCAGTCTGGCTTAGAGGCCGAAACCTTCGAAGCGCTTCTTGAACTTCGACAGGCGGCCGCCGCGGTCGAGCAGGGTCTGCTGGCCGCCGGTCCAGGCCGGGTGGGTGGTCGGGTCGATGTCGAGGTTCATCGTATCGCCTTCCTTGCCCCAGGTCGAACGGGTCGTGTATTCGGTGCCGTCGGTCATGACGACCTTGATGGTGTGGTAATCGGGATGAATAGCGCTCTTCATGGCTCGGTTCCTGGCTTGCTGGCGCGGCTGACTGGCATAAGCCTGCGTCGATGCGCCCCTTTTTAAAACTCGAAGCCGCAGCTATTGAGGAGCCACGGCTTCTAAAACGGTCGGCGTGGCTATACATCAGCCGAAATTGAATCACAAGGCCGCAGCTAGCGCATATTGAGGCGCATATGCTGAGGCGGCTAGAGGAAACACCGAGATGGAGCAATCCAGCAGCGCAGACGAGCGCCGCCGCTCGCTCAAGCCGCTCAGGCGCCTGTTCCCTTATATTGCGCACTATCGTACGCTGGTCGTCGGCGCCATCATCTCGCTGGTCATCGCGGCGGCAACGACATTGACATTGCCGCTGGCCGTACGACGCATGATCGATCACGGCTTCTCGTCGTCCAACACGACCTTCATCGCCGAATACTTTGCAGCGCTGGTGGCGATGGCCGCCGTGCTGGCGGCCGCCTCGGCCGGCCGCTACTATTTCGTCATCACGCTTGGAGAGCGCGTCGTCGCCGATATCAGGCGCGACGTTTTCGCTCATGTGACGACGCTGTCGCCGGCCTTCTTCGACACCGCCCAGTCGGGCGAGATCGTGTCGCGGCTCGCCGCCGACACCACGCAGGTCAAGTCGGCGGTAGGTGCCACGGCCTCGGTCGCTCTGCGCAACGTCATCCTCGGCCTCGGCGCTCTCGGGATGATGGTTGTCACCAGCCCGAAACTGTCAGGCCTGGTCATAGCGGCCATTCCGATCATCGTGCTGCCGCTGGTCGCCTTCGGCCGCTCCGTGCGGCGCAAGTCAAGGCAGGCGCAGGACACACTCGCCGAGGCGACAGCCTATGCCAGCGAGCAGATAGGCGCGGTGCGCACGCTGCAGGCCTTTACCAACGAGAAACTGGTCACCGGACGCTTTTCGGGCGCGGTGGAAGCCGCCTTCGAAGCCGCACGCGCCTCGATCTTCGCGCGCTCCTTCCTCACTTTCTTTGCCATTTTCACGATCTTCTCGTCGGTCGTTGCGGTGCTGTGGTTCGGCTCGCGCGACGTGCTCGACGGCAATCTGTCACCCGGCACACTGGGCCAGTTCCTGCTCTATTCGGTGTTTGCCGCTGGCGCGCTCGGCGCACTGTCGGAAGTCTGGGGCGAACTCGCGCAAGCAGCCGGTGCCGCCGAACGGCTGACCGAGATACTGGCCGAGACGCCGGCAATCCAGGCTCCGGCCGATCCGAAGCCGATGCCGGCGGCCGACCAGGGCGCGATCGTCTTCGATGACGTCTCCTTCTCCTATCCGGCGAGGCCCGACCGCGCCGCCGTCCACTGCTTGAGTTTTTCGGTCAAGCCCGGCGAGACGGTGGCCATCGTCGGTCCCTCCGGTGCCGGCAAGAGCACCGTCTTTTCGCTGATTCTGCGCTTTTATGATCCCGAAACCGGCCAGATCCTGATCGATGGCGTCGACGTGCGCGAGGCCGATCCCGTCTCGGTCAGGCAGCGCATCGCCATCGTGCCGCAGGACGTCACCATCTTCGCGGCGAGCGCGCGCGACAATATCGGCTTTGGCCGACCAGGTGCCAGCGAGGCCGAGATCGAGGCGGCGGCGAAGGATGCGCTGGCCGACGAATTCATCCTCAAGCTCGAGAAAGGCTATGACAGCCAGGTCGGCGAGCGCGGCGTGACGCTGTCGGGCGGCCAGCGCCAGCGGGTGGCGATCGCCCGCGCCATCCTGCGTGACGCGCCGATCCTGCTGCTCGACGAGGCGACCTCGGCGCTTGACGCCGCAAGCGAGACGCTGGTGCAGACGGCGCTCGAGCGGTTGATGCAGGGCCGCACCACCATCGTCATCGCCCACCGGCTGGCGACGGTGCTCAAGGCCGACAGGATCCTGGTCATGGATGGCGGCCGCATCGTCGAGGAAGGCACGCATCAGAGCCTTGTCGTCAAGGGCGGCATCTACGCGCGGCTGGCCAAGCTGCAATTCGAGACCGGCGCCAGTGCCTTCAGGGGCGCGGCGGAATAGCGGGCGCTTTTCGGCCGGCGACTACAGCTGTCGCCTCACGCGGTTCCATATCGTTTGCGCAAATGCTCCGTGAAATACGTGGCGTTGAGTCTTTCGCCGGTGGCGCGTTCGAGCAGGTCAGGCGTCGACCAGCGCGACCCCTGCGACCATATCTTCTTGCGGCGCCAGTCGTTGATGGCCGCGAAATTCCCTTTCGCAAGGTCGTCGTCGGCTGAAGGATGTTCGCGCACCAGCGCGGCCCATTGCTGCGCCGCCATCATCGCGCCCAGCGTGTAGGAGGGAAAATAGCCGAAGGCGGCACCCGGCCAGTGCACGTCCTGCATCGGCCCATCGGCCGGATTGTCAATGGTGGAGAGACCGAGATAGTCGCGCATCTTGGCATCCCAGGCTTCGGGCAGATCAGCCACCTCCAGCCTGCCCGAGACGAGTTCCTGCTCCAGTTCGTAGCGCAGGATAACATGCAGGGGATAGGTCACCTCGTCGGCATCCACGCGGATCAGGCCGCGCTCGACGCGATGCACATGCGGCAGAAGATCATCGAGCGACCAGGCTTCGCCGAGATGCTTTTCCACCACCGGCAGCGCCCAGTGCCAGAAGGCGGGATTGCGGCCGATCTGCTTTTCGACGAACAAGCTCTGGCTTTCATGCACGGCCATGCCGCGGGCCTTGCCGAGCGGCCAGTGCGACCATGCCTTGGGCAGGTTCTGTTCATAGAGCGCATGGCCGGTCTCATGCAGCACGCCCATCAGCGCCGACAGGAAATCCGATGTCTTGTAGCGGGTGGTGATGCGCACGTCGCTCGGCACGCCGCCGCAGAACGGATGGTGCGACACCGACAGCGAGCCATGCGTCAGGTCGAAACCGACCGCCGCCATCATGGCAAGGCCGAGTTCGCGCTGGCGGTCGATGGCATAGGTGCCCGCAAGCGGCTTCAACGGATGCTTGCGCAGCCGCGCGTCCTGGATCGCCAGCGCCTCCGGCACGAAGCCTCTAAGGAAGGCCTTCAGGTCGGCGAAGACGGGGGTGATGTCCTCCGTGCGGTTGCCGGGGTCATATTGTTCCATCAGCGCATCATAGGGGGCAAGGCCGAGCACGTCGGAGCGCAGGGCTGCCTCTTCGCGCACCAGCGCCACCACGCCCTCGAGCGCCGGCTGGAAGCCAGCCCAGTCGTTCTTGGCGCGCAGGTCGCGCCATAGCTGCTCGCAACGCATGCGCGCCGTCGTCTGGCGTTCGACGAATTCGACCGGCAGACAGGTCAGGTTGGTGTATTGCCGCCGCAGTTCGGCGAGAGCCGCTCGTTGCTCATTGTCCAGTGCCTCGCCTTCGGCGGCCGCGATCCAGTCCGATATTTCCGGCGCGGTCGCCCTGGTGTGATACATGCCGGCCAGGGCGGCCATCGCTTCGGCGCGCTTCTCGCCACCGCCGACCGCCATGTGCGTTGCTTCATCGGCGCCGAGGATGGCCAGCGCATGTTCAAGCGCTTCCAGCTTGTGACCGAGGTCGTCGAGTTTGTGAAAGGACATGGCGGCTTCCGTGATTGAGGACGGCGCGAAAAGACACCAAGGCAAAAGCGTTGGCAACCCTCCGATACCATCCGGTAGATGCAGCTTGCGCAGGCGAGGTCGAGCATGAAATGCTGCCGGCGACGCGTGCAGGGGGAGCAGAATGATCGGCAACATTCTGGTCGGGCTGGTGGCCTCGATCCATGTCTACATTGTCTATCTCGAGATGGTGCTTTGGGATACGCCGCGCGGGCACAAGACATTCCGCCTGACGCCGGAATTCGCCAGCGCCTCCAAAGTGCTCGCCGCCAATCAGGGGCTCTACAACGGATTTCTCGCCGCCGGTCTGATCTGGGGGCTCACCCTCGGCGCCGCCGGTTTCCAGGTCAAGGTCTTCTTTCTGTCGTGCGTAGCCATTGCAGGTCTCTATGGCGCGGCGACGGTCGGCCGCATGATCCTTTACATCCAGACCGTGCCGGCGGTGGTCGCCCTGATCGCGATCTGGCTCGGTTGGTAGGCAAGGTGGACTGGTGAGGAAAA
Source organism: Mesorhizobium sp. B2-1-8 (assembly GCF_006442545.2). Taxonomy (NCBI): domain Bacteria; kingdom Pseudomonadati; phylum Pseudomonadota; class Alphaproteobacteria; order Hyphomicrobiales; family Phyllobacteriaceae; genus Mesorhizobium; species Mesorhizobium sp. B2-1-8. Next base: position 1,305,104 of record NZ_CP083952.1, read on the forward strand.
AGGACGCCCGCGGGATTGGGGTCCCGAAGGCGCCAGTTGGTCCCTTCCTCTTGGACCTTTCAAGGCAGGATGGCCTCAACCGTTCGGATATTTTCCGCCGTCGGAGCCATCGCCAATCAGGAAACCGCTGCCGGTGTCGAGCATCAGACGCTGATCGACATTGTCGAGCCGGCGCAGCAGGTCATGGTATTGCGCGGCCGGTATCCTGCCATGATCCGACGCGGCTATCTTCTCGGCGGCCTGACCGATACGGGCCGTTCGCATTTCCAGGCGCTCCGCGACGGCCGGGACGATGTTGTTGGCTCGCCTGGCGTCGACGATGCCCTGATGGACACCCTGAACCTGCTCAACGAGCGCCGCGACGCGCGGGCCTGTCATGGCAGTCGGATCGGTCGCATCGAGTGCCCCCTTGTGGTGGCCCGCGGCATAGGCTCCGGCAAGCGGGGCGGCGATCAGAATTGCGGCAAGGGTTGCAGTCTTGAGAGAGGCTGAAGAGCGCATGACGGCGCCTCCTTTTGATCGGAAGGAAGCGGCCTTGCCGCTCCGTGTTCCGGACGTGGGCCGTCCGGTTCCGTCGCGTCGCGATGGGGAGACATCGCCGGCGGTTCTCGGCCCTGAGCAACAAGCTAGGAGCGCTTCCGGGCGAAGTGTAATTAAAAAAAGATAATCTTTTCAGGCCTTGCTGGTCGCTTTCTGCGCCCTAGAGTTGAGCCGGCGAACAATTTCGCGTGAGAGCGCGTGATGATGGATCACCGTTCGGTGAGCTTCAGTTCAATGCGGCGGTTCTTGTTGCGCGCTTCGTCGGTGTCGGCGGGATCGAGCGGCTGGAACTCGCCGAAGCCGGCGGCGACCAGCCGGTTGGCCGGCACGCCGTTCTCGATCAGGAACTTGACCACCGAGGTCGAGCGCGCCGTCGACAGTTCCCAATTGTCGCGGTAACGGCCATTGCCGGACAGCGGCTTGTTGTCGGTGTGACCGTCGACGCGCAGCACCCAGTTGATCTCCGGCGGGATCTCTTTCTGCAATTCGATGATGGCGTCGGCGAGCTTCTTCATTTCGACCTTGCCGGCATCGTTGATCACTTCCGAGCCGGTCGGGAACAGCACTTCCGACTGGAACACGAAGCGGTCGCCGACGATGCGGATGTTCTCGCGGTCGGCGAGGATTTCGCGCAGGCGCCCGAAGAAATCGGAACGGTAGCGGTTCAATTCCTGCACGCGCTGCGCCAGCGCCACGTTCAGGCGACGGCCGAGATCCGCGATCTTGGTGTTGGAATCGCGATCGCGCGTTTCGGAGACGTTGAGGGCATCCTCGAGCGCGCCGATCTGCTTGCGCAAGGCCGCGATCTGCTGGTTGAGGATCTCGACCTGGCTCAGCGCCTGCTGGCTGATCTGGCGTTGGTTGTCGAGTTCACCGCCCAACTGCGCGGCACGCTGGTTGGCGGCGTCGCCCGCGCCGGCACCTTGTGCCAGCAACTGTTCGAGCCGGCTCTTCTCCGCCTGCGCCGCCGACAGCGATGCCTGCAGATTGGCGAGCGAATCCTGCTTGTCCTGCGTCGTCGAGCGCTCCAGCGCCAGAAGCTGGGTCAGTTCGTTGATCTGGGAGTTGAGGCGCGACAGTGCCGTGTCCTTGCCGGAGATTTCGCGGCCGAGCAGGAACTGCGCCAGCACGAAAACGGTGAGCAGGAACATGATGGCGAGCAACAGCGTCGACAGCGCGTCGACGAAGCCCGGCCAATAGTCGATGCGGCGATCGGTACGCCGGCCCCTGGCAAGCGCCATGCTAGTGCACCCCGGGCTTCTTCAGCGCGTCGGCGATCTTTTCCAGCGTGTTGCGCATCGCCTTCTGCTCGTCGGACTGGGCTTCGACCCAATCGCGCATGATCTGCTGCTCGGAACGCATGTTCTTGACCAGGCCGGAAATGCCGTCGGCGAGATTGGCCATGGCGGTGGCGACGCGCGGGTTGGAGCCGCCGCCATTCTCCTGCATGCTGCGCAGCCGTTCCGACAGCAGCCGGATTTCGTCGGAGGGTTCGGTCCTGGCCGGGTCGGAAACGACGATGTCGGACGACAGGTCGGTGACCGAGGACAGCCAGTTTTCGAGTTCGGTGTAGAAGCGCGTCTGGGCGCGGCCGGCCTGCAGGTCGAGGAAGCCGAGCACGAGCGAGCCGGACAGGCCGAACAGCGAGGACGAGAAGGCGGTGCCCATGCCGGCCAGCGGCGCCGACAGGCCCTGCTTCAGCGAATCGAGCACCGCCGCGGCATCACCCGTGCCGGGATCGAGCGATTGGATGGTCTCGCGGATCGAGCCGATCGTGTTCAACAGGCCCCAGAAGGTGCCAAGCAGGCCGAGGAACACCAGCAGGCCTACCAGGTAGCGCGAGGTGTCGCGGCTCTCGTCGAGGCGCGTGGCGATGGAATCGAGCATGGTACGCATCGAACTGGTCGAAAAGGCCATGGACGACGAGCGTCCTATCATCGCCTTCATAGGCGCCAGCAGCACCGGTTCCGTGGTCTCCGAGCCGGCGCGGAAGGAGTTGACCCAGCGCACCTCGCGAAACAGCCGCCCGACCTGCGTGAAGGCCAGCAGGATACCGACCACGAGTACGCCGACGATCAGGCCGTTGAGGCCGGGATTGGTGACGAATGCCGTCGTGACCTGGCGGGTCAGGATGGCGACGATGAAGGCGACGATGGCCAGGAAGATGACCATGGTCAGCAGAAAAACCTGCGGGCTCGACAATTTGTGCGGATCGTAGATGAGCACGTCGGAGCGCCTGCCCATGCCGAAGGATCTGAGTAAAGCCATCCGTGCCCCGTTTCCGATGCCGCTGCCGCCGATCACGTTGCTGGCGACTCTAAACGGAATTGTGACCAAATTGAATGGTGCTTGGCAATATTGCCACAGGCGGCTTGGAGCCGACGCTTCAAAGGCGATTGATGACCAGGCAATCGACCATGGCCGCCAGATGCAGGCTGGCGCCGGTGACGACGAAGCCGTGCCAGAGCGCGTTGTGGAAGCGCAGCGCCTTCCAGGCGAAGAAAATCACGCCGCAGGAATAGACGACGCCACCGGCGACGATGAGCACGATCGACGTGGTCGGCAGCGTCTCGACGAGCGGTTTGACGAGGACGATGCCGCTCCAGCCGATGGCAAGGTAGAAGACGATCGCCAGCCTGTCGAAGCGGCCGGGGAAGAACACCTTGATGGCAATGCCCGTTGCCGCCGCGGCCCAGACCAGAACGATCATCCAGCGCGCCAGCGGCGAGTTTCCCAACTGGGCGAGAAAGGGTGTGTAGGTGGCGGCGATCAAGAGATAGATCGCGGCATGATCGAAACGTCGCAGGATCCATTTCGCGGGCGACGTCACCGGCCACAGATTGTAGGTCAGCGATACCGAGAGCACCGTAAGCAGCGAGACGACATAGAAGGCGGCTGCGATGTATTCGCCGGGCCCGACCCGGCAGGCGGCGAGCGCCAGCAGCGCCGAACCGGCCGCGATCGCCAGCACGATCCCGACAGCATGGACGACCCCGTCGGCGATCATCTCGGCGCGCGAATAGTGCCAGCGTCCGATGAACGGGATGTCGATCTGTGGCGGGGTGTTGGTCATCTATCGTCCTGCATCACCCTAATCTGGGCGACCGACGGACAGTATTTCAAGCTTTGTTTGCGGTTTTACGACTGCGGCGGTTCAGCGCGGCGAGAGCGGCTTTTTCACCGTCTTCAGCAATGCGCGCTGGATGATCTCGTTGCCGGCGACGACCGTGCCGGTGTCGAGCATGTCCTGTCCGCCATCCATGTCGGAGGCGAAGCCGCCCGCTTCGCGGATCAAGAGCAGGCCGGCGGCGATGTCCCAGGCCGACAGGCCGACTTCCCAGAACCCGTCCATGCGTCCGGCGGCGACATAGGCAAGATCGAGCGAGGCGGAGCCCATGCGGCGTATGCCGGAGACCTCGGCCATGACGTTGCGCAGTTCGACAAGGAAATTGCCGTGGTGGCCGCGGCCGAGATGCGGCACGCCGCAGCCGATCACCGTGTCGACAAGCTTGGTGCGGCCGGCGACGCGCAGGCGGCGATCATTCATGAAGGCGCCGCCGCCGCGTTCGGTCGTATAGAGCTCATCCATGGCCGGATTGTAGATGACGCCGGCAACGATCTGGCCCTGGCGCTCGAGCGCGATCGAGACGGCGAAAAGCGGAATGCCGTGCAGGAAATTGGTGGTGCCGTCGAGCGGGTCGACGATCCAGCGGTGCTGGCTGTCATCACCGGCGATGGCGCCGCGCTCTTCCATCAGGAAGCCGTAGCCCGGGCGCGCCTTCGACAGCTCGGCGAAAACGATGTCCTCGGCCTTGCGGTCGGCCTGGCTGACATAGTCGCCGGGACCCTTCATCGAGACCTGCAGGTTCTGGACCTCGCCGAAGTCGCGCGACAGCGAGCGGCCGGCCTTCATTGCGGCCTGGACCATGACGTTGAGGAGGGCGGAGCGTGCCATAGTGCTTCTTCCTGGTGCGGCGCTTTAAACTCTGTCTCGATGCATGTCGGTGACCCACAACCGGGGTCACTTCCGGGCGACATGCATCAGTCGGCGCGGCGCACGTAAGTGATTTCGTTGGTGTCGACGATGATGCGTTCGCCGGCGCCGATGAAGGGCGGCACCAGCACGCGAATGCCGTTTTCCAGCACCGCCGGCTTATAGGAGGACGCCGCCGTCTGGCCCTTCACCACCGGATCCGCCTCGGTGATGGTCAGCGTCACATAGTCGGGCAGCGAAATGCCGATCGGCCGCTCCTCGTAGAGCTGAACCGTCACCATCATGCCGTCCTGCAGGAACGCGGCGCGGTCGCCGACGAAATCCTTGTTCAATTCGAGCTGCTCGTAGCTTTGCGTGTCCATGAACACCAGCGCGTCTTCCTGCTCGTAGAGGAAGGAAAAGTCCTTCAGGTCGAGCCGGATCTGCTCGACCGTCTCGGCCGAACGGAAGCGCTCGTTGAGCTTGGTGCCGTTGATGAGGTTCTTCAGTTCGACCTGGTTGTAGGCGCCGCCCTTGCCGGGCTTGACGGTGTTGGTCCTGACCGCCACCCAGAGGCCGCCATCGTGTTCGATGACATAGCCGGGACGGATTTCGTTGCCATTGATCTTGGCCATGATGATTGGATCCGGGAATGAGACTTTCGCTGGAAAAAGCGATTTCGGCTCCCAAGACCACAAAACACCCGAAGAGGCAAGCTGACGCTGAGCAAGCGTGCCGGGCCAAGTATCAGCCGAAGCGCGGAATGCTGTCACGTCGAGGCTCGAACACGGCCCGTCCTTTGGCAAAGTCGTCCTGCATCATATGCAATGAGCGTGCGCGCTGCCCTCAGGGCAACCGGTTCGCCTTCTGCAGGGCCTGCTTGGTCTGGTCGTCGCTCAGCCCTTGCAGGAAATCGTCCATCTCCTGATCGATGAGGCCGGCGCGGCGGGCGACGATGTACCAGGCACCGGCGAGCACGAGGTCCGGATCGGTGCCGATGCCTTGCATATAGAGTTTTGCCAGGCGGTTCTGGGCCGCGACATTGCCGCCTTCGGCGGCCTGCTTCGTCCAGCCGAAAGCCGATTTCAGGTCGCGCGCGCCGCCGCGGCCCTCGATCATCCAGGCGGCGAGATCGATCTGCGCGGTGTCGTAGTTCTGACGGGCGGCCTGCGCCAGCAGCCGCCGTGCCTGCGCATCGTCGCGCGGCTTGCCGCCGACGCCGTTGGCATAGATCTGCGACATGGCGTATTGCGCATCGGCGAGACCGGTCGCCGCTGCGCGCTCATAATAGGAAACCGCCTTGGCCAGGCCGGCGTCGCCGGGATCCTGCTGGACCAGCATCTGCGCGAAATTGAATTGCGCCAGCTGGTTGCCGGCTTCGGCGGCGGCCTGCATCAAGGCATAGGCCCCCTTCGTGTCCTTCTTGACGTAGCGGCCGTCGAGCAGCATCAGCGCATATTGGAACTGCGATTCGGGCACGCCCTGCTCGGCGGCAAGCGCGTACCATTTCGCGGCCTCGGCCGAGTTCAACGGCACACCCAAGCCACGCGACAGGATCTCGGCCACCAGCGTCTGCGCCGCCGGGTCGCCATTCTGCGCACGGACCAGCGCCAGATTGTAGGCGGTCTTGTAGAGCCCGCGCTGGAAGGCGCCATAGGCGGCGTCGGCCGGCTTGGCGCCGAAACGATCGGGATTGACGCTGTCGGCCGAGGGCAGCGGTGCGGGCTCCGCCGTGGTGGCGGGCTGCGGCAGCTGGTTTTCGATCGGCTTGTCGGTGTGCACGCCGGTGTCAGGCTTGGGCTGCGGCAAGGGCATAGTTTCGGCGGCGGCGGCCTGGATCATCACCGCCGCAAGCAGGGCCTGAAGGGAAAGCCTTGCCAGGGACACGTCAATCCTCGAAGCGCGGCGCTGTTTCGTCGAGCAGCGCATTGGCCCGGGTGATTGCCGCCTTCGGATCGACGCCATCGGCAAACACGGCGCTCGACAGCGCGACGAATTCGGCGCGTGTGGCTGCCACCGTTTCGACGGAGGCAAGATCGGAACCGGCCTCGACGATGCAGGGGATCTGGATCATCTGCGCCCACCATTGCCCCAATGACAGATTGCGCGGATGCGGCTCGGGCTTGTTGTCGTAGCCGAAGCGGCCGAAGAAAATGTAATCGGGCCTGGCCTCGCCGAGCTCCAGCGCGTCGTCGCGGGTCTTGGCGCCGCCGGCGCCGACCATCATTTTCACCTGGAAATGCTCGATCGTCTCGGCAAGCTCGGCCTTGGAAACCTCGACATGGATGCCATCGGCCTGGACCCGGCCCGCGATGCGGGTGTCGCCAGCGATGATGACGGCCACGCCCGCGGCCTGCGCGGCTGGCACGACCTGTTCGGCGAACGCTTGGAAGGAGGCCTCGTCCATGCCGTTCTCGGGCAGGATCAGCGAGGCGACGTCGCCGCCGTCGAACGCGGCAGCGATGCGGGTGGCCGGCACGCCGGGCGGCGCGATCAGTACGATGCGGCAGCGGTTGGGGGGCGTTGCGTCATTCATGGTTCTTCGATCCCGGGTTTCGCCTATGCCGGGCGAAGATGGTTGGATTGCGGCATAGAGCAAACTGCCCGCTTTGAACAGGCGGGCAGCCAGGATCGGGATCTTTGACCTGGGTAGCCAGTGTGTCGCCTTACTTGGTCGGCTGTGGGCTCGCGGCGGACGGTCTCGGTTTCCACAATGTCCAGCCGAGATTCATGCCGGCGGCGGCGATCAGGATGGCGGCGGCGCCGACGACCTGGCTGAGATGCAGCCGATGGCCGAAAGCGGTGACATCGACCAGGATGGCAACGACCGGATAGATGAAGGACAGCGATCCCTGCAGATGCGTCGGCAGCTTCTGGATGGCGCCGTACATCAGGATGTACATCAGGCCGGTGTGGACGATGCCGAGCGTCGCCAGCATGGCCCAGCTCCATGGATCGGCCGGAAGATGCGAGAGATTGGCGAAGGGCGCCAGCATGACTACGCCGACGCAGACCTGGATGAGTGCGATCAGATGCGGCGGCGTGCCCTTGAGCTTCTTGGTGACGATGGCGGCGACAGCCCAGAAGAAGGCGGCGGCCAGGGCCATCAGAATGCCGGCGAAATAGTTCGTACCGACATCGCCGGCATCGGGGGCGGCCCCGACGATCAGCACCATGCCGGCGAAGGCGATTGCCAGCCAGGTCAGCTTGGTCAATGTCAGCCGCTCGGCGAACAACAGCGCGCCGAAGCCGACCAGCATGAAGGGCTGCGTGTTGTAGACCGCGGTGGCGATCGAGATGGAGGCGCGCGAGAACGCGCTGAACAGGAGCAGCCAGTTGATGACGATCGCCGCGCCGCCCAGTGCCGCGAGGCCGATGACGCGCAACGACAGCCTGGTGCGCAACAATCCAAGCGAAGCGCAGATGATGAGCAGCGTCAGCGCGCCGAACGCGCAGCGCCAGAACACCACATCCATGATCGGCTGACCGGACATGATGACGAACCATCCGATCGTTCCCAGGATCGCCATTGCCGCCGACATTTCGACCGTGCCGCGTACAGTATCGTTCATGATAAGCCTCTGAACCCGTTGATGCGGCATAATCTCACGCGATGTGAGAGCTTTCCATCTTTTGGAAAAGGCGATATGAGGCAGCTGCCTAATTATATTAGGCTACTCCTCGAGAACCATGAGAAAGATAAATGCTGGACGATCTCGACCGAAATCTGCTGGAAATCCTTGTCAGGGATGCGCGAACCTCACTGAAGGATCTGGCGGCCCAGGTCGGGCTGTCGTCGCCGAGCGTTTCGGAGCGTCTGCGGCGGCTCGAGGAACGGGGCGTCATCCGGGCGTTCACCGTCGAGATCGACCCGCTGGCGCTCGGCTATACGCTTCAGGCGATCGTGCGGATCAAACCTTTGCCGGGCAAGCTGCACATCGTCCAGAAGCTGATCGAGGAGATTGAAGAGTTCGGCGAATGCGACAAGGTGACGGGAGATGACTGTTTCGTCGCCCGGCTGTACGTGCGCTCGATCGGCGACCTCGACGGCATTCTCGACCGTATCGCCGACAAGGCCGAGACCAGCACCGCCATCATCAAGGCACAGCCGATCCGGCGGCGACCGCCGCCCCTGGGGTTGCCGTCGGGCTCAGGGGCTTGACACCGCGTGGCCGTGGTGGAAAGGCGCGGCCAGTCCACCAAATGTCAGTCTTCCGCCAGGTGCCTGTCTGAAGAGCGAGAAAAACATGGCGCAGAACATTTACGATCAACCGGATTTCTTCGCGGGCTACAGCCAGCTTGGCCGCTCGGTCGAAGGCCTCGAAGGCGCCGCCGAGTGGCCGGCGCTTCGCGCGATGCTGCCTGATGTCGCAGGCCTGAGGATCGTCGACCTCGGCTGCGGCTTCGGCTGGTTCTGCCGCTGGGCGCACGATCAAGGCGCGGCCGACGTCCTTGGGCTGGACCTGTCGGAGAAGATGCTGGCCCGGGCGAGGGCCGCCGGCCCGGACACCGGCATCACCTATGAGAGGGCCAACCTCGACCAGCTAAGCCTGCCGCAAAGCGGCTTCGATCTCGCTTACAGCTCGCTCGCCTTGCACTATGTCGAGCATATTGCGCGCCTGTTCAGGACCGTGCACCAGGCCCTGTCGCCCGGCGGCCATTTCGTCTTCTCGACGGAGCATCCGATCTACATGACGCCGACCAATCCGGGCTGGTCGATCGATGGGGAGGGGAAAAAGACCTGGCCTGTCGACCGGTATCTGGTGGAAGGGCCACGCAAGACCGACTGGCTGGCCAAGGGGGTGGTGAAACATCACCGCACCATCGGCACCACGCTCAACACGCTGATCCGCACGGGTTTCACAATCGAGCATGTCGAGGAATTCCGTCCAACGGACGCGCAGATCGCGGCCATGCCGGACCTTGCGGAAGAGCTCGAGCGGCCGATGTTCCTGCTGGTTTCGGCGCGCCGATAGGTGCTCGAAGCCCGTTAGCCGGGCCGGTCGCGGCCAGCCCATATTTGCGATCGCCGAGCAGACGATTCTGGGTTATTCAGGCGTCGACGCGCTTCCCTCCAGACCAGTCCCTCCCATGTCAGACCTGCTTCTCGATCCGTGGTTCTACGCGGCCGCCGTCCCGGCGGTCATTCTGGTCGGCCTGTCCAAGGGCGGCTTCGGCGGCGCCGTCGGTTTCGTCGGCGTGCCGCTGATGGCGCTGACCATGCCGCCGGTCCAAGCGGCCGCCATCCTGCTGCCTATCCTGTGCCTTATGGACATCGTCTCGGTGTGGACGTGGTGGGGCGTGTACGACCGCAAGATGCTGGTCGACATGATGCCGGGCGCCGTCGTTGGCATCGGGCTTGGCTGGCTGACGGCGGCACTGGTCACCGAGGAAGCGGTGCGGCTCATCGTCGGCGCCGTTGCCATCATCTTCGTGCTGCGCTGGCTTTACCTGCAATTTCGTCATGGTTCCGACCATGCGGCCGAACCCAATCGCGTGGCCGCGGCCCTATGGGGCACTGTCGCCGGGTTCACCAGCTTCGTCGCCCATGTCGGTGGCCCGCCCTTCCAGGTCTATGCCTTGCCCATCCGGCTCGACCCCAAGGTGCTGTCGGGCACGGCAGCGATCTTCTTTGCCGCCACCAACGCGCTGAAGCTCATCCCCTATTTCGCGCTCGGCCAGTTCGACACCGCCAATCTGACGGCATCGGCGGTGCTGATGCCGCTGGCGCCGTTGTCGACCATTGCCGGTGCATGGCTGGTGCGGCGGATGCGGCCGGAGATCTTTTATCCCTTCACCTATGCGACCGTGGCGGTCGTGGCCGTGAAGCTCCTGTGGGACGGGATCGCCGGCCTCATGTAGCGCATTCCAGCCCGCATCAGGCGGCGCTTGGCACCATGCGTCTTGGCCGGCCGAGCGCCATCGCGGCACCGGCGGCAAGGACCAGCACCATGCCCGCCAGGACAGCGAAGTCGTGCAGGGTCGGCTTCAGAACCATGTCGGTGATGATGACAAGCATGACCGCATAATCGAAGCGAGCCGCCCGCAGGATGCGGTGGCCACAGGCAAGGGCTGCGGGCGTCACGCCGTCCCTGGCGATCATCGCGGCCATGCGGTCGGCGGTCGGCTTGAAAACGAACATGCCGATGCAGAAGGTCGTGGCGTAGCCGGCAAGGCCGATCAGGACCCAGAGATCGGAGAAGCCGACCCAGAACGAGCACATGATCAATCCGAAGGCCAATGTCAGCATCGACATCGGCGCGAAGAAGCGGTTGCCCAACTCGCCGGTGGCGCGCATCGCCTGCAGCGTTCCCTGGATGTTGCCGGCACGATCCGCCAGCGTCGCCAGCACCATCAGCGTGAAGCCGCCGCCGACCCAAAGCGTCGCCGAAAGGATGTGCAGCAATTTGACGATGGAATACCAATCCATGGCTTTCTCCCCGATGCCCCTGGCGGCGCGTGCCATTGCCCGCCCGCCGATCAGATGTCGCAGCGTTTAGCGCCGCGGCTGTTTCGGTACGATGTCGCGGAAAACCGGCTGTGTTTCAGACTGCCGGATAACGAAAGGAGCAACTAATATGATGAACGCACCGCCCGGTTTTCTGCTATGTCGGCAGTGTCGGGGGACGCGACATCGTCCGGAAACAATGCCGATGCTAGTGCCGACGCTGGAAGTCCGGCGGCGACGGCGCTGGCCTGACGATCAACTCATTCCCAGCTTGGGAAAAGGCAATTCGGGGGACTAATATGCAAGGGACAGCACGGAATTTCTTCACGCTGGCGATCATCTATGCGCTGTGCGGCATGGCACTCGGCATCCACATGGCCATCAGCGACGACCACGGCCAGATGCCGACCCACGCCCACACGATGGTGGCTGGCTGGCTGATGTCGGCGGTCTTCGCGTTCTTTTACCACCTGTTTCCGGCAGCCGGGCAAAAGACACTGGCCCTCGTCCATTTCTGGCTGACGGCAATCAGCGGCATCGGGCTCATGATCGGCCTTTATATACTGCTTGCCGGAAATCCGGGGATCGAGCCGTTGCTCGGGATATCGTCGATCGGCTTCTACGCAGGCATGCTGCTGTTCGCCTTCATTGCCTTGCCGGTGGTGTGGAAAAAGGCCTGAGTGAAGGCTGAAACCTGGCCTGTGCGGCTGTGCTGTTACGGCACAGAAACACGGCATTGGGTCAAAAAATATCAGGGGTGTTAAGGGTTCATTAAGCTTTACAGGCGTTTACTATGTCCATCCAGTGATCTGGATTCTTACCGAGTGGTTGGAGCCACTTTGTTTGACGCCTCCCTGTTAAACTCCTGAGAGCCGCCTTATCCGCGGCTCTTTTTTTGTCCGAATTCCGGCGGTATCCCGCACAGCCGAGCGCTGTTAACCTTCTGTTAAACATGTGCTTGCCTTCACCCCGGACGAAGCGCATTTTCAAGCTTCAGTCTTATAGGGTCTCGGGTGTATCGGCAGAGAGCCGAATCGGCCGATTGCAAGTGCAGGGGCGTTATCAATGAACGAGCCTTCGAAGGGCATTGCGAAAACCGTGAAGCTGGCGGAGCGCCGGGTTTTTTCGCACTCCTTCAAACCGCTTTACCAGGAAGGCATGGGACTGGTCGAACAGGCGGCGGAGTATCTCGACGGCAAGGGCCGGGCCGAGGCCAAGAAACTGTCGCGGCTGGCGGCCACGCTCTACGCGGCCGAATCGATGCGGCTGACCACCAGGCTGATGCAGGTCGCCTCGTGGCTGCTTTTGCAGCGCGCGGCGAATTCCGGCGAGATGACCCGCGACCAGGTCGCATCGGAAAAGTCCAAGGTGCGCCTCGACACCGCTTCCGCCCATGACGAGGCGGCCGGCTGGGCCGAACTGCCGAATGATTTCCTCGACCTCGTCAACCGGTCGCTGCGCCTGCAGGCATTGGTGCGCCGCATGGATGAAGAGATCTACGGCGCCGGCGCGGTGGTCGACGTGCAGCCCGTCGCTCGCCGACCCAATCCGGTCTCGGACCAGATCAGCCTGCTCAACACGGCGTTCGCCCGCAATTAAGCGATTTCGCAATCGCTCCCCTTGAAATTGCAAGGGTTGTTTCCGGTTTGTTCACATTTCGCTGGCATCGCTGTCCGCCGGGGGTAAAGTCACCGGATGGGGGACGCGATTCGCATCATCGGTATCGATCCGGGGCTCAGGCGCACCGGCTGGGGCATCGTCGAGAGCCTCGGCAATTCGTTGCGTTTTGTCGCTTCGGGTACCGTGCGCTCCGAGGACAAGGCGGCGCTGGCGACGCGGCTCTGCCAACTGCATGACGGGCTCGCCGAAGTCCTGCATCAGGCCATGCCGCATGAGGCCGCCGTCGAACAGACCTTCGTCAACAAGGACGCCGTTGCGACGCTGAAGCTCGGCCAGGCACGCGGCATCGCCATGCTGGTCCCGGCGCGGGCGGGCCTCGTCGTCGCCGAATATGCGCCCAATGCGGTGAAGAAGGCGGTGATCGGCGTCGGCCACGGCGACAAGAAGCAGATCCACATGATGGTGAAGGTGCTGCTGCCGAAGGCGATCTTCGACACCGAACACGCCGCCGACGCGCTGGCCATCGCGATCTGCCACGCGCATCACCGGCAGAGTGCTGCCTATCGGCTGGCGGCATTGGCATCATGAGAGGCTGTTGGGGATGATCGGCAAGCTCATGGGTACGCTCGACGAGGTCGACGAGGATTTCTGCCTCGTCGACGTGCACGGCGTAGGCTACGTCGCCTATTGCTCGGTGCGCACGCTCGCCGCGCTGCCTTCGCCCGGCGAGGCGGTGGTGCTGTTCATCGAGACCTATGTGCGCGAGGACATGATCCGGCTCTACGGCTTCCAGTCGCAGCTCGAGCGCGAATGGTTTCGGTTGCTGATGAACAACGTGCCGGGTGTCGGCGCCAAGGTGGCGCTGGCCATCCTGTCGACGCTGGCGCCGGCCGACCTCGCCAATGCCATTGCACTGCGCGACATCGCCATGATTTCCCGCGCCCCTGGCGTCGGCAAGAAGGTGGCCGAACGCATCGTCACCGAATTGAAGAACAAGGCGCCGGCCTATGCCGGTGCCGCTTCGGGCACGATCGGCCTGAAGCAGGAACTCGGTGAAGGCGTGGCGCCGGCGCCGATCACCGACGCTGTCTCGGCCCTGGTCAATCTCGGCTATTCGCGCGACACCGCCGCCAATGCGATATCGGCGGCGCTGAAGACGGCGGGTGAGGACGCAGATGCCTCGAAACTGATTCGCTTCGGACTGAAGGAATTGGCACGGTGATTGCTTGAAAACAAAATTCCAACTACAATATGCTTTGTAAGTAATTTCTCAGAAAGTAAGACAATGGGTGCTTGCGCAAGCCTGACATCGAAAGGCCAGCTTACCATCCCGAAGGACGTCAGGGATGCGCTGTCGCTGAAGGCGGGTGACATGATCGCCTGGACGGTAGTGGATGGCTACTTGATCGGGACGCCACGCAATCTCGACTTTGTCGACCTAGCGGGATTCCTGGGAGATCCGCCCGGCGGCCCGGCTTCGCTCGAGGAAATCGATGCAGCGGTTCGGGACGCGGTTGGACGGCATGTTGTCGGGGACGCGCCGAAGGGCGGGCATGAGGGCGACGCGTGACGTCGATAGGCATCGATACGAACGTTCTGCTTCGAATGGTGCTGAACGATGATGCCGAGCAAAGGGCAAAAGCCTTGGCTTTCGGCAAAGGCCTTAGTGAGGATACCCCAGGCTTTGTCAGCCTGATCGTCCTGGTCGAGTTCAGTTGGTCGCTGATTTCTCGCTACAGGATGTCCAGGGAACAAGTCCTGGCGGCAATTCAAAGACTGCTGAAAATCAGAACGCTGGTTTTCGAGGATTTCGATGCCATCGTGATCGCGCTCGAAAGGTCCAACATGCCGCAGGTTGACTTTGCCGATGCGCTCATCGCCGAACACAACCGAAATGCGGGCTGTTCCCACACAGTCACTTTCGATCTGCGGGCTGCAAGGGCCATTGCAAGCATGGAATTGCTGGCATGAGCCTTTCCCCCCGTCTCATTGCACCGGAAAAGCGCGGCGAGGATGCCGAACAGACCTTGCGGCCGCAGACGCTCGACGATTTTGTCGGCCAGGCGGCGGTGCGGGCCAATCTCAAAGTGTTCATCGAGGCCGCCAAGGGCCGCAAGGAGGCGCTCGACCATGTGCTGTTCGTCGGGCCGCCGGGGCTGGGCAAGACGACGCTGGCGCAGATCATGGCGCGTGAGCTCGGCGTCAATTTCCGCTCCACCTCCGGGCCGGTCATCGCCAAGGCAGGCGATCTCGCGGCGCTGCTGACCAATCTCGAAGAAGGCGATGTGCTGTTCATCGACGAGATCCACAGGCTCAACCCGGCAGTGGAGGAAATCCTCTACCCGGCGATGGAGGATTTCCAGCTCGACCTGATCATCGGCGAGGGACCGGCGGCGCGCTCGGTCAAGATCGACCTTGCCCGGTTCACCCTGGTGGCAGCCACCACGCGGCTCGGCCTGCTCACCAATCCATTGCGTGACCGCTTCGGCATTCCAGTGCGGCTCAACTTCTACACGGTCGAGGAGTTGGAGCAGATCGTGCGGCGCGGCGCGCGCATCCTGCAGATGCCGCTCGGCAACGACGGCGCGCTCGAGATCGCGCGGCGCGCGCGCGGCACGCCGCGCATTGCCGGACGGCTGTTGCGGCGCGTGCGCGATTTCGCCTCGGTCGCCGGTGACGGCCATGTCGACCGCCTGATCGCCGACGAGGCCTTGACCCGGCTCGAAGTCGACGCACTCGGGCTCGACGCGCTCGACCGCCGCTATCTCGGCATGATCGCGCGCAATTTCGGCGGCGGGCCGGTCGGCATCGAGACCATCGCGGCGGGCCTGTCCGAGCCGCGCGACGCCATCGAGGACATTATCGAACCCTATCTGATCCAGCAGGGCTTCATCCAGCGCACGCCGCGCGGCCGCATGCTGACCGCCAACGCCTGGCGCCATCTCGGCCTCGACGCGCCGAAGGATCTGGCGCAGCAGCAGATCAATCTGTTCCAGGAAGAGTAGCCGCCGAAGCGGCTTTTCACGCCACCGATCAAGCATCAGTGAACGGGCCTGCGCAAATTCTCCTCATCTTCGCCGGCTTGCCGGCGTATTGCTGGATTGTATCGGCTCGCTGCCTCATGAATGTCGTCCTCCCAAATCCAGATCGTTTTTGGGCGACAGGCATCAGCGCATGCCGAAATGAGGTGTCGGAGCCACTTTGATGATAACCAGACGCGGGTTCCTGCGCTTCATCGGCGGATCGTTCCTGTCGGTCGCCTCGTTCAGTGCGTACGCCATCGGCATCGAGCCGATGCTGCTGACGCATGTGAAGCGCTATGCGCTCACGCCACCGCATTGGCCCGCCGGGCTGAAGCTTCGCGTCGTCGCCCTTGCCGACATCCACGCCTGCCGGCCGTGGATGACGCCGCAGCGGATCGCTTCGCTCGCCGAAGAGGCGAATGCACTGCAGCCGGACCTGATCGTGCTGCTCGGCGACTACATAGCCGGCATGCGCCTGGTGTCGCAAAGGGTGACGCCGCCGGAATGGGCTGGCGCCCTGTCGGGCCTCAAGGCACCGCTCGGCGTGCTGTCGATCCTCGGCAATCACGACTGGTGGGCCGACGGCTTCGCGCAGCGTGCCGAAGTCGGCCCGACGATCGCGCGCAAGGCTCTGGAGAAAGTCGGTATCCCGGTTCTGGAGAACGACGCCGTGCGTCTGGAAAAGGACGGACATGGGGTATGGATCGCCGGCCTCGCCGACCAGTTGGCGCTGTTGCCGAAAAAGAAGCACGAGCCCGCCAGGGGATTGGACGATCTCGACGGCACGCTGGCCAAGATCAGCGACGCGGCGCCAGTCATCCTGCTGGCGCACGAACCGGATATTTTTCCAAATGTGCCGTGGCGTGTGTCGCTGACGCTATCGGGACACACCCATGGCGGGCAGGTGCGGCTGTTCGGCTATTCGCCCATCGTGCCGTCGCAGTTCGGCAATCGCTACGCCTATGGCCATGTCATCGAGGACGATCGCAACCTGATCGTCTCGGGCGGGCTCGGCTTCAGCAATTTGCCCATCCGTTTCGGCATGCGTCCGGAGATCCTGCAGATCGACCTCGGCTGACCGGCACTTCAGGGCAGACGTCGGATTGCGTCCATCACATCAGGCTCGGCCTTGTCGCCATTGAACGCATCGACCACGCCGAAAGCGCCGCCATAGCTCCACAGCGACCATGAGAAGCCGTGCGCTTCGGCCCGCGCGATCATGTCCCTGACATAGGCGGCACGGTACCGCGCCGGCATCACATGGGCATTGCCATATTCTTGGCGGATCATGCCGAACTCGCCCAGCGTGATGTCTTCCGGCTTGATGCCGTTGACCTTCGCCCAGGCTTCGACGGCCTTGAACGGCGCATCCATCAGGCCAAGCAGCTTGTCGGCACTGTCCATGCTGGCGACCTGCTCATCGAGATAGGCGAGCAGGCCGCTCTGCCGCGCCCAGGGCGCCTCTGCCTTTATACGGGCGCGGATGGTGTCAAGCGTCACATCGAGCTGCGCATTCGGCACCGCGGTCAACGGATAGGGCAGGCCGGTCACATAAGGGATAAAGTCGCCGGCCCAGGTCGCGCCCTGGTGGGTCAGCAGGAACGGGTCGTAGGAGTGGAAGGTCCAGATGACGTTGTCGTCGGGGATCGCCCTCGGATCGATCTTCTCAAGAGACGAGGCGGCGGAATAGCAGGCTCCGGTCAGGACCAGCGTCAGTTTCGTCGCCGAGGCGCGCGCCGCCGCAAACAGCTTGCGCTGGCGGTCGGGCCACAGGTTGGTGCCGTCGCTGTCGCAATCGACGATCGGCTCGTTCATCGGTTCGAGAGCGACCTTTTCGGGATCTTCGCCAGCCAGCGTGCGGGCCATGCCGCGAACCATCTCGACATAGCGCCCGAAGGTCGCGGGATCGTCCATCACCTCGCCCATGCCGATCGTGCGGCTGCCGCCGGCCGGGATCAGGTGCATGTCGACGATCACCTTCAGCCCGGCGCGATTGATCATGCGCGCCGAGTCCAGCACGCTGGCATAGAGCTGGTCACGAAGGCCTGTTGTCTTGTCCGAGAGAAAAGGCGACGGATCGACGGGCATGCGCAGGAAATCGAAGCCGGCATCCTTCAACGCCTCGAGGTCGGCCTCCTCGAGGAACTTGCGCCATTCCGGGAAGGGCAGGATGGCATTGGCATCACCCCACTGATCCTCGCCGGGCCAGGTGACCCACTGGTCGAGATTGAGACCGCGCTTCATCGAGAAGGTCGCCGCCTCACACGAAAGTGTCGAAGCCGCCAGCGCCAGCACGAGTGCCATCAAGGTCTTGATCATCGCCGTCAACAGTGCCATCGGGTTCATGCGCCAAAAAATACCTGCCGCGTCGGCATCCAAAAGGGAAGCGCAATGGGCGATCATGGTGAATCGGCGGCATTGCTGGCCGGGCTTTCCGGTGCGCTGACCGAGTTCGGCCACCGGCTGATGGCGCGGGTCTATTATGCCGATACCGATTTCTCAGGCGTCGTCTATCACGCGCGCTATCTCGAATTCCTGGAGCGCGGCCGCTCCGACTATCTCAGGCTCACCGGCGTGCATCACACCGAGCTCGCCGACGGCAAGCATGGCGAGAAGATCGTATGGGTGGTGCGCCGCATGGAGATCGACTTCCGCATTCCCGCCCGCATCGACGACATACTGACCGTCGACACCCGCACGGAGACCATCTCAGGCGCGCGCATCTTCATGGCGCAGCAGCTCAAGCGCGGCGACGAGGTGCTGGTCGAGGCCAGGGTCGAGGCGGCGATCATCGGCGAGAACGGCCGGCCGAGACGCTTCCCCAGGGAATGGGTCGCGGCCTTCATGCCTAGGGCACGTTGAGATTCAAGTGATGCCGGCCTGCGATGCCCGGGCGCGGCAATGCGCCGCGCCTAATGGACTAACCCATCCTTAACCATAACGGTTCATGAAGAGATTGGTGAAGATTGGCGTTATCCAGCGCCTTCCTTTCACCAATATTTGCCCCGAAAAGGCCGCTAACGGCACGGTTTGGGGTGTCCGGTAGCTTCGTGCGAACCGACCACAAGGGATGCCATGGGCCAGCCGCCAGCTTCGCCCGGAAAATCTTAAGGACGTAACGATGGAAAATATCGCACTCGCCGAACCGGGCGCGCAATTGTCGATTTGGGCCCTGTTCATGCAGGCCAGCTGGGTGGTCAAGCTGGTCATGATCGGGCTGCTCTGCGCCTCGGTGTGGACCTGGGCGATCATCGTCGACAAGCTGGTCGCCTATGGCCGCATGCGGCTGGCTCTGAACCGCTTCGAGCAGGTTTTCTGGTCCGGGCAGTCGCTGGAGGAGCTCTACCGCACGCTCGCCGACCGCAAGACGACAGGCATGGGCGCCATTTTCGTCGCCGCCATGCGCGAATGGAAGAAGAGTTTCGAGAAAGGCGCCAAGTCGCCACTCGGCCTGCAGACCCGTATCGACAAGGCCATGGACCTGGCGCTGACCCGCGAGATGGAGAAGCTGGAGGGGCGTCTCGGCTTTCTCGCCACGACCGGTTCGGCGGCACCGTTCATCGGCCTGTTCGGCACCGTCATCGGCATCATGACCTCGTTCCAGGCCATCGCCGGCTCCAAGAACACCAGCCTCGCGGTGGTCGCGCCCGGCATCGCCGAAGCGCTGCTGGCGACGGCCATCGGCCTGCTTGCCGCCATTCCGGCGGTCATCGCCTATAACAAGCTGTCATCGGACGCGAGCAAGATCGCGGTGCGCATGGAGGGGTTCTCCGACGAGTTCTCCGCCATACTCTCGCGCCAAATCGATGAAAAAGTCGCGCCGAAGGCCTGAGGAGTAACGAGATGGGTATGTCCGTAGGCATGGGAGGGCGCGGCGGGCGTGGCCACCGGCGGCGCGGCCGTCACCATGCGTTGATGTCGGAGATCAACGTCACCCCGATGGTCGACGTGATGCTCGTGCTTTTGATCATCTTCATGGTCGCGGCGCCGATGCTGACGGTCGGCGTGCCGATCGACCTGCCGGACACGCAGGCCAAGGCGATGAATGCCGACACCCAGCCGATCACCGTCTCGATCGACGCGACCGGCAAGATCTTCCTGCAGGAGACCGAGATTCCGATCGAAGAACTGGTGGCCAAACTGCAGGCGATCTCGAAGACCGGTTATGAAGAGCGCATCTTCATTCGTGGCGACAAGTCGACCGACTACGGCACGGCCATGAAGGTCATGGCTCGCATCTCGGCCGCCGGCTACAAGAACATCGGCCTGGTTTCACTGCAGGAACAGGATCAATAGACGCACGATGAGGACCGGCCTCACCACATCGGTGATCTTGCATACGGCGGTGCTGGCCTTCGGCCTGTTCACGCTGTCGGCGCCGGCCGCGCTGCCGTCCGCGGACGTCGAGTCGGTCGCGGTCGACATCGTGCCGATGGAGGCCATCGCGCAGACCTTGCAGGGCGACAAGAAGGCCGTGATGCATGAAAAGCCGGCGCCGTTGCCGACGCAGCGTCCCGACATCGTGCCAAATGCGCAGAAGGTGGGCGAAAACAGCGTCGACACCGACAAGCCGATAACGCCGGAAGCCAAGCCGAAACCCGTTGACACGACCTCGGCCCCGGCGCCAGCGCCGACCCCGAAGGAAATCCCGAAGACCGAGGACGTGCCGAAGCCGCAGGAAAAGCCCAAGCCCATCCCGGCGACGGAAGTGGCGCCAGCGCCGACGCCCAAGCAAGAGGTCAAGCCCGAGCCGGTCAAGCAGACGGAGCCCAAGCCGACGCCGGCCAAGCCGGCGCCGACCCCGCCGCCGCAGGACAAGACCGCCGCTATCGATCCGACCCCCGAGGTCAAGCCGGATGCCGTCGCCGAGGCCATAGCCAAGGAACCGCCGCCCGAAGAGACCCAATTGCCGAGTTCCGCGCCGGCCCCGGAAGCCCGGCCAAAGCCGCAACAGGCACAGGCCGAAAGCGCCAAGGCGCCTGACCGCAAGAATGCCGACAAGCCGGTCAAGGAAGCCTCGTCCAAGCCGAAGTCCGACGACAAGCAATTCAACGCCAACGAAATTTCGGCCCTGCTCGACAAGCAGAAGCCGTCAGGCGGCGGCGCCAAGCGCTCGACCCAGCAGGCGTCGCTCGGCGGCGACAAGGATCAGGGCCAGAAGCTGTCGAAGTCGGAGCAGGGCGCCTTGGAAAGCCAGCTCGGCGGTTGCTGGACCTTGCCGGCCGGGCTTGAAGGCTCGGAGAATTTCGTCGTCGTCGTTCGTTTCAATCTGAACAACTCCGGCAAGCTCGACGGCCGTCCGTCCGTTGAAACATCGAGCGGCAACAGGCAGTTCGATGAGAGTGCGGTGCGCGCGGTTCAGAAATGCGACATGGCCGGCTTGCAGGTTCCCGCCGGCAAGCAGGACATCTGGAACGACATCCGGGTCACATTCGATCCAAGGGAGATGCTCGGCCTGTAGGCCCTGACATCCGAAAATCAGTATGAGAAGCGAGAAGACATGAAATCAATCCTCAAGCCGCTCCTGATGATTGCCGCGATGGCGATGGGCATGACCGCTGCCGGCACGCTGCCGGCGCTGGCGCTCGTCGAGCTCAACGTCAACAAGGGCAATGTCGAGCCGCTGCCGATTGCCATCACGGATTTCCAGGGCGGCGATGCGCTAGGCGCGCAGATTTCCCAGATCGTCACCGCGGATCTCAAGCGCTCCGGCCTGTTCGCGCCGATCGACAAGAGCGCCTTCATCGAGAAGATCGCCAATCCGGACGCAACCCCCCGCTTCGACGACTGGAAGGTGATCAACGCGCAGGCGCTGGTCACCGGCAGCGTCAGCAAGGAAGCAGATGGGCGCATCCGCGCCCAGTACCGGCTGTGGGACACTTTTGCCGGCCAGCAGATGGCCGGCGAGCAGTTCTTCGCCAACGACGCCAATCAGCGCCGCGTCGCCCACATCATCGCCGATGCCATCTATGAGCGGCTGACCGGCGAGAAGGGCTATTTCGACACGCGCGTCGTCTTCATCGACGAATCGGGCGCCAAGAACGCGCGCAAGAAGCGCCTCGCCATCATGGACCAGGACGGCGCCAACATCCGCTATCTCTCGGATGGGCGGTCGATCGTGCTGACGCCGCGCTTCTCGCCGAACCGGCAGGAAATCACCTACATGTCCTATGAAAGCGGCCAGCCGCGGGTCTATCTCCTGCAGATCGAGACCGGGCAGCGCGAACTGGTCGGCAATTTTCCCGGCATGACCTTTGCGCCGCGCTTCTCGCCAGACGGCCAGAAGGTGATCATGAGTCTGCTGCGCGACGACGGCAATTCCAACATCTTCGCCATGGACCTGCGCAGCCGTTCGACGACGCGGCTGACCAACTCGACGGCCATCGACACCTCGCCCTCCTATTCGCCCGACGGCAGCAAGGTGGTGTTCACCTCCGACCGTGGCGGCCGCGCGCAGATCTACGTCATGGGCGCCGACGGCTCGGGCCAGACCCGTATTTCCTTCGGCGACGGCGTCTATTCGACGCCGGTGTGGTCGCCGCGCGGCGACCTCATCGCCTTCACCAAGCAGACCGGCGGCGAATTCCAGATCGGCGTCATGAAGACCGACGGCTCTGGCGAACGCATCCTGTCCTCCGGCTTCCAGCAGGAAGGCCCAACCTGGGCGCCGAACGGCCGCGTGCTGATGTTCTTCCGCGACTCCAATGGCGGCCCGAAACTGGTTTCCGTCGATCTCACCGGCCGCAACGAACAGCCTATCCCGACCGCGAATTTTGCTTCGGATCCGGCCTGGTCGCCGTTGCTGGAATAAGTTCGGCTGAATTGCCACACACGCTGGAAAGGGGCCGAAACGGCCCCTTTTTCATGCCTTCGTCGCGTTTTGGCCGTATTTCCGCCTAGGGTCCGCGCCAACTGTGGCTTATGACGAAACGGCTGCGGACGGGCGGCCTAAACCAAATTTTAACCATGTTTCTTGAATGCCGGTTAACCCAAACGTGGTTACTGGGTGATCAACGAAATCACTCGAATACGAAGGAGAGGCGGCATGGGCCGTATCGCAGCACTTACCAGAAACCCGGTCATGATCGCGCTGGTGGCGATGCTCGCCGTCGCCGGTTGCGCCTCGAAGAAGACGCCGAACAACGCGGCCGATCTGGGTCTCAACGGCGCCGGTGCTGCGACACCCGGCTCGGCGCAGGACTTCACCGTCAACATCGGCGACCGCATCTTCTTCGATACGGACTCGACCTCGATCCGGGCCGACGCGCAGACGACGCTTTCGCGTCAGGCGCAGTGGCTGAACCAATACAAGCAGTATGCCATCGTCATCGAAGGCCATGCCGACGAGCGCGGCACGCGCGAATACAATCTGGCGCTCGGTGCCCGCCGCGCGGCCGCCACCCGCGACTTCCTGGTCTCCAAGGGCGTTTCAGCCAGCCGCCTCAAGACGATTTCCTACGGCAAGGAACGTCCGGTCGCCGTATGCGATGACATCTCCTGCTGGTCGCAGAATCGCCGCGCCGTCACCACGCTCAGCGGCGCTGGTTCCTGATCGGCAAAAATACAACACACTTCTGCGAAAGGCGGCCTCCGGGCCGCCTTTTTCACATCCTGACGCTCGAAACAAAATTTGGCCGAAGTCTCGCGCCCTGCTATGAGCCGAGGGCGCTTGGCTGGTCTCACATCGATTGGGAAGGCGCGAACAAGCTAACGATTGGACGGCGAGAGGCACATGCATTTGAGATCGGTTCTGAGTGGCACGCTTGCGCTGCTGCTCCTATCAGGCGTAACCGCTTTGGCGAGCGGTTCCGGGCAATCAACCGAGAGCGGTTTTTCCTTCCATCTGCCGACACTTGAGTTGCCCAGCCTTTTCGGTGAGAAAAGAAAGCAGGATCAGGTCCAGCTCGCGCAGTCGAGCGGCGCCGGCGTAACCGGGCTCGAGGACCAATTGCGGCAGCTGACCGGCAAGGTCGAGGAACTCAATTTCCAGATCCTGCAGATGCAGGAGCAGATCCGCAAACAGCAAGAAGACAACGAGTTCCGCTTCCAGCAGCTGGAAGGCGGGCCGCAAGGTGGACAACCGGCGCAGAAGAAATCAGATGCCACCACCGGAACCAACACCAACGTGGCCTCGGCCCCGGCAACCCAGGCGCCGGTTGATGCCGGCGCCGCGCCCGGCAGCGATCAATCCACGGGCGGCAAGACGGTCGAGGACGTCATCGTCGAATCACCCGATGGCGACCCTGGCAAGGTGATCCCCGGCAAGGGAGCGCCCGAAAAGACCTTTGGTTCCATCACCGTCGACAAGAATGGCAATGTGATCGATGCCGGCGGCAGCACGCAGGCAACCGCGCCGGCACAGGACACGGCACCAGCCACCGACGCACCCGCCAAGGCCGGCAAGTCCGGCGGCACGGTGGTCGCGGCGCTGCCCGCCACCAACAATCCCGAAGAGCTCTATCGCAACTCCTACCAGTTCATCCTGTCGGGCGACTATGGCACCGCCGAACAGGGTTTCCGCGACCATATCTCCCGCTTCCCCAAGGACGCCAAGACGGCGGACGCGCATTACTGGCTGGGGGAATCGCTGCTTGGCCAGCAAAAATACCGCGACGCGGCAGAAGTCTTCCTCGCCGCCAGCAAGGACTATCCCAAGGCCAAGAAGGCACCCGACATGCTGTTGAAGCTCGGCGTGTCGCTGGTCGGCCTCAAGCAGCATGATGTCGCCTGCGCCACCTTCAGCGAGGTCGGCAAGCGCTATCCCGATATTTCCAACACACTGAAGGAACGGGTCAAGCAGGAGAAGGCCTTGGCTGCGTGCTGATTTTTCCTTCGGATGTCGCGGTCCCAAACCCGGGACCACATTTTGGCGACATGCATTGATGCTCGACACCGAGCCTGATTTTTCGACGAGCCTTTTTTCGCATATCGATTTTTCCAACGGCGCTGTTGCGGCCGTATCGGGCGGCAGCGACTCGACCGCGCTCCTTCTCCTTCTCAAACAGCATCTCGATAAAACCGCACCGTCCGCCAGACTGTTGGCCGTGACGGTCGACCACGGCTTGCGGCAGGGTTCGGCTGATGAGGCACGGGCCGTGGCGAAGCTTTGCGCGGAACGCGGCATCGCCCACCGCGTCCTGGCCTGGTCCGGAGAAAAACCGTCGACGGGCCTGCCAGCGGCAGCGCGAGAGGCGCGCTACCGGCTGCTGGCCAGCGCCGCCCGGGCGGAGGGCATCGGCCTGATCGTGACCGGACATACATCCGACGACCAGGCCGAGACGGCGCTGATGCGGCGCGATCGCGGTGATGCAGCCCGCGACGCGGGACGGGGTCTTGCCGGCATGGCGCCCGCCACCTTGCATGAGTGGCGCGACTGGATCGTGCGACCGCTTCTTGGCATCCGGCGTTCTGCGCTCCGCGATTTCCTGCGGCGCCAACAGGTCGGCTGGGCCGAGGACCCGACCAATGCCGATGAAGCCTTCGAGCGGCCGCGCATACGCGCAACGCTTGCGGGGGAGGCCGGCGCACAGCGCATGACCGACGCGCTGGCTTTGGCAGCGCAGGAGGCCGACGCCCGCACCCGGCTTGGCGCCGAAGCCGCCTGTCTGATCGAGCGCTTTGCCAGCCAGCCGGCATCGGGCCTCATCAGGCTCGACCCGGCCCTGCTCAGCGCCGGCGACGACCGGGCGGCCGTCTACGCGCTGCGCATTCTGCTCGCGACGTCGGGCGGGATTGCCTTCCTGCCGGACCAGGCTCGCAGCGAGGCGCTGTTCGCCCGGCTGAAGGCCGGATTTCTTTGCGCCACATTGTCGCGGACGGTGGTCGACTTCAGGCGCGCGGGCATCTTCCTGCGCCGGGAGATGCGGGGCTTGCCGGCGGCAGCGGCAGTGGTCGACGCCGCCATCTGGGACGGGCGCCGCCAAATCACATTGAACGACGCCAACGGCGCATTGTTGATCGCCCCATTCGGAACAGTGGCGGCGAAGCGGCTGGCTGTCGACCGGGGCGAGACGCCGCCAAGCCTGATGCGCGCGGCATTGTCGGCTGAACCAGCCCTGCTGCAAGCCGTCGAGAAGGCTGGTCCGGCGCCTGATCGGCCCGCATCGCAAGGGTTCGCGGCCTCGCCGGTCGTTGCTCCCTTTGCCCGTTTCCTGCCGTCCTTCGATCTGGCCCCGGCGCGCGCCGTCGCCGGGTTGATCGGAGCGGCGCCACTTCCCGCCTTGCCATTGCGTGGCCACAGTGCCGGTTGATGCTGCGTGAAAGCTTAACCCATACATGCTGTTCTGCTTGGCAAGGGGTGACGCTCTCCCTATGTTAGGCCCAAGTTTCCTCTCATGATGCCGTCCGCTCGCGGACGCCAACGGGACAATTGATGAATCCGAACTATCGCAACCTCGCGCTCTGGGCGATCATAGCGGTCCTGCTCATCGCCCTATTCAATCTGTTCCAGACGCCGCAGACGCGCGGGGCTTCGAGCGATGTGCCTTATTCGCAGTTCCTGCAGGATGTCGCGGCCGGCCGGGTCAAGACGGTGACCATCGCGGGCGCCCGCATCACCGGCACCTACACCGACAATTCCAGCGGCTTCCAGACCTATTCACCCGGCGATCCCCAGCTGGTCTCGCGTCTGGAGGACAAGAACGTCACCATCAATGCACGGCCCGAGACCGACGGCTCCAATTCGCTGTTCGGCTACCTGATCTCGTGGCTGCCGATGATCCTCATCCTCGGTGTCTGGATATTCTTCATGCGCCAGATGCAGTCCGGCTCCGGGCGCGCGATGGGCTTCGGCAAGTCGAAGGCCAAGCTCCTGACGGAGGCGCATGGCCGCGTCACCTTCCAGGACGTCGCCGGCGTCGACGAGGCCAAGGAAGATCTCGAAGAGATCGTCGAGTTCCTGCGCGATCCGCAGAAGTTCCAGCGCCTCGGCGGCAAGATTCCGCGCGGCGTGCTGCTGGTCGGCCCTCCCGGCACCGGTAAGACGCTGCTTGCCCGCTCGGTCGCCGGCGAAGCCAACGTGCCGTTCTTCACCATTTCGGGCTCGGATTTCGTCGAGATGTTCGTCGGCGTCGGCGCCAGCCGCGTCCGCGACATGTTCGACCAGGCCAAGAAGAATGCGCCCTGTATCATCTTCATCGACGAAATCGACGCCGTTGGCCGCCACCGCGGTGCGGGCCTCGGCGGTGGCAATGACGAGCGCGAGCAGACGCTGAACCAGCTGCTGGTCGAGATGGACGGCTTCGAGTCAAACGAAAGCATCATCCTGATCGCCGCCACCAACCGGCCCGACGTGCTCGATCCGGCGCTGCTGCGTCCAGGCCGTTTCGACCGCCAGGTGGTGGTGCCGAACCCCGACATCGTCGGCCGCGAGAAGATCCTCAAGGTGCATGTGCGCAACGTGCCGCTGGCACCCAATGTCGACCTCAAGGTCGTCGCTCGTGGTACGCCCGGCTTCTCCGGCGCCGACCTGATGAACCTGGTCAACGAATCCGCGCTGATGGCGGCGCGGCGCAACAAGCGCCTCGTCACCATGGCCGAGTTCGAGGACGCCAAGGACAAGATCATGATGGGCGCCGAGCGCCGTTCGTCGGCCATGACCCAGGCCGAGAAGGAGCTGACCGCCTACCATGAGGCCGGCCATGCCATCCTGGCGCTCAACGTGCCGTCGGCGGATCCGCTGCACAAGGCGACCATCATCCCGCGCGGCCGCGCGCTCGGCATGGTCATGCAGTTGCCGGAAGGCGACCGCTACTCCATGAGCTACAAATACATGATCTCGCGCCTCGCCATCATGATGGGCGGCCGCGTCGCCGAGGAGTTCAAGTTCGGCAAGGAGAACATCACGTCGGGCGCTTCCTCCGACATCGAGCAGGCGACAAAGCTGGCGCGCGCCATGGTCACGCGCTGGGGCTTCTCCGACAAGCTCGGCCATGTCGCCTATGGCGACAACCAGGAGGAAGTGTTCCTCGGCCATTCGGTGGCGCGCACGCAGAACATCTCGGAAGAGACCGCGCAGATCATCGACGGCGAAGTGCGCCGCCTGATCGATGAGGCCTATTCGACGGCGAAGTCGGTGCTGACCAAGAAGAAGAAAGAATGGATCGCGCTTGCGCAAGGCCTGCTCGAATACGAGACGCTGTCGGGTGACGAGATCAAGCAACTGATCGCGGGTGAGAAGCCTGCGCGCGACCTTGGCGACGACACTCCCCCGAGCCGTGGCTCGGCCGTGCCAAAGTCCGGTGGCCGCCGCAAGAAAGGTCCCGAGCCCGAAGGCGGCATGGAGCCGCAGCCGCAAGGCTAGACCAGAGCGGTTCACCGTTTCACGGAACGCAGAAGCGCTCTATTCTTTTGTTTAACGCCATTCCCGATTCAGGCGACGCGCTTCAAGTCTTTGTTTTATGCCTGTCGTTGCCCCAGAACTGAACCACTTTTGGGGGACATCGCCTCGGGGGGGCGCCGGACGTATGATAGCAGATCCTCGGGACAAGCCCGAGGATCACGGCTCAATGTCTGCGTGAAAAACGGTGAACCGCTTTATCCGCCGCATTCGATTTTTATGATTCAGCTTTCAGCCGCGCATTGCACAGGCTGTAATAACCGCCGCCCTTCTGGATCCAGCGAAGGCCGTTCAACGTACCCGCCTCCTTGTTGTCATGGTAACCCTGCAGGCAGGTCTTCATCCGCGCCTTCGCGGGCTTTTCGGTCTTGAACTCGGCGGCGAGGGTGGTCGGGAATGTCACGCCCGCCGGCGCTACAGTGGGGGCGACCGCCGCGCTGGTTTCCTTTTTCGGCTGCAGCGCGGTTTTGACCGTATCCGCGCTGACACTCTCCGCGGTGGACGTCGCGCATTTCTCTTTGCGGAAAGCGCCCCAGTCCATGCCGTTCAGAGTGCCGCCTTCCTTGGCTGTCCGATAATTCTCGCCGCATTCCTTCATCGTCAGTGCGCTTGCAGGGGCGACGCTCCAAGCAACCAATGCCGCCACAGCCAATACCGCCGATTTCAAACTGAGCATGAGATCCCTCCTGGTTGATAAACAAGTTATGTGTCCTTTTTGTATACTGTTTGTTCCTTGTATGTTCAATCAGAATCTTTGGGAGCTTCCGACAAGCCTGGCGGCGGGCAGTGTGGGCGAATTGATGATGCCGACAGCTCCCGCGATATGCAGATGCGAGCAAGGCCGCGGGCGTCGTCGCGCGCAACAAAAGGCCCGCGAAGCAGATGCATCGCGGGCCTTTGCCTGTCCTTGCCAGATTTCCGTCTAATTCAATTCGATCTCAACCGGCTCATGCCCCATCGATCTGGGGGAATGCCACGCGTGGCTCAGCCCTTCAGCTTGGCATTGCAGAGGCTGTAGAAGCCGCCGCCCTTCTGGATCCACTTCAGGCCGCCGAGCGCGTTGGCGTCCTTGAGGACATAGTACTGGTCGAGGCAGGTATGCATGCGGCCCTTTCCGGGAGTTTCGCTGGCATACTTCGCCGAGATCGCGGACGGGAAGGTGACGCCCTTGGGCGCAACCGTCGTCGGCTTTGCCGGCTCCTTGGTGTAGCTCGCCTCGCTCGGGGCGGGCACGGTGTCGTCGTCGGACGCGCTGGCGCCGCATTCAGCCTTGCGGAAGTCGTTCCACTTCATGCCCTTCAGCGTGTTCGCCGTCTTGGCAGCCTGGTACTTGGTGCTGCATTCGGCCATGCTCAGGCCCTTGCCAGAAGCGGCGGCCGGGGCGGTCGTGGTCGCAGCCTTGGTGGTGGCCGGCTTGGTGGTGTCGGTGGCGGCGGATGCGCCAGCGGCGCATTCGGTTTTGCGGAAGTCGTTCCACTTCATGCCGTTCAGCGTGCCGGCAGCCTTGGCCACCTGGTACTTGGTGCTGCATTCCTTGGCAGTCAGGCCCTTGGCCGTGCTGTCGGCAGCGGCGGCGGCAGCCTTGGTGGTCTTGGCCGGCTTGGCTTCGGCCGGCTTGGTTTCAGCGGCCTTGGTCGTGGCCGCCTTGGTGTCCGTGGTGGCCGCGGCGTCGGTACCGCATTGCGCCTTGCGGAACTGGTTCCAGGTCGCTCCGGCAAGTGTCCCCGCGTCCTTGGCGGCGTTATACTTCGTGCTGCACTCGGCCATCGTCAACGCGTTGGCTGGCGCGGCCAGGAACAACGTTGCGACCGCGAGGCCGGTCAGAGTAGCAATTCGGTGGATGAGCATAGCGTTTCTCCGTGGCTGCAGCCCATTATACGTCCCAGCGAATCAATAACGCTCAACGGTCGGTTGCGCCAGATGCCAAGCGGCGTATATATCGTCGGAAATCGCGTTCTGACGACAAGGTGATGAAATCATTTGGCCTTACGGCCGCCGAGGCAAGAATTCTCGGGGTGCATCTGCGCCGAATGGCTCGCAAAACTGGTATATTGTGGCGCAACAGTGTCGCCATGCATGGCTGCGGCCATGTTGTGTGCGACGCACAACAATGATTTTCTAAGGATTGGTAACATATAATTACACAATGTGATCATGGCACGGCGGCCAGTTGTGGCATGACGTGCCGGCTAAGGACAATCGGGGATACTGGCTAGCATGGCAGGGAATTACTTCGGCACGGACGGCATTCGCGGGCGCGCCAACAAGTTTCCGATGACCGCGGAGATCGCCATGCGGGTCGGCATGGCTGCCGGCCTTTCGTTCCAGCGCGGCAGCCACCGCCATCGTGTCGTGCTCGGCAAGGACACCAGGCTTTCCGGCTACATGATCGAGAATGCGATGGTGGCCGGCCTTTGCGCCGCCGGCATGGACGTGTTCCTGCTCGGCCCGATCCCGACGCCGGCGGTGGCCATGCTGGTGCGTTCGCTGCGCGCCGACATCGGCGTCATGATCTCGGCCTCGCACAATCCCTACTACGACAACGGCATCAAGCTGTTCGGCCCCGACGGCTACAAGCTCTCCGACGAGATCGAAGAACGCATCGAGAGCATGCTCGACAAGGATATCGAACTGGCGCTCGCCGATTCCGACGGGCTTGGCCGCGCCAAGCGCGTCGACGGCGTGCATGACCGCTATATCGAATTCGCCAAGCGCACCTTGCCGCGCTCGATGTCGCTTTCGGGCCTCAGGATCGTCGTCGACTGCGCCAACGGCGCGGCCTACAAGGTGGCGCCCGAGGCGCTGTGGGAACTCGGCGCCGAAGTCGTGGCCATCAATGTCGAACCCAACGGCTTCAACATAAACAAGGAATGCGGTTCGACCCATCCGGCCGGGCTGCAGAAGAAGGTGCACGAAGTGCGCGCCGACATCGGCATCGCGCTCGATGGCGATGCCGACCGCGTCGTCATCGTCGACGAGAACGGGGCCATCGTCGACGGCGACCAGATCATGGCGCTGATTGCGGAGTCCTGGCACCAGAGCGGGCGGCTGGCCGGCGGCGGCGTCGTTTCGACAGTCATGTCCAATCTCGGCCTCGAACGCTTTCTCGGCGACATGAAGCTGCAATTGCACCGCACCAAGGTCGGCGACCGCTATGTCGTGGAGCATATGCGCGCGCATGGGCTCAATGTCGGCGGCGAGCAATCGGGCCACATCGTGCTGTCCGACTTTTCGACCACCGGCGACGGTCTGGTCTCGGCGCTGCAGGTGCTGGCCTGCATCAAGCGGCAGGGCCGCCCGGTCAGCGAACTGTCGAAGAAGTTCGAGCCGGTGCCGCAACTGTTGAAGAACGTTCGCATCGCCGGCGGCAAGCCACTGGAGGAAGCCCCGGTCAAGGCCGCGATCGAAGACGCCCGCCACCGTCTCGGCAAGGCCGGGCGGCTGGTGATCCGTCCATCCGGCACCGAGCCGCTGATCCGTGTCATGGCCGAGGGCGACGATCCGCAACTGGTCGAGGCCGTCGTCAACGACATCGTCGGGGTCATCTCGGAAACCCGCAGCGCCGCCTGATCTCCGCCCGCCGGAACGCGTCGCGCCGCCGCCTTGGTTTGCATCGAAGCCCGCCCCTCCGGCGGGCTTTTTTGCTGGCCGGAGAACCGGTCGCCTTCTGTCGAAATCCTCGCCGAATCCGCGGAATTTTAGAGATTCGTGGTTAATTGACAGGGTTAAACGCCTTTTAACTTTTGCAATTCATTATCCACGCCTGAAAGCCAATCTCATTCGGACACGATCGCCGTTCCGAGGGTTTCTAGGGGTGACAAGCATGTTCAATACAGCAAGAAAGGCCCTGTTCGCGCTGTTGTTCGCGGGACTGGCCTGGCCGGTGTTCGCGGCCGACCTGCCGGAGCCGCAGGTCGAAGAAGCGCCACCGCCGGTCTACGAGCAGCCGGTGGATGTCGGCGGCTGGTATATTCGCGGCGACATCGACTATCACAAGTCCGATGTGCGCGGCATCGACTATTCAACCTACAGCCTCGATCCCTGCAACTGCGGTAACATCCTGGTTGGCGGCACAAGCTTCGATTACGGCAAGCTCAAGGGCGGCTTCTCGCTCGGCGGCGGCGTCGGCTACAAGATCAACGACCACTTCCGCACCGACCTGACCGCCGACTACTGGTTCAAGTCGAACTTCAACGGCGGAACCTCGGGCGTGGACTCGCTTGGCAATCCCACGACATCGGTCGAAGTGTCGAAAATGAGCGCCTTGCTGCTGCTCGCCAATGCCTATGTCGATATCGGCACCTGGCACGGCATCACGCCCTATGTCGGCGCCGGCATCGGCGGTGCGCGCGTCAAGTGGGATACTGTCTACGATCCGAACACCACCGAGACCAACCCCGGAGCATCCAATTGGCGCTTCGCTTACGCTCTGATGGCCGGTGCTTCCTACTGCCTGACCGACAAGATCATCCTCGATGCCGGCTACCGCTTCTCCCATATCCAGGGCGGCCGTATGTTCGAATGGGATGCGAGCAGCGCCGGCCCAGGCTTCGACCGTGGCATCAACACACATGAGGTGCGGGGTGGCCTGCGTTACCAGTTCGGCGGCAACAACGGTTGCGCCGCACCGGTGATGGCCTACCAGCCGGAACCCGAGCCGATCTACACCAAGTAATCGCCGCGAAGTTCCAAGAATTCGTCGACCGCCCGGTATCAGCCGGGCGGTTTTCGTTTGAGATGATCCGGGGCGAGTCCTTTCGAAATCAATTCGCTAACGCTCTGTTAGCCTTAACCGGCACTTAACCACTATGGTTAACAATGCTCCTTGAAACGATGGCTGCCGCCGTGATCGCAGGTGTCGCCAAATCGGGAGTCGGGGACCATGACACTCATATCGCGTACTGCGCTGGCGCTTGCCGGATTCGGCCTCCTGCCGCTGACATCGGCACTCGCCGCCGACTACGATCCGCCGGTCTATGTCGACCAGGCGCCGGATTATGTGCCGGTCGAAGTCGGCTCAGGATGGTATCTGCGCGGCGACGTCTCCTACCTGGTGGAGAAGAGCTTCAAGAACGGGGATTTTACCTTCCCGTCAACGATCAACAACGAGAGCTTCGGTGAGAGCGAAGACGCATATTTTGCGAGCGTCGGCTTCGGATATCATTTCAACGATTACCTCCGCGCCGATCTCAATTTCGGCTATCTGCCCGGCAACAGCGCCAGCGTCAGCTATGATGATTCAGCGGTCGTAACGTCGCCTACATTGCCGCACGTGGGATCGGCATCGCTGAAGAACTATGCCTTCTCGGGTATGCTCAACGGCTATGTCGATCTTGGCACCTATGTCGGGATCACGCCCTACATCGGCGCCGGCATCGGTGTCGTCCGCAGCACGCGCAAACTTTCGGCGACCTACATCGATTACAATGACTCGGCCAACAATCTCACCCAGCAGGACAACAAGAACCAGTACTCCCTGGCTTACACACTGAATGCCGGTCTGGCTTACCAGGTGTCGAAGAACGTTTCCGTCGATCTGGGCTATCAGTATTTCTCGGCACCCGACGCCGAATATGTGACGGCCGAAAGCCTGACCTCCTTCCCGGTCAAAAAGGGGATCAGCAATCACCAGGTCAAGCTCGGGTTGCGCTACGACCTCTGGTAGGCTTGGGACAATTCAGGATTTTGACGGCGGATCCTCGTGGTCCGCCGTTTGCGTTTGAAGTTCACGCGATCCTGATCGCGGACCGCCTGTGTCCTGGCAGCGACAAAAACTTTTCTCTTGACGCCCGGGGCCTGAACGCATATCGCCGTCCGTGGGCCACCCCTCCCCAACGAGGGGCCACTATCTGGAAGGATAGACCACGATGACGACGCATACGAAGCCCGGACTCCGTCCGGCAAATCCCAATTTTTCCTCAGGTCCCTGCGCAAAACGTCCCGGCTGGTCGGTCGAGGCGCTGAAATCCGCCGCGCTCGGCCGTTCCCACCGCGCCAAGATCGGCAAGACCAAGCTCGAGCAGGCGATCGCGTTGACGCGCGAGATTCTCAACGTCCCGGCCGACTACCGCATCGGCATCGTGCCGGCCTCCGACACGGGTGCCGTCGAGATGGCGCTGTGGTCGCTGCTCGGCGAGCGCGGCGTCGACATGGTCGCCTGGGAAAGCTTCGGCTCCGGTTGGGTCACCGACGTGGTCAAGCAGTTGAAGCTGCCCGATGTGCGCAAGATCGAGGCCGGCTATGGCGCGCTGCCGGACCTCGCCAGGATCGATTTCGACCGCGATGTGGTCTTCACCTGGAACGGCACGACCTCGGGCGTGCGGGTGCCGAACGGCGACTTCATTCCGGCCGATCGCAAGGGCCTGACCATCTGCGACGCCACTTCCGCGGCCTTCGCGCAAAGGCTCGATTTCGAGAAACTCGATGTCGTGACGTTTTCCTGGCAGAAGGTGCTGGGCGGCGAGGGCGCGCATGGCATGCTGATCCTGTCGCCGCGTGCCGTCGCGCGGCTGGAGAGCTACAAGCCTTCATGGCCGCTGCCGAAAATCTTCCGCCTGACCTCGGGCGGCAAGCTGATCGAAGGCATCTTCAAGGGCGAAACCATCAACACGCCGTCGATGCTTTGCGTCGAGGACTATCTCGACGCGTTGAACTGGGCGAAGTCGATCGGCGGCCTCGATGCGCTGATTGCCAGGGCGGATGCCAATGCCGCCGTGCTCGACCGGTTCGCGGAGAGATCCCCCTGGCTCGGCCATCTCGCCGTTGCGCCGGCGACACGGTCGAACACGTCGGTCTGCCTGTCCTTCAGCGACCCGGATATCGCGGCGCTCGACGCCGACGGGCAGGCTGCG
Organism: Mesorhizobium sp. B2-1-8; assembly: GCF_006442545.2. NCBI lineage: Bacteria > Pseudomonadati > Pseudomonadota > Alphaproteobacteria > Hyphomicrobiales > Phyllobacteriaceae > Mesorhizobium > Mesorhizobium sp. B2-1-8. The sequence goes on from NZ_CP083952.1 coordinate 1,339,896, forward strand.
TTCGCCAAGGGGCTTGTCTCGATGCTCGACAAGGAAGGCGTCGCCTACGACATCGGTTCCTATCGCGATGCCCCGCCGGGATTACGCATCTGGTGCGGCGCAACCGTCGAAACATCCGATCTCGAAGCGCTGCTGCCCTGGCTCGACTGGGCCTTCGCCAGCCAGAAGGCGTCGCTGAAAGCGGCTGCCTGAGCTATTCCGCGGCGGCCCGAGGGCCGCCCCTTCCCGGATCAATCCCATTTTCAAGGAGGCCGCCATGGCGCCCCGCGTTCTCGTCTCTGACAAACTCTCTCCCACCGCCGTGCAGATCTTCAAGGATCGCGGCGTCGAGGTCGACTATCTGCCCGACCTCGGCAAGGACAAGGAAAAGCTGCTCGAAGTGATCGGCCAGTATGACGGCCTCGCCATCCGCTCGGCGACCAAGGTCACCGAGAAGCTGATCAACGCCGCCACCAATCTCAAGGTCGTCGGCCGCGCCGGCATCGGCGTCGACAATGTCGATATCCCGGCCGCCAGCCGCAAGGGCATCATCGTGATGAACACGCCCTTCGGCAATTCGATCACCACGGCCGAGCATGCGGTGGCGATGATCTTCGCGCTGGCGCGACAGATACCGGAAGCCAATGCCTCGACCCATGCCGGCAAGTGGGAAAAGAACCGCTTCATGGGTGTCGAGATCACCAGCAAGACGCTGGGCGTCATCGGCTGCGGCAACATCGGTTCGATCGTCGCCACACGCGGCGTCGGGCTGAAGATGCATGTGATTGCCTTCGACCCGTTCCTGTCGGACAGCCGCGCCGAGGAGCTCGGCGTCCAGAAGGTCGAGCTGGACGAGCTCTTCGCCCGTGCCGACTTCATCACGTTGCATACGCCGCTGACCGACAAGACGCGCAACATCATCGATGCGGCGGCGATCGCCAAGATGAAGGACGGCGTGCGCATCATCAATTGTGCGCGCGGCGGGCTGGTCGTCGAGGCCGACCTGGTCGCGGCGCTGAAAAGCGGCAAGGTGGCGGGCGCCGGAGTTGATGTGTTTGAGGCCGAGCCGGCGGAGAACAATCCGCTGTTCGGCATGGAGAATGTCGTGGCCACCCCGCATCTCGGTGCCTCGACCACCGAGGCGCAGGAGAATGTCGCGCTGCATGTCGCCGAGCAGATGAGCGACTATCTGATCAAGGGCGCGGTCTCCAACGCCATCAACATGCCTTCGATCACCGCCGAGGAGGCGCCGCGGCTAAAACCCTTCGTCAAGCTCGCCGAGGTGCTCGGCGCCTTTGTCGGCCAGGTCACCGAGGATCCGATCAAGGAGGTCGAGATCCTGTTCGACGGCTCGACCGCGACGATGAACACGCGCGCCTTGGTGAGCGCCGCCCTTGCCGGCCTGATCCGGCCACAGGTGTCGGACGTCAACATGGTGTCGGCACCGATCATGGTGAAGGAGCGCGGCATCATCGTCGCCGAGGTCAAGCGGGACAAGTCGGGCGTCTTCGACGGCTATATCAAGCTCACCGTCAAGACCGAGCACAGGACGCGCTCGATCGCCGGCACCTGCTTTTCCGACGGCAAGCCCCGCTTCATCCAGATCAAGGGCATCAACCTCGACGCCGAGGTCGGCCAGCACATGCTCTACACCACCAATGCGGACGCGCCCGGCATCATCGGCCTGCTCGGCACGGTGTGCGGCGAGAACGGCGTCAACATCGCCAACTTCCAGCTCGGCCGCAACCGGCCGGGCGGCGACGCCATCGCGCTGCTCTATCTCGATGCGCCCTTCCCGGAAAAGGTGCTGGAGCAGGTGCGGGGCCACAAGTCGATCGACTCGGCAAAGCGCCTCCAGTTCGACGTGGGCGGGATCTAGTCCACGCACCTCCACGGGTGACAAGTAATGCCATCACGACGCCCCGTTTGCCAGCATGCATGCGGGGCGTTTCCATGACCGCTGGAGCCGCCCGAAGACGCTGCGTGTCACGCCGGCTATGGCTGCTGGCGTTGCAGACAAGCTTTGGGAAATCAGCGATATTGTCGCGCTGATTGAGGCTAAAGAGGCGGAGAAACCTCTGGTTCGCGGTCCGTAAAAAAACGGAGAGAGAATTGAAATACGAATGGGCTGACAATCCCCACTTGGTTCTTCCAATTACAGCCTGTTTCGTGGTGCTGGTGCCAAGTTTCGCAGCCGTGTTTATCTCACTTCTGAGCATAATTGTGCGGACCAATTTGTTCGGCCCAATAGATGAGAAAAACCTCCCTTGGAGCGAACGTCTCGGGCGGCGTAATGCAAGACTGTACGCTGAGTTCTTCTCACCCCGCTTCCGGACGGCGCGCCGGGTCATGGCGTATGGTGTTATCTGCTATCTCTGCGCGTTCGGCGCGGCCTTTCTCATTGTGACGGTCTTCGGCCACCCGTCCTGATCGCCAATTTCAAACTGACCCACTGCCGGAAAGCGCTACGCGCGCTTCCTGGAATTGCTCTGGCCGGAAGCCATCTTGCGCCCGCTGTGTTCGGCGAGCCCGATGCCGCCCAGGACGAGAACCAGCGCCAGCGCCTGATAGAGCTGGAACGTCTCACCGACAATCAGCACCGAAAGCAGCGTACCGAAGATCGGCACCAGATTGATGAACAGGCCGGCGCGGTTGGCGCCGATCAGCTCGTTGCCCCTGATATAGGTTATCTGCGAGATGACCGAAGCGCCGATCGCCGTATAGACGATGACGGCCCAGCCGCGCGCATCGGGCACGATCACCTTGCCGGCGGCGGCCTCCCACAGGAAGAAGGGCAGCGAGGTGATAAGTGCTGCGAACGACATGGCCAGCATCAGGCTCTGCCAGCGTATCGCCGGCTTCAGCCGCAGCCCGACCGAATAGCCGCTGTAGAGAACGACCGCGACCAGCATGATGGCGTCGCCGAAATTGAGCTCCAGCGTCAGCAGCCGGCGCGGATCGCCATGGCTGGCCGTCAGGATGACGCCGAAGATGGTCAGCGCCACGCCGGCGATCTGCGCCCAGTTCACGCGCAGGCGGAAGAAAACGAAATTGGCTGTCATGATCAGGATCGGCATCGCCGCCTGTTCGATCGAGACGTTGATCGCCGTGGTGTAGTTGAGCGCGGTGTAGAAGATGGTGTTGAACAGAGTGAAGCCGCTGGCGCCCAGCGCCGCCAGCACGAACCAGTGCCTGCGCACGACAGGCCAATCCTCCTGGATCGTGCGCCAGCCGATCGGCAGCAGGATCGCCACGGCCAGCATCCAGCGCAGGAAGACCAGCGTCATCGGCGAGACGTGGTCGACCGCCAGCTTGCCGGCCACCGAATTGCCGCCCCACAGCAAGGTGGTGAGCAGCAGGAATATGTAGGCGCTTCGATGCATCGCGGGCTTCCGGCCGCGGGAATGGGCCGCGGTGTTTGCCGGCCTATTGCCCCCGTCAGCCCAAGTAAATGATGTCAAAGCCGGAAATTGTTGTGCCTCAGGGCATTTTTGGCGGCAAAGAAAGGTCGCACTCGCGAGGTCTTGACGCTATAGAGGCCTGTCGTTTCGAACCATATCCAAGCCGCGCGGCGGCGTCTCAAGGGAAAAGAAACATGGCCAATGTGGTGGTCGTCGGCTCGCAGTGGGGCGACGAAGGCAAGGGCAAGATCGTCGACTGGCTGTCGGAGCGCGCCGATGTGGTGGTGCGTTTCCAGGGCGGCCACAATGCCGGCCACACGCTGGTCGTCGACGGTAAGGTCTACAAGCTGTCGCTGTTGCCTTCGGGTGTCGTGCGGGAAGGCAAGCTGTCCATCATCGGCAATGGCGTGGTCTTCGATCCGCATGCTTTCGTCGCCGAAGTGGAGAAACTGAAAGGCCAAGGCGTGGAAGTAACGCCGGATCGCCTGAAAATAGCCGAAAACACGGCGCTTATCCTGTCCGTACACCGGGAGCTGGACGGATTCCGCGAGGATGCCGCTTCGAATTCCGGAACGAAGATTGGCACGACCCGACGCGGTATCGGCCCCGCCTACGAGGACAAGGTGGGCCGGCGCGCCGTTCGGGTGATGGATCTGGCGGATTTGGAAACTTTGCCCCTGAAGGTCGACAGGCTGCTGACGCACCACAATGCGCTGCGTCGCGGGCTCGGCCATGCCGAAGTCACGCATGACGCGATCATGCAGGAATTGACCTCGGTCGCGAACAACATCCTGCCCTATATGGACCGCGTCTGGAAGGTGCTCGACGACAAGCGCCGTGCCGGCGAGCGCATCCTGTTCGAGGGCGCGCAAGGCACGCTACTCGACATCGACCACGGCACCTATCCGTTCGTCACCTCGTCCAACACGGTCGCCGGCCAGGCCGCGGCCGGCTCCGGCGTTGGCCCGGGCGCCATCGGCTATGTTCTCGGCATCACAAAGGCCTACACCACGCGTGTCGGCGAAGGTCCGTTCCCGACCGAGCAGAAGAACGAGATCGGCGAGTTCCTCGGCACACGCGGCCATGAATTTGGTGTCGTCACCGGGCGCAAGCGCCGCTGCGGCTGGTTCGACGCGGTGCTGGTGCGCCAGGCGGTCGCCGTCAACGGCATCAAGGGCATCGCGCTGACCAAGCTCGACGTGCTCGACGGGCTGGACGAGATCAAGGTCTGTACCGGTTACAGGCTCGACGGCGAGACGATCGACTATTTGCCGGCAAGCCAGGGCGCGCAGGCCCGCGTCGAACCCATCTATGAGACGCTGGATGGCTGGAAAGGCACCACCGCCGGCGCACGCAGCTGGAACGATCTCCCGGCCCAGGCCGTCAAATATGTCCGATACATCGAGGAGCTGATCGGCGCGCCGGTCGCACTCCTCTCCACCAGCCCGGAACGGGACGACACGATACTTGTGACCGATCCGTTTCAAGACTAGTTTCTGAAGCCTTTCCGGGCATCGCGGCTGATTTGCGGGGGGCCGGCGCGGAGGCAAAATACAGGTCGACTGAAGCATGGCAGATTTCGTTGCTGTTCTGAAAAACGCATTCGAGAAGCATGGCGACGAGACGCCCGAGAAGCGTACGCGCATCTATAACAGCGTTCGCGCCATGCTGGCGAAGAAGCTTGCGGACTATTCGCCGCCGCTGGCTCCCGAGGCCATAGACAAGCAGAAACGCTCGCTGGACGACGCCATTGCCGGCGTCGAGCGGGACTATGCCAAGAGTGTGCCGGAAACGGATCCGCTCGCGGAACTGGAACACATCTTTTCCTCCATCGACCGAAACAAGAACCAGTCGAGCCACGTCAAGCAGCCGGCCAAGGCGGAATCGGTTCCCGCTCCTTCTCCGTATCGGCCCGCCCCTGCCGCAGCCAGCCCGGAGCCGTACAAACCGGCGCAGCCCGTGGCGAATCCCGAGCCCTACCGGCCTGCTCCAACCGCCAAGGCCGAGCCAGGGTGGCAAAGGCCGACGCCGGTGCAGCCCGCTCCGGAGTTTTCGGAAAAGACCTTGCCGGGGATGGATGCGGATCGGGACGATGTCTTTGCCGATGACGAAGCGCCGGCAGGCGCCGACACTTTCGAGCGTTTGCGCCCGGCCGAACGCAAGCGCAGCTATGGCGGGTTGATCGTCGCCGTTGTCGCATTGCTGGTCGTTGCCGGCGGCGGTTACGGCATCTGGCTGAACAAGGATGCCTTCGGCAAGATGCTGGGCTTTGGCGGCAGCAAGGTCGTTGCCAAGACCGAACCGGTGAAAACGACGCCGGCCAAGCCGGCGACCGATGCCGCGGCCACGCCACCGGCGCCCGCGACCGGCGCCGAAGGCCCGAAATTCACGCAGCGGCTGACGCCTGAAGGCGGCGAAACCGACCCCGGCCCGGCAGGCGGGCAGAGCGGCATAGGCGAGGGCGAGTCCGTCGCCGCGCTGACGACGCCGCCAACGGCAACGAATGCGCCGGCCACGGCAGCGCCGGCGGTTCCCGCTCCGGCTGCCAATACGCCGGCTGCCGGTACGCCTGCGCCAGCCGCGACCACGCCCGCGGCGGGCACACCGTCCGCGACACCACCCGCCAACGGGACCGCGGCCCCGGCCCCGGCCAGTGCGGCTGCCGCCACACCGCCGCCCGCGCCGGCAGGCGCAACGCCGCCCGCGACGGCACCGGCAAGCGCCGCGCCGGCGGCACCGGCCGCGGCGCAAACCTCGGTTCCGGTCGGCCAGAAGGCGATCTTCTATGAGGAGCGCACCAGCACTGCCCAGGGTTCGGCCGAGCCCGGCAGCATCGTCTGGTCGCTGGTGCAGGAATCGCCCGGCGGCGACCTGCCGCCAGAGCCGGCGATCCGTGCCGAGGCGACCATTCCCGGCAAGGACATCCAGTTGCGCATGACCATCCGCCGCAACACCGACAAGACCCTGCCGGCCAGCCACATCATCGAGATGATCTTCCTGACGCCCGACGGCTTCGAGGGCGGCGGCGTCGACAACATATTGCGCGTTGCCATGAAGAGCTCGGAACAGGATGCCGGCAGCCCGCTCATCGGCATCCCGGCCAAGATCGCCGACGGCTTCTTCCTCGTCGCGCTCAACGACACCAAGGCCGACGAAGACGCCAACATGACCCTGCTGCGCGGCCAGGACTGGATCGACGTGCCGGTGGTCTACAAGACCGGACGGCGGGCATTGCTGACCATGGAAAAGGGCCTTCCCGGCGAGAAGGTGTTCGACGAGGCGATCAAGGCCTGGCAGGCCAAGACGGCGGGCTGAGAAGGCGGCGCAACGGTCGCCTTCGTTCAGAAACCCTGAAAAAGCATGTCGAGTGCGGCGACGATATCGTCGTGATGCTTTGTCAGGTTCAGCCGACTTTCACCCAATTCGCTTGCCGGGACGGTAGCAATCAGGTGTGTCGCCATAACCAGCTTCCGGCCGTTGATGTCGAAGATCGGATGAAGCTTTCGCATCGGCGGCGGCACCGTTGCGACCGGCAGTAGCGGGATGACTACCCGCGTCTTGAAATTGTCGAGCAGGTCGGATTGGACGTCGAGCAAATAGTTGCCTTCGACGCGACCGGCGAAGACATCATAGCGCGGCATCAGAACTGCCGGTACTCTTCCAACGGGATGCCGTTTTTGTCGATGTAGTCGTTCCACGCATCTATCGTGGGGCGGTTCTCAAGCTTCCACAGCCTCGTTTTCTCGGCCGCCACCGCTTCCGCGATGCCGGCCTCCGCAGCGCGCGAGACGTTCACATCAAGCCCCTTGGCTTCCCTCATGAGGTTCGAGTCGATCGACAGATTTGCTGGCTGACGGACCGCATTCAAGGCAATCTTACGCATGGTGACCTCCGCAACATGCGCATAATATATGCGCATTCCGATATGGAGGCAATCAAATCAAGCTGCCTCGACTGCGGCGGACCTACCCTTCCATCTCTTCCCGCAGCATCTCAAGCTCCAGCCATTCTTCCTCGAGTGCCGCCAGCGTCGCGCGCTCCTTGTCGAGGGCGGCAATGGTCTTCTGGAACGATGCCGGATCGCGCTCGTAATAGGCGGGATCGGCGATGTTGTTCTCCAGCCGCGAGATCGACGCGATCACCGCCTCGATCTTCTTGGGCAAAGAGTCCAACGCGAACTTCTGCTTGAACGACAGTTTCTTAGCCGGCCCTTTTGGCGTTGCCGGCTCGCTCTTGCCTGGTGCCGGCGCATCGCCGGCTTCTGCCTTGGCGCGCGCCTTGCGGTCGTCGAGCCTGGTGCCGCCGCGCTGCGCCAGCATATCTGAATAGCCGCCGGCATATTCGACCCAGTGGCCGCCGCCATCCGGCGCAATGATGCTGGTCACCGTACGATCAAGGAAATCGCGGTCGTGGCTGACCAGGATGACGGTGCCGGCAAAACCGGCAACCAGTTCCTGCAGCAATTCCAGCGTCTCCATATCGAGATCGTTGGTCGGCTCATCGAGCACCAAAAGGTTCGCCGGCCGCGCCAGCACGCGCGCCAGGATCAGCCGCGCCCGCTCGCCGCCGGACAATTCGCGCACCGGCGTGCGGGCCTGTTCCGGCTTGAACAGAAAATCCTTCATGTAGGAGACGACATGGCGCTGCTCGCCATTGATGACGAGGTTTTCGCCGCGCCCGTCAGTCAGATACTGTGCCAATGTCTCCTGCGGATCGACTGCCTCGCGCTTCTGGTCGAGCGTGGCGATTTCCAGATTGGTGCCGAGCCGTACCGATCCGGCATCAGGCGCCAACTCGCCGGTCAGCATCTTCAGAAGCGTCGTCTTGCCGGCGCCGTTCGGCCCGACAAGGCCGACGCGGTCGCCGCGCTGGATACGGGTCGAGAATCCCTTGACGACGGTGAGGTCGCCAAAGCCCTTCTCGATGTTCTTGGCTTCGATCACCAGCTTGCCGGATTCGGCGGCGTCGCTTGCCACCAAGGTCGCGGAGCCCTCGGCACCGCGATGGCCGCGAAAGCGCTGGCGCATGGTCTGCAGCTCGCCGAGGCGTCGCATGTTCCGCTTGCGCCGCGCCGTCACGCCATAGCGCAACCAATGCTCCTCGCGCACGATCTGGCGGCCGAGCTTGTGCTGTTCGCGCTCTTCCTCTTCCAGAACCAGGTCGCGCCATTCCTCGAAATGGCCAAAGCCCTTGTCCAGCCTGCGGGTCTGGCCACGGTCGAGCCAGACAGTGGCGCGCGACACGCGTTCGAGGAAGCGGCGGTCGTGCGAGATCACGATGAGCGCCGAGGAAGTCCGGACGAGCTCTTCTTCCAGCCATTCGATGACAGACAAATCGAGATGGTTGGTCGGTTCATCAAGAAGCAGAATGTCGGGCTCGGGCGCCATGACACGAGCAAGCGCGGCGCGCCTGGCCTCGCCGCCGGACAGGTCGCCCGGCCGCTCCTCGCCCGACAGGCCGAGATGCTCCATCAGATAGCTGGCGCGATAGGGATCGTCGGCCGGCCCTAGTCCGGCCTCGACATAGGCGCGCACATTGGCGAAGCCGTCCATGTCGGGCATTTGCGGCAGATAGCGTACTGTCGCAGAAGGCTGGCGGAACACCTCGCCATCCTGCGGTTCGATCAGGCCGGCGGCGATCTTGAGCAACGTCGACTTGCCGGACCCGTTGCGGCCGACCAGCGCGATCTTGTCGCCGGCCGAAGCGGTCAAGGCGGCGCCGTCGAGCAGCGGCGTGCCGCCGAAGGTCAGTCTTATCCCGTCGAGATTGAGAAGAGGCGGGGCCATGTCAGCTTTCGGGCAATGGATAGGGATGGGCGAGCAGCAGTGCGCGGCCATGGCTGAGCGCGATGTCGAGGCGGCCCTTGACCTCGTTGGAAATGGTCAGCGACGAACCGAAAGCCACCTCGACCTTGTCGAGCGGCCATTTGGCGCCGGTTACGGTCAGGCCGGAGAGTTCGGAAAAGCCGAGTATCGAAAACAGCGTGCCGTCGGCATAATCGAAGCCGGCCCTGCCGAGCAGCAAGGGGACAGCTTCCTGGGCGCCGCTGGTCAGAAGCACAGCTGTTCCGGCCTCGGCCAGCCGCAGGCCAAGCGCCAGATGCAGGAAGGCGTGATCGGCGCGCTTGCCGCCGAAGGCGCCCGCCAGCACAAGACGAGTCGCCCCGCGCTCGAGCGCTGCCGCGATCGCCAGTTCGCCGTCGGTCTTGTCCTTTTCCGCCGGGAAGGTTTGCCGGGGCACGGCGGCGAGACCTTCCGGCAGATCGGCCGGCACGGAATCGAAATCGCCGACCCACAGTTCCGGGACAAGGCCCAGCATCCGCGCATGGCCGATGCCGGCGTCGGCGGCGATGACGCGCGAGCCTTTGACCTGGCGGTCGAGCCGGGGCGTGCGGATGAGATCGCCGCCAAGCAGGATGGTGAATGTGCTCATATCCTGTCGCCCTTACCAGCCCGGCACGGGAAACGGAAGGCGGCAAACTCCCACTTGCGTGTCCCATCGGCCGGGCCTATGTGTCGAAACGCTCTAACGGGGTGCCGGACGCGACTTTCGCGGGCCGGCTGAGAGGTAGTCTCGCCAACCCGCTGAACCTGATCCGGTTTGTACCGGCGGAGGGATTAGACGTTTCGGACAATCCGACGCCTCAATTCCTTTCAACGCAAACGAAGGAGGCGCCGATGCGCACGCTTTTAAATTCTCTCGTCGCAGCCGTGGTAGTGACCCTGTCCGGGCCGGCTTTGGCCAAGGACAAGCTTACCGTTTATACCTATGAGAGCTTCACCGCCGACTGGGGTCCAGGCCCGGTGGTAAAGAAGGAATTCGAGGCCGAATGTGGCTGCGATGTCGAATTCGTCTCGGTCGCCGACGGCGTGGCGCTGCTCAACCGTGTCAAGCTCGAAGGCGCAGCGACCAAGGCCGACATCGTGCTTGGCCTCGACACCAATCTCACCGCCGATGCCAAGGCGTCGGGCCTGTTCGCGCCTCATGGCACGGTGAGCGATGTCAATGTGCCGGGCGGCTGGAGCGACGATACTTTCGTCCCCTTCGACTACGGCTATTTCGCCGTCGTCTATGATACCGAGAAGCTCAAGACGCCGCCGAAAAGCCTGAAGGACCTGGTCGAGGGCAGTGCCAATGACAAGATCGTCATCGAGGACCCGCGCACTTCGACGCCGGGCCTCGGCCTGCTGTTGTGGGTGAAGTCGGTCTATGGCGACAAGGCACCGGAAGCCTGGGCCAAGCTCAAGGCCAAGGTGCTGACCGTGACGCCGGGCTGGAGCGAGGCCTACGGCCTGTTTACCAAGGGCGAGGCGCCGATGGTGCTGTCCTACACCACCTCGCCGGCCTACCACATGGTCGCCGAAAACACCGAGCGCTACCAGGCGGCATCCTTCGAAGAGGGCGAGTACCTGCAGATCGAGGTTGCCGGCATCACCACCACGGGGGCCAAGAACCCGTTGGCGGCCAAGTTCATGGCTTTCATGACCGGGCCGAAATTCCAGGACGCCATCCCGGAGACCAATTGGATGTTCCCGGCCGGCAAGACCGACAAGCCGCTCAACCCCGCCTTCGACAAACTGGTCAAGCCGACCAAGACCTTGCTGTTCAGCCCCGAGGAGGTCGCCGCCAACCGCAAGGCCTGGGTGGACGAATGGCTGGCGGTGATGAGCAAGTAGGTTTTGTGGGCTAATCTCGTGAGATGACCGCTCTACGGCGCCCCCCTCTGTCCTGCCGGACATCTCCCCCACGAGGGGGGCGCCAAGGAACACAATGTTTCCCAAGTCGATCGTTGGTTCTCAGTGCAACGCGCATCTGATCCCCGCATCACCGCCGGCATCACCGCGCTCGCGGCAACCACACTGCTGGTCGGCGGCGCTTTTGCCGGCCTTATCATCGAAGGCGCCCACGATTTTTCCGGCGCCTGGGCCGCCTTCGATCCTTACCTCTTCCGTGTCGTGCGCTTCACGCTCTGGCAGGCGGCCCTGTCGACGCTGCTCTCGGTCGGGCCCGCCCTGTTCGTGGCGCGGGCGCTGTCGCGGCATCCACGTTTCCCCGGCCGCGCCTTCATCCTGCGGCTCTTCGCCGTGCCGCTGGCTCTGCCGGCGGTCGTCGCGGCGCTCGGCATCCTGGCGCTCTACGGCCGCGCCGGCTATTTCGCCGGTCTGTTCAACTGGGTTGGCGGCCGGGACTGGCCGGGCATCTATGGCCTGTCCGGCATTCTCGTTGCCCATGTCTTCTTCAACCTGCCGCTGGCCACCCGCCTGCTCCTCGAGGCGCTGCAGACCATTCCCTCAGACCAGTGGCGGCTGGCGAGCCAGCTCGGGATGGGAGCGCGGCCGGCATTTCGGCTGATCGAATGGCCGACGCTGCGCGCCGCCTTGCCCGGCGTCGCCGGACTTGTCTTCATGCTCTGCATCACATCCTTCACCATCGTGCTGACGCTTGGCGGCGGGCCGGCCGCGACGACGCTGGAGGTCGGCATCTATCAGGCATTGCGCTTCGATTTCGATCCCGCGCGGGCTGTCGCGCTGACATTGCTGCAGATCGGCTTGACCTTCATCGTGGTGCTGGCGCTGACCCGGCTCGGCGCCAATGTCGTCGGCGACACCAACCTGCCGGTCGCGCCGCGCCGCTATCTCTCGGTCAACAGGACCGAGGCCTCGCTGAACGCTATCCTCATCGTGTTGGCTTCGCTCTTCGTTGCCGGGCCGATGGCGGCGACCGTGGCGGCCGGATTGGGCGCCGATCTCGGCCGGCTGGCCGGCGAGGCCACTGTCCGGCAGGCGACACTGACCAGTGCCGTGCTCGCTTTCCTGTCGGCGCTGCTTTCGGTGATGCTTTCGCTGGCCCTGACCATGGCGCGCCGGGCGCTGGCGCTGAACCGCCGCTCCGGCCCAAGGACACTGCTCGAACATGCCACCGATACCGGCGCCGGCTTTGTGCTGGTCGTGCCGCCGATCGTCATCGGCGCCGGCTGGTTCCTGTTGCTGCGCCATGTCGGCGATGTCTTTGCCATCGCCCCGCTCATGGTCGTCACCGTCAACGCCGTCATGGCGATGCCTTTCGCGTTGCGCGCCATCCGTCCCGCCTATGACGCGGCAAGCGAGCGTCACGAACGGCTCTGCGCGCAGCTCGGCATTTCCGGCTGGGCAAGACTGCGGCTGGTCGACTGGCCGTCGCTGCGGCGGCCGCTCGCCACCGCCTTTGCGTTCGCCATGGCGCTGTCGCTTGGCGATCTCGGCGTCATCGCCCTGTTCGGCAGTGATTCCGTGCAGACCTTGCCCTACCTTCTCCTGGCTCGCATGGGCAGCTACCGCACGCAGGACGCCGCCGGCCTGGCACTGCTACTCGGCCTTGTCTGCCTGGCACTGGTGCTGGCAGCGGACCGGCTGGGAAAGGGGATGGCCCGCGATGTTTGACAGGGCTGCTGACGGCAAGGGGGTTACGGTGCGGCTGGACAAGGTCTCGTTCAGTTATGGCGAGGCATTGTTCGCCTTCGATGTCGAGTTCACGGCTGCGCAAATCACCGCCATCATGGGGCCGAGCGGTTCGGGAAAGTCGACGCTGCTCAGTCTGGTGGCCGGGTTCGAGACGCCGAGATCCGGGCGCCTGCTGATCGGCGGGGCCGATGTCGGCGGCGAGCCGCCGGCCGTGCGGCCGGTGTCGATGGTGTTCCAGGAGAACAATCTTTTCGCGCATCTTTCCGTCGAGCAGAATGTCGGGCTCGGCCGTTCGCCATCGTTGCGACTGACCGATGCCGACCACGCCGATATCGCGGAGGCGCTTGGGCGCACCGGCCTTGCCGGCAAGGAGAAGCGGCTGCCGCGTGAACTTTCGGGCGGTGAGCGCCAGCGCGTCGCCCTGGCTCGCGTGCTGGTGCGTGACCGCCCGGTGCTGCTGCTCGACGAACCCTTCGCCTCGCTCGGACCCGCGTTGCGCGACGACATGCTCGACCTGGTTGCCAGCCTCCATGCCGAGCGTGGCATGACGGTGCTGTTCGTCACGCACCAGCCGCAGGATGCCCGCCGGATCGGCCAGAAGGTGGTGTTTCTGGACAATGGCGCCGTCGCCGCCACAGGCACCTCCGACGATTTCTTTGCAGGGGCTGGTCCGGAGGCGTTCAGGCGCTACATCGGTGCGGCTGCCGGGGATGCCTTATCACGAGATATTGCCCGGAAGCGGACATAATTTACGCTCAAACCGGCCCGAGGCGATGTGGCGCTTGCTTGCCATGACTGGAGTAGTGTGGCTAGGTCCGCTCGATACCGGTCCGGCACAGGCCGTGATTTGCCTACAGCATCTGCTGCCCGCCCCGAGCGCGCGACCGACGCTGTAGCAGTTTGTTTTGCGCATGACACGGTCCGTTGGCCATGCGTAAGGACCTGAAAGGAAGCCATTCTGGCGATCGGCGCTGACAGGCTACGAATGAATCCGCTGGCGCGCTTTCTCGCGCTCGCCGGCTTTGCCGTGGCGCTGGCAAGCTGCCAGATGTTTACGCCTCCGGAAGTCCAGGAATCCGGCTTCCAGCCATCCGACAAGCCGATCACGGTGGACAATGTCGCCGCCAACAACAAGCTTGCCGAACTCGCCAAGGCGCAGCATCCGCGTATCCTGGCGACCTATGGTGGCGAGTATTCCGATCCCAAGCTCGAGCGCATGGTCGCCAAGGTGGTCGGCAATCTGACCGTGGTGTCGGCTAACCCGACCCAGACCTATCGCATCACCATCCTCAATTCGCCCAACGTCAACGCTTTCGCGCTGCCGGGCGGCTATCTCTACATCACGCGCGGCCTGTTGGCGCTGGCCAATGATTCGTCCGAGCTCGCCGCCGTCATCGCGCATGAAATGGGACACGTCACCGCCAATCACGGCCTGCAACGCCAGCAGCTGGAGGCCGAGGAAGGCCTTGCGACCAAGGTCGTTTCCGATGTGCTCGGCGACAGCCCGACCGCCAAGGCAGCACTGATCCGCGGCAAGCTCAGGCTGGCGCAGTTCTCGCGCAACCAGGAACTGGAGGCTGACGCCATTGGCATCAAGTCGATCGGCGAAGCCGGCTACGATCCCTATGCCGCCGGCCGCTTCCTGCAGTCGATGTCGGCCTACACCGATTTCCGTTCGATCAGCGGTGCCACGGACGCCAGCCTCGACTTCCTGGCCACGCATCCCAGCACGCCGCAACGCATCGATCTGGCACAGCGCCACGCCCGCCAATTCGGCGCGCCCGGTTTCGGCACGCGCGATCGCGATTCCTTCCTCGCCGGCATAGACGGCCTGCTTTATGGCGACACGCCGGAAGAGGGCTATGTGCGCGGCGAAACCTTCCTGCATCCGGGTCTCGGCGTGTCGTTCACGGTGCCGGACGGTTTCATCATCGACAATTCGGCGGCAGCGGTGACGGCAACGGGTCCGGGCGACATAGCGATCCGCTTCGACGGCGTTTCGATCGACAAGAACCGCGCCTTGACCGACTATATCAGAAGCGGCTGGGTGGCCGGCCTCGACGACAGCACCGTCAAGCAGGAAACCATCAACGGCAATGAGGCCGCGACCGCGCATGCCGGCGCCGAAGGCTGGCAGTTCGACATCGCGGTGATCCGTGCCGGCGGCCAGGTCTACCGACTGCTGACCGCGGCCCCCTCGGCCAGCGCGTCGCTGGAAACGGTGGCGCGCTCGGTCAGTGGCTCTTTTCACATCCTCAGCCCCGCCGAAAAAGCGGCCCTGAAGCCACTGCATATCCGTGTGCTTACGGTGCAGCCAGGACAGACCATGGGTTCGCTTGCCGCGCAGATGGTGGGCGTCGACCGCAAGCTCGACCTGTTCCGCGTGCTCAACGCGCTGTCGCCGGGGGCCGCGGTTTCGGCCGGCGACAAGGTCAAGATCGTCACCGACAAGTAAGCGCCGTTGCGCGAGATCAGGCGGCAGTCGCCATGAATTCCGGGTTCTGCTTCACCAGCGCGACCTTGAGCTTTTCCAGGGCGCGGGCTTCGATCTGGCGGACGCGTTCCTTGGAAATGCCGAGCGTCTCGCCGAGTGCCTCGAGCGTGGCGCCCTCGTCGGTAAGCCGGCGTTCCTCGATGATGCGGAGTTCGCGGGCGTTGAGCGCTTGAAGCGCCTCCTTCAGCCAGAGCGCGCGGCGCGCGATATCGATCTTGTCGCCGACAATCTCGTCGGGCAAGGGATCGTCCGAGACCAGGAAGTCCATCCGCTCGGTCGCACCCGCATCGTCGGCAAGCGGCACGTTGAGCGAGGAATCGGGCGCCGACAGGCGCGAATCCATCAACGCCACATCAGCTTCGGAAACGCCGAGCGCAACCGACACCTCGCGGTAGAGGGTTGTGTTGGAGAGTGGTTCGGCGCCGTTCGCGAGACGGGCGCGCAACCGCCTCAGATTGAAAAACAGGGCCTTTTGCGCCGAACTGGTGCCGCCGCGCACGATCGACCAGTTGCGCAGGATGTAGTCCTGCATCGAAGCGCGAATCCACCACGTCGCGTAGGTCGAAAACCGCACCTCGCGCTCGGGCTCGAAGCGAGCGGCGGCCTCGAGCAGACCGACATGGCCTTCCTGGATCAGGTCGCCGAGAGGCAGGCCGTAGTGACGGAATTTCGAGGCCATGGAAATGACCAGCCGCATATGGGCAACGGTGATGCTGTGCAACGCATTCTGATCGTTGTCCTGTTTCCAGAGCAGTGCAAGCCGATGCTCCTCGTCGCGCTCAAGGTAAGGCGCCCTCATTGCCGCGCGGACCATGACCCGACCTGCCGTGTCTTCCATCATAAGGCGCTCCTTGGCTCAGGCGTGCGAATGACAAACTGGCAAGAACCGGCTTGAAATGACGGCGTCGTGCCCTAGAACAGCCAAAACTGCCATGCGCGGGAAAGGTTCCGCTGGAGCAGGCAAGCGAGCGATGACGTCCGGGCAATTTCGGCACGGCTGCCCGGACTTCCGATGCTGCAAAGAAATTTCTTTTGGAGTATTTGATTTTCAGAACTGAGCCTTTTTGAAATTTCGTTCCTTATTTTTTCGATCCGCATCTGTCATTTTCCAGCCCTCACAACATGCCTGACATCAGGCCAAGGACGGGATCACAGAAAAATGAAATGGCTCAAGTCGCTCATTATCGCCGGAACGCTGCAGGCCCTGGCGGTCACATCGGGCCATGCCGGCGCCAATCTCGACCAGATTAAGCAGGCTGGCGTCATCAAGGTCGGCACGGAAGGCACTTACGCTCCCTTCACCTATCATGATGCATCCGGAGCGCTCGTCGGCTTCGACGTCGAAATCGCCAAGGCGATCGCCGAAAAGCTCGGCGTCAAGGCGGAGTTCCTCGAGGGCAAGTGGGACGGCCTGATCGCCGGCCTCGACGTCAAGCGATATGATGCCGTCATCAACGAAGTCGGCATCACCGATGCCCGCAAGGCCAAGTACGCTTTCTCCGATCCCTACATCGCCTCCAAGGCGGTGCTGATCGTGCGCGGCGACAACACCGACATCAAGACCTTCGCAGATCTCAAGGGCAAGAAGGCGGCGCAGTCGCTGACCTCCAATTTCGGCAAGCTGGCCGAATCGAATGGCGCCGAACTGGTCGGCACGGATGGCTTCGACCAGTCGATCCAGCTGCTTTTGACCGGCCGCGCCGACGCCACCATCAATGACAGCCTGTCGTTCCTCGACTTCAAGAAGCACAAGCCCGACGCCAATGTGAAGATCGCCGCCCAGGAAGAGAATGCCGATTACTCCGGCGTCATCGTGCGCAAGGGCGATCCGGAGCTGGTCGCGGCCATCAACAAGGCCCTTGCCGACATCAAGGCCGACGGCACCTACCAGAAGATCGCCGACACCTATTTCGGCCAGGACGTCTCGAAGTAATCATAAAGCGGGGCGGGTAGCCGCCCTGCAGCCCATCCAGCGGCGAGCCGTCTTTGACGGCTCGCCGCTTTTGTCGTGATATGGCTGACGCATTCGCGCTTCGATGACGCCACCCGTCCATTCCGGAGGATATTTCGTGCCGCACTGGCTGCAACTGATGCTGGATTCGCTGCCCTCGCTGCTGTGGGCAGCGTTGATCTTCACAGTGCCGC
This sequence comes from Mesorhizobium sp. B2-1-8, assembly GCF_006442545.2. Taxonomy (NCBI): domain Bacteria; kingdom Pseudomonadati; phylum Pseudomonadota; class Alphaproteobacteria; order Hyphomicrobiales; family Phyllobacteriaceae; genus Mesorhizobium; species Mesorhizobium sp. B2-1-8. Next base: position 1,357,355 of record NZ_CP083952.1, read on the forward strand.
TGACGCTGTTGTCCTTCGTGCTCGGCCTGACGGTGGGGTTGGGCGCGGCGCTCGGCCGGCTGTTTGGCCCGAAGCCGCTGGTGGCGCTCGTGCGCTTCTATGTCTGGATCTTCCGCGGCACGCCGCTCCTGGTACAGCTGTTCCTGATCTTCTACGGCCTGCCGTCGGTCGGCATCCTGCTCGACGCCTTCACCGCGGCGCTGATCGGCTTCACCCTCAACATCGGGGCCTACACGTCGGAAATCATCCGCGCCGCGATAGGCTCGGTGCCGAAAGGCCAGTGGGAGGCCGCCTATTCGATAGGCATGACCTGGAGCCAGGCGATGCGGCGCACCATCCTGCCGCAAGCCGGCCGGGTGGCGGTGCCGCCGCTCTCCAACACCTTCATCTCGCTGGTCAAGGACACGTCGCTGGCCGCCGCCATCACCGTGCCGGAGATGTTCCAGGCGGCGCAGCGCATTGTCGCCACCACCTATGAGCCGCTCATCCTCTATGTCGAAGCGGCGATCCTCTATCTGGCGATGAGTTCGGTGCTGTCGGCCTTGCAGACGCGGCTGGAGGAGCGGCTCAACCGCTATGGCGGCTTCCTGGAGGCACGGTCATGATCGGCCTCGCCAACATCGAAAAACGCTTTGGCGACAATCTTGTGCTGAAGGGGGTGACGGTCGCCATCGCCGAGGGCAGCGTCACCGCGCTGGTCGGTCCTTCGGGCGGGGGAAAAAGCACGCTGCTGCGCTGCATCAACCTGCTGGAGATCCCGACCTCGGGCACGGTGCGGATCGGCGACGAGACGCTCGAGTTCCGCCCGGGTGGCAAGGTGCCGGCGGCGGACATAAGGCGCCTGCGCCTGCAGACCGGCATGGTGTTCCAGAATTTTCAGCTGTTTCCGCATCGCACCGCCATCGAGAATGTCATGGAAGGCTTGGTCACGGTGCTCAAATGGTCGCCCCAGCAGGCACATGAGCGGGCGGCTGCGCTGCTGGAGAAGGTCGGCATGGCGCACAAGGCGGATGCCTGGCCGGCGACGCTGTCGGGTGGCCAGCAGCAGCGCGTGGCGATCGCCCGGGCGCTGGCGCCGTCGCCCAAGGTGCTGCTGTGCGACGAGCCGACTTCGGCGCTCGACCCGGAACTGGCACAGGAGGTGGTCGATGTGCTGGGTCAACTCGCCAGCGAGGGAACGACCATGGTGATTGCGACGCATGATTTGCGCCTCGCCTCCAAGATCGCCCAGGAAGCGGTGTTCCTCGACGCCGGCGTCGTCGTCGAGCAGGGACCGTCCGCCACGCTGTTCGGCAATCCGGAGCGCGAACGGACCAAGCGGTTCATCGCCACGCTGAAGCAGGAGGCGGCGGAGAAGGGCGGTGGCGCATAAGCGCGGTATCCGCAGCACTCCCCAAAGACAAAAACCCGGCGCGAGGCCGGGTTTTCGTTAACTCGAAGGTGGAAAGCTCAGGCAGCTTCTTCCTGCTCGGCTTCCTCGTTGTCGGCCTTGGCGCCACGCTTGGGACCCTTGTTGAGGTTGACCTCGATCAGGCGCACGGCTTCGGTTTCCGACATGCGGTTTACGGCCGCGATCTCGCGAGCCATGCGGTCGAGCGCCGCCTCGTAGAGCTGGCGTTCGGAATAGGACTGCTCCGGCTGGTTGTCGGCGCGGTAGAGGTCGCGCACGACTTCCGAGATCGAGATCAGGTCGCCCGAATTGATCTTGGCATCATATTCCTGGGCACGACGCGACCACATGGTGCGCTTGACGCGGGCGCGACCCTGCACGACTTTCAGCGCACGCTCGACATAATCCTCCTCCGACAGCTTGCGCATGCCGATCGAGGTCGCCTTGGCGACCGGCACCTTCAGGCGCATCTTGTCCTTCTGGAAGTCGATGACGAACAGTTCCAGCTTGTGACCGGCCACTTCCTGCTCGTCGATCGAGACGATCTGGCCGACGCCATGCGCCGGATAGACGATGTACTCGCCGGTCTTGAAACCGTGACGCGCGGCTGTGGACTTCTTCTGCGGGGTTATCGTTGCCATTACGCCCTGAACTCCTTGTTGTGTGCCGGCGGCGGTGCCGGCTGAACTCACGTGATCGGTGTCACCGATCATTAGCCGCACAACAGATGAACCCACCGGAAAGGCCGGGACCGGCAAACCGCACGAACTGCGACCGCCTGGCCCAGATCGCTCTGGTCCGGAATGGGATTTTCACCTTTCAGTGATTTGGGGCGTCTGCGCCATAAATCGACGTTGTGTCACCGGCATGTTTCGCTGATGTAACACAAAAAGTCGGAAGAATCAAGGTTTTGCTGCGTAAGCGAAGGCCACAACCGATCGCCGCCTGTCAAGGCGGTTAATCCGACGTGCCTGTTACGCTGCGTCATACAAGCCTTTACAGCGGTGTTGTCAATCGCCTTCGCCGGGCTCGGCGGAGAAGTATTTCTCGAACTTGCCGGTCTCGCCGTCGAAGGTCTTGGCGTCGGCCGGCGGCTCCTTCTTGGCGGTGATGTTGGGCCATTTCTCGGCATATTCGGTGTTGATCTGCAGCCATTTGTCGAGGCCGGACTCGGTGTCGGGCTTGATCGCGTCGGCCGGGCATTCCGGCTCGCAGACGCCGCAGTCGATGCACTCGTCGGGATGGATGACGAGCATGTTCTCGCCTTCGTAGAAACAGTCGACCGGACAGACCTCGATGCAGTCCATATATTTGCATTTGATGCAGTTGTCGGTCACGACATAGGTCATCGGTCGGCTCCGGGATGTCCCGTTTTTGTTGGCTTTTTTGTGAGGTAACGCCTTTGTCGGCCGCTTGCAAGGGTGGCTATTCCCAGTGGCGCCAGGGTTTGGGAATGGAATTCCAGGTGGGCGGTGCCGCGAGGGCCCGACATGCCCACAGGCTGTCCCGTTTGCCGGTCCCGGTTCTGCTTTTTGTTTGTCGTTTGCCCTGGGAAAACACACCCCCGCGTCTGGTCGGCAAGGCTCAATCTTCGTCGAGCAATCGGTCGGTCTGGCGGCGCTCTTTCTTGGTCGGGCGGCCGCTGCCTGCCTCGCGCAGCGCCGGGATAGCATCGGGAAGTGCGTCGGCCTTGGCTGCGGGCGGCGGCGACATGTCTTCATAAAGAGTGCGAGCTTCCTCGGCAGGGCCGCGCCGCACACCAGCGCCGAGCACCTTCCAGACGAAGATACGCCGGTCGAGCGTGATGGTCAGCACGTCGCCTGGCTTGACCAGATCGGAAGCCTGCGCTGCTTTGTCGCGATTGATGCGCACGCGACCGGCGACTACCAGTTTGGCCGCCAGTGAGCGCGATTTCACCGCGCGCGTGAAGAACAGCCATCTGTCGATGCGCTGGCGGCCTTCCGCAACCATCGACGCGAGCCTACTTCTTTAATTGGTCGCGCAAAGCGGCGAGCTTGGCGAAGGGTGAATCCGGGTCGAAGCGCACCGGACGCTCCTCGCGCGGCTTGGGCTGGAAGGCGGGCTTTCCGCCCCCCTTGCCACGATCGGCACCCTTGCCTTCCGGGCTGCCGCCCTTCCAGTCAGGCCGACCTTCGCGGCGGTCGGGACGATCGCCTTGCGGGCGGCCGTCGCGGCGCTCGGCGCCTTCGCCTTGCGGCCTTGGCTTGAACTTCGAGCGGTCGAAGCGCGGTTTGCCGGCGCCGTCGCGGCGCCCTTCATGAGCGGGACGGTCCGCGGGCGTGCCTGTTGCCGGTCCGTCGCCGGCATCGGCAGGCGCGTTGCTTCGGCCGCGCGCCTGTCCGGCTTGCGGGCGGTTGTTGCGGCCATCGCGATGGCGCGGGCGCTGGTCAAAGCGACCTTGGCGCCACAACAGGATCGGTTTTGGCGCTTCGGCTTCCGGCGCAGGTTCGCTGGTGGCTTCCGCCACTGCAGCCGGTTCGGCGGCATCCGTCGGCGCGGAGGCTTCGACGATCGGCTCCGCCGCTGCGGCGTTCTCTTCCGTGGGCGTGGCGTCGACCTCGGCAGCTTCAGGTTCGGCCTGCGGTTCAACCGGGGCCGGCTCGGCGGGTTCAACAGCGGCTTCGGCTAAAGGCGCCTCTTCATCCGCAACCTCAGTCGTGGCTTCCGACTGCTCTTGTGCGACAGGCTCTGCTGCCGTTTCCGCGATGACCTCGGCTGGGGCTTCGATGGCGGCCTCGGCGGCTGCCGTTGCCGAACCCTCGACCGTTGCCTCCGCGGCCGCATCTACAGCGCCGGCTTCCGTTACTGCGGCTTCCACTGCCGCCTCTTCCGCCGCCTTGGCCTGTTCCGCGCGGGCTACCTCTTCGGCTGCCTGCTTGGCAGCGGCGGCTTCCCGCGCGGCAGTGTCCTGCGCTTCCAGCCGTGCCTTGACTTCCGCCACCGGTTTCGGCTCGGCGCGATAACCGAGACCCTTGAGGATCTCTTCCATGTCGTCGGCGGTGGCGCCGAGGATCGACATCATCGGCGGCGTCACCATGAAGGACTGGCCGTCATAGGCGCCGTCCGGTCGCTGGCCGAGTCCTGGCTTCCAGTTGGTCGCCGGGCGGATCAGGTCGGCCAGCCGCTCGAGAATGTCGATGCGCACCGCGCGGCGGCCGAGATTGCGGTAGCCGGCAAGCTTGTAGAACGCCTTGTCGAAGGCCGGATCGATGACGACAGAGGTGCGGCCCGATGCGAGCGCATGGACGACGTCGCCGAAGCCCGGCTTGTCCTTGCCGTCGTTCTTCAGCGCCCACAGCAAGGTCACCAGTCCGGCGGGTGCCGGCTTGATCAGCGCCGGCACGAAGACGTGGTAGGCACCGAAGCGCACGCCGAGCCGGCGAAGTGCCGCGCGACCTTCCTGGTCGAGCGACTTCATCTCCTCGGCGATGTCGCGGCGATTGATGAGGCCGAAATTCTCGACCAGCTGGAAGGCGATGCCGCGGCCGATGCCGGAAATCTGCTCGGCGTTTTTCAGGTCGACCAGCGGCTTCAGCAGGGATTCGATCTGGAAATTGACAAAACGCTCGGCGCGCGCGGCGACCTTGTCGCGGGCCGGGCCGGTCAGCTGTTCGTCGGCCAGCAGCACCAGGCGCGGCTTCAGCGCGTCCTCGCCCGAAACCAGCGTGCCGATCGGCGCGCCGATCCAGCGCAGCGTGCCGTCCGAACCGAGCGCGAGGTCGCCATTGGCGCAGGCGCCGAAGCGCTCCGCACGGGCCTCGAATTCGGCTGCCAGCGCCTTTTGCGCGGCCGTGCGCACGGCCTTGGCGTCTTCGCCGCCGGCGGTCTGGTCTGCGGTGAAGCGGAACCCTTGCAACTCGCCGACATGATGGCCTTCGACAAGGACGGTTCCGGTAGGACTGATTTCGGCTTCGGGCATGGTATTTTCTCTAAGGCGCCGCATGAGGACGGAAGTCCTGCGGTCTACGAAGCGTTTCGTCAACCGCTCATGCAGCGCATCCGACAATCTGTCTTCGATTTCGCGCGTCTTTTCCTGCCAGTGTGCCTGATCGGCCAGCCAGCCGGGCCGGTTCGACACGAATGTCCAGGTGCGGATCTGGGCGATGCGGTGCGACAGCGTATCGATGTCGCCCTCGGTGGTGTCGGCGCGGCGCACCTGCTCGGCCATGTAATTCTCGTCGACATGGCCATGCCGGGCGAGGTCCATGTAGATCGAGGCGATGAGATCGGCATGCTGGGCGGGCGCAATCTTGCGGTAGTCCGGCAGCGCGCAGGCTTCCCACAGCAGCGCCACGCGCTTGGCATTGGTCGCGAGCGCGCGGATGCCTTCGTCGCGGGAGAGATGTTCGAGTGCCTGTGCATCGACGGCCGGCAGCGCGCGTGTCAGGCCTTCGACCGGGGCGTTGGTTTCGATCGATCGCTTCAGCGCATCGAGGCTGGCGAAATCGAATTGCGCGGTGCGCCATTGCAGCACCTTCACCGGGTCGAACTCATGGCCCTCGATCTTCTGGACCAGATCCTCGTCGAGCGGATCGACCTGACCGGTGACGCCAAACGTGCCGTCGCGCAGGTGCCGGCCGGCGCGGCCGGCGATCTGGCCGAGTTCGGCCGCCGTCAGATTGCGGTACTGGTAGCCGTCGAACTTGCGGTTCTGGGCAAAGGCGACATGGTCGAGATCGAGGTTGAGACCCATGCCGATCGCGTCGGTGGCTATGAGATAGTCGACATCGCCCGACTGGAACAGCGCCACCTGAGCATTGCGGGTGCGGGGCGACAGCGCCCCGAGAACCACCGCCGCACCACCCTGCTGGCGCCGGATCAGCTCGGCGATTGCGTAGACCTCGTCGGCGGAGAAGGCGACGATCGCGGTGCGCCGCGGCAGGCGCGTCAGTTTCTTGGAGCCGGCATAGGCCAGATGCGACAGCCGCGGCCGCGTCACCACCGAGACGCCCTTCAGCAGCCGCTGGAGAATGCCGTGCATGGTGGCCGCGCCGAGCAGCAGCGTTTCCTGGCGGCCGCGCAGATGCAGGATGCGGTCGGTGAAGATATGGCCGCGTTCGAGGTCGCCGGCCAGTTGCACCTCGTCGATGGCGACGAAGGCAGCGTCGGACTCGCGCGGCATGGCTTCGACGGTGCAGACCGAATATTTGGCGCCTGGCGGCTGGATCTTCTCCTCGCCGGTGATGAGCGCCACCTTGTGGGCGCCGACCTTCTCGCAGACGCGCGTGTAGACCTCGCGGGCCAGCAGCCTGAGCGGCAGGCCGATGACGCCGGTTTCGTGCGCCACCATGCGCTCTATGGCGAGATGGGTCTTGCCCGTGTTGGTCGGGCCAAGCACGGCGGTCACGTCGCGGCCCGACAGGATCAGCGGCTCGGTGTGTTTCTGCTGAATGTTCATCGGCTCGGAAATAAGGCTTTCTGGCCTCTCGTGGTCGGGAGCGTGCCTGGACGGCGCGTATGACAGCCGACACATAGGGATTTCGGGCGCGAAGCGAAAGCGGAATGTTCCGGCAGGGTGCCGAAGACGTGCGCGTCGACCCGCAAATGAGCCGCTGCTTAACAGTTGGAACGAGTCTGGAACGAATCAGCGACGAATCGCTGACTCCGAGAGATTCAGCTTTTGTTCACGGCTAGATATGGATTTTGTGACGACGAGTCTCACCACATGCTGAATCGTCGAAACTGGCCCGTTTTATGCTAGGTAGGCCTTGCCGTTAACTTTTGCCGGTAAACGATGCGGGAAGTACGGTACGCCCCGCTCAACATTATGAAATTGTTAATCTTTCTGAACTCGGCGTTAAGGAATTGCAGGCAATCGAGGCCATTAATGTTAACATTGCGCTCAAAGCCGGAACGAATCGGCGACAAATCAGCGCCAGCGGTATTTTCTCCTTTTGTTCCCCCAATATCTTGTGTTGTGAACAGCTTATCCACCGAGAATCCACAGGCTTAACCACAGGGTTTCGCACAGACGCGGCTGCCGTCATTAACCTTTGCGTGCCGGATTGGAGCATCGCGCCACAGCGAAGCCTTCCAAGGATCAAGCGTCGTTTGAAAGCGGACCGGTTTTCCGGTCCGCTTGTTGCGAGCACGCGTCGATCCCCCAGCCGTTAGCTGCGGTGAGAAGAGGACTCAGATGAAGTACTGGCCGCCATTGGCGGTGAGGGTCGAGCCGGTGATGAAGCCGGCGTCTTCGGAAGCCAGGAAGACAACGCAGCGCGCGATCTCTTCCGGTTCGCCCAGGCGGCCGACCGGGATTTGCGGGATGATGCGTTCGTTGAGCACCTTCTCGTCGATCGCCTTGACCATCTCGGTGGCGATGTAGCCGGGGCAGATGACGTTGACGGTGATGCCGGCGCGCGCGCCTTCCTGGGCGAGCGCCTTCGAGAAGCCGATGTCGCCGGCCTTGGCGGCGGAGTAGTTGACCTGGCCGGCCTGGCCCTTCTGGCCGTTGATCGAGGAGATGGTGATGACGCGGCCGAACTTGCGGTCGCGCATGCCGCTCCACAGCGGATGCGTCATGTTGAAGACACCGGACAGATTTGTGTCGATGACCTCTTTCCACTGGTCGCGCGTTAGCTTGTGGAACATGGCGTCGCGGGTGATGCCGGCATTATTGACCAGCACGGACACCGGGCCGAGGTCAGCCTCGATCTGCTTGATGCCGGCGGCGCAAGCGTCATAGTCGGCGACCGACCATTTGTAGACCGGAATGCCGGTTTCGGCCTTGAACTTCGCCGCCGCGTCGTCGTTGCCGGCATAATTCGCGGCAACCGAATAGCCGGCAGTCTTCAAAGCGGTCGAGATCGCCGCGCCGATACCGCGCGATCCACCCGTGACGATTGCAACCTTGGTCATGCATTTCCCCTTTTGAAATCGCCCTGTTGTCGGGCTTGGCAGGCACTGGATTTGCTACAGGCACTACATATGAACCGGGCGGCTTGCGCCGCCCGTCCAAAATCTATCAGAGAGCCTCCACACACATGGCGACGCCCATGCCGCCGCCGATGCATAGGGTGGCGAGACCCTTCTTGGCGCCGCGTCGGCGCATCTCGAAGACCAGCGTGTTGAAGATGCGGGCGCCCGAGGCGCCGATCGGGTGGCCGATGGCGATGGCGCCGCCATTGACGTTGACGATCGAGGGATCCCAGCCCATGTCTTTGTTGACGGCGCAGGCCTGTGCGGCGAACGCCTCGTTGGCCTCGACAAGGTCGAGATCCCCTGCCGACCAGCCGGCCTTTTCCAATGCCTTGCGCGAGGCGGGAATGGGTCCGGTGCCCATGATCGCCGGATCGACGCCGGCGGTTGCCCAGGACGCGATCCGCGCCAGCGGGGTGATGCCGCGCCTGGCGGCTTCCGCTTCACTCATCAGCAGCGCACCGGCAGCACCGTCATTGATGCCGGAGGCGTTGGCCGCGGTCACCGTGCCGTCCTTGTCGAAGGCCGGCTTCAGCTTGGTCATAGCATCGATCGTGGCGCCGTGGCGGATGTACTCGTCCTGGTCGACAATGGTGTCGCCCTTCTTGCCCTTGATGGTGAAGGCGACGATCTCGTCCTTGAACTTGCCGGCCTTCTGCGCGGCCTCTGCCTTGTTCTGCGAGGCCAGCGCGAACTGGTCCTGGTCGTCGCGGGTGATCTGGAACTGGCGGGCGACGTTCTCGGCGGTGTTGCCCATGTGGTAGCCATTGAAGGCGTCCCACAACCCGTCCTTGATCATGGTGTCGATCATCTTGTAGTCGCCCATCTTGACGCCGGCGCGCAGGTGCTCGGCGTGCGGCGACAGCGACATCGATTCCTGGCCGCCGGCGATGATCACCTTGGCGTCGCCGGTGGCGATCTGCTGCATGCCGAGCGCGATGGCGCGCAGGCCAGAGCCACAAACCTGGTTAAGGCCCCAGGCTGTGGTCTCCTTGGGCAGGCCGGCCAGGATCGAGGCCTGGCGAGCCGGGTTCTGGCCTTGCGCCGCGGTCAGCACCTGGCCGAGGATGACCTCGTCGACCTCGGCCGCCTCGACACCGGCACGCGTCAAAAGTTCCTTGACGACGACGGCGCCGAGTTCATGCGCGGGCGTGGCGGCGAAGGCGCCGTTGAAGGAGCCTACGGCCGTGCGCGCGGCGCTGGCAATGACGATGGAAGCGGACATTTTCTTCTCCAGACTTCAAGGGTGTTGTTGTGCCGTTGAGGACTTTTCTTGCCCTTTCCCAACTCCAAGTCAAACCGGAAATCGGCATGGCGCCGATGCGCCGCAAGCAGACCTCGCCTCGTGGTGCCGGCGGTCTGGCCGGTGCTGCGCAGCATATTTAGCCTGCCATGCAGCATTATATGATCCCGCACTGCACAAACTGCTTGGAATTATGAGGCTTTTGCGCATATCCTCAAAAAGGGCGCAATCGTTACCGGCTGCTTACTCAGGCGTGCCGGTGTCCGGGGAGGATGCAGATGGCCGCAAAAGACGACCCGATCATTATCAAGAAATACGCCAACCGCCGCCTCTATAATACGGGGACGAGCACCTATGTGACGCTCGAGGATCTGGCCGAGATGGTCAAGAAGGGCGAGGAATTCACGGTCCAGGACGCCAAGACCGGTGACGACATCACGCATCCCGTGCTGACCCAGATCATTTTCGAGCTGGAGAACAAGGACGGGCAGAACATGTTGCCTATCCCGTTCCTGCGCCAGCTGATCGCCTTCTACGGCGACCAGATGCAGATGATCGTGCCGAGCTTCCTCGAACAGTCGATGATCGCCTTCTCCAAGGAACAGGAGCGGTTCCGCGAGCAGATGAAGGGCGCCATCGGTAAATCGCCACTGGACGTGATGAAGATGGCGACGCCGATCAAAGCGCTGGAAGAACAGACACGCCGCAACATGGAAATGTTCCAGAACGCAATGCGGCTGTTCACGCCTTTTCCACCCCCGGGCTCGTCGGCGCCTGCCGCGGCTCCCGCCGAGCCGGCCAGGAAGGAAACGCCGGAAAAGCCGGACGATCTGCAACAGCTGAAGGATCAGATCGCGGCCATGCAGCGCAAGCTCGACACGATGTCGTAAGCGCATAGCACTCACGCATTCAGGCCAGCAATCCCTCATAGCGGCCGCGCGGCCTGATGCTGCTGCCGCTCGCGATCTGTTCGACCATGTGCGCGGCCCAGCCGACGCTGCGTCCAAGCGCGAACAGGTGGAATGGTGCATCGCGCGGCAAGCCAAGGCCGCGCGTCAGCACGGCCAGGGCAAAGTCGATGTTCGGTTGGGCGCCTGTCGCGGCAATGGCGGCGGCTTGCAGCGATTGCAACGCCTCGTCGGTGTTGTCGAGGGAGGCCAGAAGCACTGCGGCCCGGGGATCGCCCTCGGGATAGAGCGGATGGCCGAACCCCGGCAGTGGCCGGTCATGGCCGAGCCAGCGCCGGATCGCGGCATCGGCGCCGTGCCGCCCCGCGTCTTCAGCGAGTTGCATCACCGCTTCGCCGGCGCCGCCGTGGCGGGGACCGGACAGTGTCGCCAGGCCAGCCAGCAGACACGCGGCGGGCGAGGCTCCGGTCGAGGCTGCGACGCGGGTTGCGAAGGTCGATGCGTTGAGTTCGTGATCGGCGAGCAGGACAAGGGCACGGCGGATCGCTTCCGCGCCGCCATCATCCGCCGACCAACCCCGTGCCAATCGCCGATGCACTGGTTCAGATCCCGCGATGGCACCAAGGGCGCTGGCCAGCACGCCGATCGCGTGCGCGGCATCAGTGCACAGCAAGGCAGCACTTCGTCCAAGCGAGGGCCGCGCCTGGCCGGCAAGCAAAGCGAGTTGCGCAAAGGCCGGGGCGCGGCCGATCTGGGACGGCGCATCTGGCGACGGCGCTTCGAAACTGATCGGGCCGGGCAGGGCCCAGAGCAGCCCAGCGGTTTCTTCCAGCGTGGCATGGTCGGACAGCGCCGCGGCGTCCCGACCCCGATAAATGAGGTGGCCGTGCCAGACGGTCGAAATCGCGGTGACGATCGACGGCTCGCCCCAGGCGATCGCGCTTTCGGCGATGGCCGAGGGGCTGCGCCCCCGCGCCCTTCGCGTCGCCAGCGCCGCGATGTCGTCGGCACGGTACTGGCTGCGGCGCGGGTCGGCACGATCCGGGCGCATGCCGATGCGGCCGCGGCTGACATAGGCATAGAGCGTCTGCGGCCTAACCCGGAGCCTTTCCAATGCCTCTTCCCGCGACAACCATTCGGACATATCGAGCCAGATGTTGATTCTATTGATCAAGATTGATGCTTATGGCGCCCACCCTTATCTCCCATCGGGAAAAGCTTCAAGGAGACAAGGCTATGGCGAATGGGCTGGATGATGTGGTGGCGGCCGAAACCGTGCTGTCCGATGTCGATGGTCTGGGCGGTCGCCTGACGATCCGCGGCCATTCGCTTGGGGAATTGGCTGGACGATGGAGTTACGCCCAGGTCGTCCACCTACTGCTGGACGGGTTCTTCGACGGTCTGCCTGGCGACGCCGAACTGGCGGCAAAACTGGGTGAGGCACGCGTCGAGGTGTTCGAGCGGCTCGAGCCTGCGCTGCCCTTGCTGGCACCGCTTGATGTCTACAGCGCCATGCGCGCCGGCATGGCCTTGCTGCCGGATGGCGAGACGCTGACGGACGCCTTGCGGCTGATCGCGGCGCCCGCGGTGCTGACGCCTGCGCTGCTGCGCCTGCAGCGCGGTGAGCAGCCGATCGTACCCGACGGCAAGGCCGATCATGCCGCCGACATGTTGAGGATGCTCAGGGGCTCCATCCCGTCGCCTGATCTGGCCAAGGCACTCGACACCTATCTGGTGACCGTATGCGACCATGGCCTCAATGCCTCGACCTTCGCCACCCGCGTTGTCGCCTCGACCTTGGCCGGCCTGACATCGTCGGTGCTGGCCGGCCTCGGCGCGCTCAAGGGTCCACTGCATGGCGGCGCGCCCGGCCCGGTCATCAAGATGCTCGACGCCATCGCTGCGCATGGCGACGCTGCCGGCTGGCTGCGCGGCGAGATCGCGCGTGGCGAACGCATCATGGGTTTCGGCCATCGCATCTATCGCGTGCGCGATCCGCGCGCCGATGTGCTGAAAGCGGTGGTCCGCAAGCTTGGCGGCGAGGGCGAAACCGGTCGCCGGCTGGCCTTCGCCGAGACGGTCGAGCAAACGGCGCTCGACGTGCTCCGGGTCGCCAAGCCGCAGCGCTCGCTGCAGACCAATGTCGAGTTCTACACCGCGCTGGTGCTGGAAGCGGCGGGATTTCCTCCTGATGCCTTCAGCAATGTCTTTGCCGCCGGGCGCGTTGCCGGCTGGATCGCGCATGCGCGCGAGCAGCAGACCACCGGACGGCTGATCCGTCCGCAGTCACGCTATGTCGGGCCGGTGCCTGACCTCGTCGCCTAGATTTTCCGTCTGTTTCGAAAGCTACGGCCCCTCCGCATCGCAGCGGAGGGGCTTTTCGCATCACCGAAATTTCATGTGATCACGCGACCGTGTTCGTGTTCTTGCCTTGGTCCATCCTTATATGCTGCACTGCAACATAAGCCGGCCATGGCTGCTTCCTTCCAATGACGTTGGGCAGGCCGGCGCATCAGGATGACAGGAACGCCATGACGAAGAACGGCAAGGCGGAGGAAAAGAAGAAGATCAACATCGCCCTTCAGGGAGGCGGCTCGCACGGCGCCTTTTCCTGGGGCGTGCTCGACCGGCTGCTGGAGGATGGCAGGCTGGAGATATCGGCGGTTTCCGGCACCAGCGCCGGCGCCATGAACGCGGTCGCATTGGCCGATGGTTTCGTGCGCGGCGGGGTCGAGGGTGCCAGGCAGAAGCTGGACGATTTCTGGCACGCGGTGGCGGCGAAGGGCCGGTTCAGCCCGGTGCAGCGCATGCCGTGGGATGTCGCCTGGGGCAATTGGTCGATCGAGAACACGCCGGGCTATGTCTTCTTCGACACCATGTCTCGAGTGTTTTCGCCCTATGTCGCCAACCCGCTCGGCCTCAATCCGTTGCGCGACGTGGTCGCAAGGGAGATCGACTTCGGGAATGTCCGCGCCTGCAAGTCGATGGAGCTGTTCATCTCCGCCACCAATGTCGAGACAGGGCAGTTGCGGGTGTTTTCCGATGGCGAGATCGACCTCGACACGGTGATGGCGTCGGCCTGCCTGCCGCAACTGTTCCGCGCCGTCGAGATCAAGGGCGTGCCCTATTGGGACGGCGGTTACGGCGGCAATCCGGCGCTCTACCCGTTCTTCAAGACCGCGGCGACCGAAGATGTGCTTCTGGTACAGATCAATCCGGTGGTGCGCGAGGGAACACCAAGAAGCGCCAACGAGATCCAGAACCGCATCGACGAGATCACCTTCAATGCCGGGCTTCTGCGCGAATTCCGCTCGATCGCCTTCGTCAAGGAACTGATTGCGGCAGGTCGACTGCCGCATGGCGAATATCGCGACATCCGCATGCATCGCATCGATGCCGACGAGGCGTTCAAGGATCTGTCGGCATCGTCCAAGGTCAATGCCGAATGGGCCTTCCTGACCTATCTGCGCGACCTCGGCCGCACCGCCGCCACCGACTGGCTGGAAGAGAATTACGATGCCGTCGGCAGCCAAGCTACGCTCGACCTGTCCGGCGAACTCGATGATGGGTTCAAGCCGGTACGCGGTCCCGCACCCGGCCGTCGGGTCAAGGAATTTCTCGCCGCGCGCAAGAACCCCGAGGCCGAACGCCGTCGGGCCTGAATCCGACGGCGCTGGCTCCACGGCAGCGTCTGCCGGCAGCCATGACGGGGGTCTCCGGAGCAGCGCCCAGTCCAGCGTTGTCGGCGTGACGGCAACCTTGGCGTGCGGAAGAGCCGTCATCATGCTGACGCCTGCTGCCACTGACGGTCGGATGGTGCTGCCCCGGAGCGTTCAGTGGCATCGGGCGCAATGCTCGGTACAGAATTGCGAATAGGACGAAATACACCTGGTATTCCCGCACCTGTCTCGCGCCGCGCCCGAAGTCGGGCGTATCATGACACGCGGTCCGGGACGCAATAATGCGGGCGCATAGGTGCTTTCAGCATCTGTCCGACGTCGGTGCATCGGGGTCGGCAAGCAGCCTGATCCGAAGGGGCCGTCGTCCCGTTTCCCGAGCGATTCCAGTCCTTTGGCCGAGTGTTGTGGCGCCGCTGCCATTGTCCCTCGCCGATCGCACTGACGCCGATCGTCGGTTTGTGCCTGCACTTCAATCAGCGACGCGACGCGGATCGCGGCTGTAGTCCGGAGACGACCCATGGCGAGCGCGGCTGGTCGCCCGTGGCCGAAGTTTCAGGGGCGGATCGCGAGCCAGCGGGCGCTTCGTCAAGTAGACAGGCAAGTCACGAAGAACCGTTTCATGGCGACCACACCTTGCCCGGCTATGCAATGCTGCTGCAACTTTGGGACTATATTGCGATGCAACTTTGATGTAGAAGCGCGCTCGCCGATCACGGCGATTTGAACACGGTCAGGCGCGCACCCATATCGGCGACGCGCCCGCGTCATAAGAGGCGGTGCTGGCCGAACCCGCAGTGGAAAAATGACGATGCCTAAAATCAGGTTTCACAAGCTTGCAGCCATTGTTGTGCTCATCGGTTTCGCGGCGTGGATGGCGACGGGCGAGTTCTCGTCGGTCGGCAGTGTAGCGGCCAACAAGGCCAAGGCAGCCGAAGTCGAGCAGGGCAAGGCGCCGGATGCGAGCAAGCCGAAGGCGGCGGAAGCCGAACAGAAAGCGCCGCTGCGCACCGTCGCGGTGGTGACGCCGCCGCGCAAGACCTATGCGCGCGCCATCCGCATTTCCGGGCTGACCGAAGCCGACAAGCGCGCGGTGCTTGCAACCCGCGTCGCCGGCGTCATCGACCAGCTACCTGTCAAGCAAGGCGATCACGTCAAGACCGGCGACCTGGTGCTGATGCTCGCCGCCGAGGAAAAGATCTCGATGGTCGACAATGCCAAGCAGCTTGTCGCGCAGCGCCAGGCCGAGCTGGACGCGTCGTTGCGGCTGATGAAGACCGGCAATTTGCCCAAGCTGCAGCTCGACACCGCCCGCTCCAATCTGACTCTGGCGCAATCCCAGTTGGACACCGCGCAGGCCGAGCTCGACCGCAACGAAGTAAAGGCGCCGTTTGACGGCGTCATCGACCGGGTGCCGGTGGAACTGGGCAGCTCCGTCATGCAGGGCGGCGAGGTAGCGACCATCCTCAAGCTCGATCCTGTGATCGCGCGCGGCGAAATCAGCGAGCGCGACCTCGGCTATCTCAAGATCGGTGACAAGGCCAGCGTTCGGCTGGTCAGTGGCCAGACCGTCGAAGGCACCGTGCGCTATATCAGCCGCGACGCCTCGTCGGCGACCCGCACCTTCCGTGTCGAGATCGCCATCCCCAATGCCGATGGCTCCGTGCCGGCCGGCATGACGGCCGAAATCCAGCTCAGCGCCTTGCCGACCGACGCCGTCCTGTTGCCTCGCTCGGTGGTGACGCTCGGCGACAAGGGCGATCTGGGCATCCGCGCCGTCGGCAAGGACAACAAGGTGGCGTTCTTCCCGATCGACCTGGTCGACGATACGCCGACCGGTCTCGTGCTCGGCGGCATCCCGGCCGATGCGCGCATTATCGTCGCCGGCCAGGAACTGGTGAAGGAGGGCGATGAGGTCCATCCGGTCGAGGCCGACCAGGCAACCATCAACAAGCTGATCGGCGAAGCCACCGCCGGGACGCAGTAGCGCGGGGCGCCGGCGCCGGGCCTTGCCCGGCGACAGCATGTCCGTTCGCCACTCCCCAAGCCAACAGCAGGCATAAGTCATGGATATCGTCAGACTCGCAATCAACAATGCCCGCCTGACCATCTCGGTCCTGGTCTTCCTGCTGATCGCAGGCTGGGTCGCCTATCAGTCGACGCCGAAGGAAGCGGAACCCGACGTTCCGATTCCGATGATGTATGTCAGCCTGATCTATCAAGGCATTTCGCCCGAAGATTCCGAGCGCCTTCTGCTGCGGCCGATGGAAAGCAAGCTGAAGAGCCTGAAAGGCCTCAAGGAGATGCGCTCGGCCGCTTTCCAGGGCGGCGGCTATGTGCTGGTCGAGTTCCAGCCGCAGACCAACCTGGCGACGGCACTGCAGGATACGCGCTCCAAGGTTCAGGACGGCAAGGCCGACCTGCCGCAAGCGGCCGAAGAGCCCGTCGTCACCGAGGTCAACATTTCCGAATTTCCGGTGCTCGTCGTCACGCTGTCGGGCGAATTGCCCGAACGCGTGCTGGCGGCTGCGGCGCGCGAACTGCGTGACCGCATCGAGGAAGTGCCCGGCGTCCTCGAAGGTTCCCTGCAAGGGTCCCGCGACGATCTGGTCGAAGTCGTCATCGATCCGATGAAGCTGTCGTCTTACGGTTTGCAGCTCGATCAGCTGATCGGCGCCGTCGGCGCGTCCAACAGCCTCGTCGCCGCCGGCAACATCGAGGGCTCGCAGGGCAAATACGCCGTCAAGGTGCCGTCGCTGATCGAGACGCCCGAGGATGTGGCCGCACTTCCCGTGGTCGCCGGTCCCAATGCCGTGGTTCAGGCCAAGGACATCGCGACGATCCGCTCGACCTTCGCCGATGCCACGACGATCACGCGCCTCAACGGCAAGCCGGCCATCGCCATCGAGGTCAAGAAGCGCATCGGCGCCAATCTGATCGACACGCTGACCAAGGTCAGGGAGGTGTCCGACACCTTCGTCAAGACCATGCCGGAAGGCATGCACGTCACCTACACGCAGGACAAGTCGGTCTTCGTCAACCAACTGCTCGGCGATCTGCAGAACCACGTGATGATCGCCGTCATCCTGGTGTTCATCGTCATCCTCTACGCGCTGTCCGGGCGTGCCTCGCTGCTCATCGGCCTGGCCATTCCGTCATCCTTCCTGATCGGCATCCTGCTGCTGGCCATGATGGGCTACACGATCAACATGATCGTGCTGTTCAGCCTCATCCTGGCCGTCGGCATGCTGGTCGACGATGCCATCATCGTCACCGAGTTCGCCGAACGACGGATGAGCGAGGGCATGCCGAAGCAGGAAGCCTTCGCGCTCGCCGCCAAGCGCATGGCCGGTCCGGTCATCGCGGCGACGATGACGCGTATCGCCGCCTTCTCGCCGCTGTTGTTCTGGCCGGGGATCATCGGCGATTTCATGAAGTACATGCCGATCACGCTGATCGTCACGCTGTCGGCCTCGATGCTCTATGCACTGGTCTTCGCGCCGACGCTGGGGGCGATCTTCGCCAAGGCGCCGCAGCATCACGAGGAAGGCAATCGCGATGGCTGGTACATGGCTGTCGTCAAGCAGGCAGTACGCTTCCCCATCACCGTGATGGTGCTCACCGTCGTCTTGCTGGCCGGCATCTTCGTTGGCTATTCGAAGTACGGTGCCGGCGTCGAGTTCTTCCCGAGCGTCGAACCCGACTACGGCCTGCTCTATGTGCATGCCCGCGGCAACCTCTCGCTGGCCGAAATGGATACCGCGACCAAGATTGCCGAAAACCGGCTGCTCGGCTGGCCGGGCGTGAAGTCGGTCTATACGCGCGTCGGCAAGTCCCAGGGCGGCGGCCAGGACGTGCCCGAAGACGTCGTCGGCGTCATCCAGTACGAATTCATCGACTGGCGCGAGCGCAAATCGGCCAACGATATCCTGAACGACCTGCGTGGCGTGATGGCCGGCATTCCCGGCGTCGACGTCGAGGTGCGCGTGCCGGAAGCCGGCCCGCCGACCGGCAAGCCGATCCAGATCAGGCTTTCGGCCATCGACCCCAAGGGATTGGACGAGAAGGCGCGCGAAGTCGCCGCACGCATCGGCAAGGTGCCCGGCGTCATCGACATTTCCGATGGCTTGCCGCCGCCAGGCGTCGACTGGGCACTCGAGGTCGACCGGGCCAAGGCCGCCCAATACGGCATCAGCCCAACCTCGGTCGGGACGGTGGTGCAACTCGTCACCAACGGTCTGAAGCTCTCGGAATACCGGCCGGCCGGCGCCGACAAGGCGGTCGACATCCGGCTGCGCTTGCCCGAGGACCGGCGCACGCTGTCGACGCTCGACGAGCTCAGGGTACAGACCTCGCAAGGATCGGTGCCGATCTCGAACTTTGTCGTTCGGAAGGCGAAGCCGAGCGTCGGCATCCTCAATCGCATCGACGGTGCCCGCACCGTGGTGGTGCAGGCCAACGTCGCCGCCGGCGCTCAGGTCGCCGCCGTTCAGCAGGAGGTTACCCAGGCCGTCGCCGACATGAATCTCGGCAGTGGCATACGCTGGAAACTGGCCGGCTCGAACGAGGACAGCGCGGAAGCCAGCGCCTTCCTCAGCAAGGCCTTCGGGGCCGCGATCTTCCTGATCTTCCTGGTGCTGCTGGCGCAGTTCAACAAGTTCACCAGCGTCTGGCTGGTGTTGTCCTGCGTCGTCATGGCGACGATCGGCGTGTTCCTCGGATTGCTGATAACAGGCGAGACGTTCGGCATCGTCATGTCGGGCATCGGCGTCATCGCGCTGGCAGGCGTGGTGGTGAACAACAACATCGTGCTGATCGACACCTATGACCGGCTGCGCGAGGAAGGCTGGGACAAGATGGACGCGGTGCTGCAGACCTGCCGCGAGCGTGCGCGTCCGGTTGTGCTGACGGCGGTATCGGCCATTCTCGGCGTGCTGCCGATCGCCTTCGGCCTCGGGCTCGAAATCTTCCATCACGAGACGACGATCAATGCGCCGTCGACGCAATGGTGGATTTCGCTGTCCTCGGCGATCGTCTTCGGCCTGTCCTTCGCCACCATCCTGACGCTGGTGGTGACGCCGTCGATGCTGATGGTGTTCACGCGCGCCAAGATCAAACCGGGTGCGCGGCGCGGCTGGTTCAGCCGCCTGTTCCGGCGTGGCAAGGGCCAGATCTCATCGGACACGCCGGCAGCGGATGCAGGCGCCGAGCCGGCAATTGCCTTCCCGAAAGCCGCCGAATAGACGGCTCCCCGATCTAACTGCCAAAGGCCGCCCGGAACAACCGGGCGGCCTTTGGCATTTTCCCTCAGGGCCGATGTCCCAGCATTGTCTCGCAAGCAACGCAGAGCGGGGAATTTGTCATGCCGATCAGCACCATCGTCATCATCGTCCTGATCCTCGTCCTCATCGGAGCGGTGCCGGCGTGGCCGCACTCGCGATCCTGGGGTTATGGACCTTCGGGCATTGTCGGTGTGGTGCTGGTGGTGGTTCTGGTGCTGGTGTTGATGGGGCGGCTTTGAGCCGTCGCCTCAATTCGTAAAGGACGAAAGGCCTTCAGCCTCGGGTAAGTTTTAAGTGCCGTCGGCGTCGGAAATCAGGCAGCTTCCGCGGCGCCATTCACGGTGGCGATGCCGACATCTTCGAGAGCCTCGGCGACCGCCCGATCAAGCGGCGTATGCGGGATTTCTCCAATGACGCCTTCCAGCCGCGTCGAAGCCAGCCGGTGTGGCTGGAAGCGCAGGTACGACATCGAGACGATCTCGCGCCACATCGCCACGAACGGGCTGCCGGCGCGCAGCACCCACCAGGGCATCGCTGCCATCTTCAACTGATGGCCGACGGCCTTCTCGACCGCGGCCTTGATCTGAAGATCGGTGACGGCGTGGCCGGGGAAGTTCAGCGCCTCATAGAAGCCGAGCTTGTCGAGATTGCGGGCCAGCGCGACGAAACCGACGGCGAAGTCCGGCAGATAGGCCCATTCATGCACGAGGTCGGCCGGACCAGGTGCTGTGTACGTGCCCTTGTTGATCTTGGCGGCGACGATCAGGTCGAACCACGAGCCGCTGCCGGTGCCGCCGAAGAAATCGCCGGCGCGCAGAAGGATGGTGCGCACCCGGCCGGCCTCGGCCTCACGGCGGAACAAATCCTCCATGGCGCAGCGAATGCGGCCTTTTTCCGTGGTCGGATGGAAGGGGGTGTCTTCCGTGATCACCGCCGGCATTGGCGAGCCGTAATTGTAGACGGTGCCGGGGAAAAGGTGCAGCGCGCCGTTGGCATGGCAGGCCGCCATGACGTTCTGCGCCATCGGCAGGCACTTGCCCCAATCGGTGTAGATCGGGTTCAGGCCGTTGAAGATGATATCGACACCCTCTGTGGCCTGGATCAGCGATTGACGGTCGAGCGCATCGCCGGCAACCGCCGTGGCGCCCTTAAGCTCAGCCGGCATCTTGCCGGTACGGGTGACGGCACGGATGTCGAAGCCAGCGTCGATGAAGGCTCTGGCAACCACGCGGCCGAGCCGGCCATTGGCGCCGAGGATTGCGATCTTGGTCATTCTTCGTCTCCTTGTTCGCTTTGAAGTGCGGGGATTGGCTTTGAAGTGCCGGGTTGCTTCGAAGTGCGGGTTTGCCGTGAAGCGACGGGACAAGCCCGCCGCTTTCTGGATCTTCGGAGGATCCGCCGTTCAGCGGCTGCCCGAGAGGTCGCGGTTGCTGCCCTGGACGACAGGCTTCTGATTGGTCGCCTCGGATTTGCCGATCGAAGCGGTGGTCGTGTTGTCGGTGCTGGCGACGGCCGGCTGGCTGGCATTGCCCGAGCCAAACTTGTCGCTGCCGGCAAAAGCGGTGCTGCCGGCGATGAGGAGGGCGGCGGCGGTGAGTGCAATCTTGGTCATTGGATTACTCCTGGTTGGTTGTTGCAGTCGGTATCGGTGTTTGCAGGGTGAATATGATTGCTTCATGGATGAATTGGAATTGACTACGAATGCAGTTTTGATATTCATTATTGAATGGATGACATCGACTGGAATCTGATCAAGAGCTTTGTCACCGTGGCGGAAACCGGCAGCCTGTCGGCCGCGGCGCGAAAGCTGTCGGCAAGCCAGCCGACGCTTGGCCGTCACATCGGGGAGTTGGAACAGGCGCTAGGCGTCACGCTTTTCCGGCGCGGGCGAAGCGGCTATGCGTTGACGGAAGCCGGTGCCACGCTGTTCGAACGCGGCAAGGCGGTTAGCGAGCAGGCGAATGCCTTTTCACGGCTCGCGCTGGGCTCGGTGGAGGCGATCGAGGGCACGGTGCGGATTGCCGCCAGCGAAGTGGTGGCGGCCTATGTGCTGCCAGACATGATGGCAAGGCTCGGCATCGAGGAACCCGGCATCGAGGTCGAGATCGTTGCGTCGAACCAGGTCGAGAACCTGCTGCGTCGCGACGCCGACATCGCCATTCGCATGGTCAAGCCGGCGCAAAACGAACTGGTGGCACGCAAGGTCTGCGATATCGCGCTCCGTGCCTGCGCGGCCATCTCCTATCTCAAGAGACAGGGGCGCCCGCTGGGGCCGGCTGATCTCGTCAATCACGCCCTGATCGGCTTCGATCGCAGCGACGAGATGATCCGAGCCTTTTCCCAGTATGGCGCCTCGGTCACCCGAAACAGTTTCCGCTTCAGGGCCGACAATCAGATCGTGCTCTGGGAAGCGGTGCGGGCGGGAAACGGCATTGGTCTTGGCCAGGAGCCGCTGGCAGACCGCGATCCGCTCGTGGAAAAGGTGTTGCCCGGCCTGCCATTACCTGCCCTGCCGGTCTGGCTCGCCATGCATCGCGACGTGCGCGGCAGCGTGCGCATCCGCCGCGTGGCCGACTTTCTCCATGAGGAGTTGAGGCGCTATTCGGCAGGTGCGGCGTCGGGGGCGAATTCGGCGCGGTGAGCCAACCCGGCCATCAAAAGAACGACGATCAGCAGGCCCGCCATGGCGATGAAGATCGGGCCGAAGCTGAAATGTTCGGCAACGAAGCCGATCGCCGACGGCGCCACCAGAATGCCGGAATAACCCATGGTGGTGACCACGCTCATGCCGGTGCCCGACGACATGCCTTCCTGGTTGCCGCCGGCCGAAAATATGATCGGCACCATGTTGGCGATGCCGAAGCCGCAAAGCGCAAAGGCCGCGATAACGAGCCAGGGCGAGGGTGACAGGCCGGCGATCAGCATGCCGGCGGCGGCGAATACAGCCGATCCGCGCAGCGTCGTCACCGCGCCGAAGCGGTTGCGGACACCATCACCGAAAAAGCGCATGATCGCCATGACGCCGGAGAAGGCGGCGTAGGCCAAGCCGGCGACGGCGAGGTCGGCGCCGAGTTCCTGCCGCAGATACAGCGCCGCCCAGTCGAGTACCGCGCCCTCGGAAATCATCGTCAGCAGGGCCATCAGGCCGATCAGGTAGACCAATGGGTTTGCCGGCAAAGTGAATTTGTGGTGCTCGGCCGCTTGAGGCCTGTTTTCGGCCACGATATGGGGGACCGCCGCCGCGATCGCCGCAAAGGCAAGCGCGGTCACCACCGCGGCATGGGCGAAATGGCCATAGGTCTGGATGGCAAAGCCGCCAAGGGCGCCGCCGGCGAAACCGCCGAGGCTCCAGAAGCCGTGCGAGGAGGACATGATGGCGCGCCCCAGCCGCCGTTCCACCACCACCGCATTGGCATTCATGGCGACATCCATGCCGCCGATCGAGCCGCCGAAGATGAACATGGCAGCGGCCGCCAGCGGCACGTTGGGCGCCAGCGCCACGACCAGCAGGCCGAGGCTGCCGCAGAGACCGAACCAGCGCAGCACGGTGCGCGAGCCATGTCTGGAGATCAGGTGGCCGCACCATGTCATGGCGGTGACCGCGCCGGCGCCAAACAAAAGGATCAGCAGGCCGAGCGTGAATTTCGAGATGTCCAGCCTGGTCAGGAACACCGGAATCTGCGGCGCCCAACTGCCGGTCAGAAAACCGTTGGCGAGGAAAATGGCGGCCACCGCCCATCGCCCGCGGATGGCAGTCTGCATGGCGTTCGACGCGTTCATAGGGCGAATCCGGTCAGAAAATGGCTTTGCGCGGCAAATTAGATCGATTCAATTTTCAGTCAAGCGCTCTTGTGGGAAAGCATTTGGGCCAAACGGACTCAGTGATCCCTAGGACGCCTGGCTTCGAATTCGGCCTTCTTGGCGTCCGAAGCCTCTGTCTGGTTGAGCGCCTGCCACTGCGCATAGGGCATGCCGTAGACGATCTCGCGCGACTGGTCCTTCGAGAGATCGACGCCCTCGGCATTGGCAGCCTCGCGATACCAATTCGACAGGCAGTTGCGGCAGAAACCGGCGAGGTTCATCAGATCGATGTTCTGCACGTCGCTACGTTCGCGCAAATGGGTCACCAGCCGGCGAAAGGCGGCCGCCTCGAAGTCGCGCTTCTGTTCGTCGCCGAGTTTGGTCATCGGAACCTCCGTCATAGCGGCCCGGTGCGCGAGCCAAACATCTTTACCGCATGTATATCGGGACGGCGGTCGATGCCGTCAACGATCGGGGCCAGCCGCTCGGCCCAGGCGAGAATGCCCTGCTGGTCCGCTATCAGGTCCTGGCGGATTTCGATCAGCGCATGGGCGTAGCCATTGACGATGGCGTGCCTGAACATGGTGTCGCCGCGCAGCGCGCCGTCATACGGTTCGTTGTCGCCGACGATGAGGTCTTTGTCCTCAGCCAGCATGTCGATCAGCTGTCGCGCCGCCCGGTCGTCTTTGTCCCAGAGGATGCCGACATGCCAGGGCCGCTGCCTGCCTTGCATGGCCGGCGTGAAGGAGTGCACCGAGAAGATGAAGGGCGCCTTGCCGGTGGCTTGCACGACCGACGCAATCATGGCGCCGACCGCATCGTGATAAGGACGGTAGAACCGATCAAGCCGCCTTTCGCGTTCTTCCGGCGCCATGGGATAATTTCCTGGAATGATGGTGCCGTCATAGAGCTGGCGAATGAGGGTTGGATCGTCCTCGCCCCGGTTGGGATCGATCAGCAGCCGCGAGAAATTGGCGAGCACCGCCGGTACGTCCAGCAGGGCCGCCAGTTCGCGCGTCACCGCTTCGACGCCGATGTCATAAGCGATATGGCGGCCGAATTCGGCCGATGGCAGCCCCAGGCTGCCATACTCCTCGGGCAGGTCGCGGCGGGCATGATCGGCCAGAAGCACGATGCCCCGCTTGCGGTCGCCCTCGACAATATCGAATGGCGCGAAAACTGTGGATCGGGTCATTGGCGGGAAATGGGCTGTTCGCTGGCTTCCGGGGAGGGTGCTATCGTCATTCCACGAAGACGACGCGTGCGCAATGCCGTTGTTTGGCCAAGGTTTCCGCTGAAATCTGGCAAGGGGCGACGGATGGCGCGCCGAGAGCCTTCCTAAATCGATTGGATTGGTTGAAACGGCGCGTTGACATGCGCCCGGACTTTTCCGAAAAGGGGCGCAGAGAGATGCTGATGTGGTTCTTGAGGGGTTTTGGAATGGGTTGCGCCGGCAGGCAGCGCATGCGCTCAGCCTTTGCCATGCCATTCCTGATCCTGACCGTTGGCGCGTCGGCAATGGTCATGGCCTCGCCGGCGCACGCCGATTTCCGCGTCTGCAACGCCACGCAGAACCTGGTCGGTGTCGGCATCGGCTATCGTGCCAAGGCCGGCTGGATCACCGAGGGCTGGTGGCACATCGATGGATCGAGCTGCAAGACGTTGATCGAAGGGCCGTTGTCATCAAGGTTTTACTATCTTTATGCAGAAGACGCCGAGCGCGGCGGACGCTGGGACGGCCCGATCAACATGTGCGTGGCTGAAAAAGAGTTCAAGATCGCCGGCGTAAGCGACTGCGTCGCCCGGGGCTTCCAGCGCGCCGGATTCCAGGAATATGACACGGGCGAGCAGGCAAGCTGGATGGTCCAGCTCACCGATGAGCCCGCAACGGGAGGCGCCCCAGCCGCCCCGGGAACGAATAGTCAATGAGACGTAGCCGTAAGGTCAAGATCCTCGCCACCATCGGTCCGGCCTCCTCGTCCGAGGAGATGCTGAAGAAGCTGTTCGAAGCGGGCGCCGATGTCTTCCGCATCAATATGAGCCATACCGATCATGAGCTGATGCGCACGCTGGTCGCACGCATCCGCGCCGTCGAGGAAAAAGTCGGCCGGCCGATCGGCATCCTGGCCGACCTGCAAGGCCCGAAGCTGCGCGTCGGCAAATTCGCCAACGGCAAGGAAGTGCTGACGCTGGGCCAGACCTTCACGCTCGACGACAATCCCGAGCCTGGCACCTCGACCAGGGTCTACCTGCCGCATCCGGAAATCCTGAGTTCGGTCGAGGCTGGCCATCGCCTCTTGATCGACGACGGCAAGCTCGAGCTGAAGGCGGTGAAGAGCGACGGCAAGTCGATCGTCTGTACCGTCATTGCCGGCACCACGATTTCCGACAAGAAGGGCGTCAGCCTGCCCGATACCGACCTGCCGGTCGGCGCGCTGACCGAGAAGGATCGCAAGGACCTCGACGCGGTGCTCGCCACGGGCGTCGACTGGGTCGCGCTGTCCTTCGTGCAGCGGCCGGAAGATCTGGCCGAAGCGCGCAAGATCGCGCGCGGCCGCGCGCTCATCATGGCCAAGATCGAAAAGCCGCAGGCTGTCGCCCGGCTGGCCGAGATCATCGAATTGTCCGACGCGCTGATGGTCGCCCGTGGCGATCTCGGCGTCGAGATGCCGTTGGAAGCCGTGCCCGGCATCCAGAAGCAGATAACGCGCGCCGCGCGCCGCGCCGGCAAGCCCGTGGTGGTCGCTACGCAGATGCTGGAATCGATGATCACCGCCCCGGTGCCGACCCGCGCCGAGGTCTCCGACGTTTCGATCGCCGTCTTCGAAGGGGCCGACGCCATCATGCTGTCGGCGGAATCGGCGGCGGGCGCCTATCCCGTCGAGGCGGTTGCCATGATGAACCGCATCGCCACCAAAGTCGAAACAGATCCGACTTATGCCGGCATCATCAACGCACAGCGTTCGGAGCCGGAAGCGACCGGTGCGGATGCCATTTCGCTGGCCGCCCGCGAAATCGCCGAAACGCTGAAACTGTCGGCGATCGTCACCTACACGGCATCAGGCACCACCGGCCTGCGCGCCGCGCGTGAGCGCCCACAGGTGCCGATCATCGCGCTGTCACCGATCGTCGACACGGCGCGGCGGCTGTCGCTTTTGTGGGGCACGCATTGCGTGGTGTCGCCGGACGCCACGGATCTCGACGACATGGTCAACCGCGCCTGCCGCATTGCGCTGGAAGAAGACTTCGGCAAGCCGGGCGACCGCGTCATCATCACCGCCGGCGTGCCGCTGCGGACCCCGGGATCGACCAACATGCTGCGCATCGCCTATGTCGGATCGGAAACCGGCCGGTAGTCGGCCGCCAGCCTCATTGCGATCCTGAGCGCTCTTGCCGCGGCTTCCGGGTGGTTTCACGCTGGAGAAACCGGTGCGCGCGGGGAATAGGGTCGTACAGATACTGATCCGGGCCCAGTATCTTTCGACGGTTGAGTTCGGTCGTATCGAGCAGATCGAAATCGACCTTCGCGATCGTGCAACGCCATCCGGCGTTCCGCGAGGCCCAGCCTCTTTCATGATGTTCGAGCAACCGCTCTCGGGCGCAATAGCCGTGGTAGTCGAAAGCGATCATGCCGTTCGTCACATAGATATGGTTTCCCGAAAAGTTCTCAGCGGGGATGATCCGCTCGCCGTAAAATCCCTCAAGAGGCGGATGCTCGAGGAAGGTGCCGGCGAGAATGGCGCACGCGCCGTGACCGAAGAAGATGCGATCCGGCAGCGCCCATCGCTTTTCCGGATTTCTCTTTATGCCGTGTTTCAGGACGTACATGCCGCTCAGGTCCTGATGGGGTCTTGCGATGACCGTTTTCGGATGGCAGGCATCAGGTCGGCGCGAGCTCCGCTTCAGGTTCCTTGATGTCGGCGCATTTGCCCACGCCATAGGCGTCGTCGGCAATCCGGGCTTCCACCTTCCTGGCGATTGCTTCCAGGTCGATATCCTTGCCGGCGACTTTCCCGATGGCGCCGACAACGAGGTCGGGGGCGATCCAGTCGGGTTTGTGACCGAGATTATGCACCCAGACGAGCTCGGCGCCTGAGATGTCGCGCACTAGGCCAACGGAATGGATATGCGCATAGACGACCTTGTCGCGGTCGCCCGAAATGACGACGGTCGGCACCGTGATCTCGTTGTAGCGCGGCGCGGCACCAAGCGCATAGCGATAGAGCCCGGCCACGTCGGTGGCATTGGCGCGAAAGGCCGATGGCCGCAGCACCAGCGGGATCGAGGCTGAGGCGAGATAATCGTCCGGCACCTTGTTGGGCGCGAAGACGCAGGTCGTGGCATCAGCCATCCGCAACGTTCCCGCAGGATAGCTCAGGGTCTCGGAGAACAGCCGGCCGATCACCGGAATGGTGGTCAGGTCGTAGTACCAGGACGTCGCGCCGCCCGGCCAGGGATGGGTTGCCGGTGCCAGGAAGACGAGGCCGAGCGTCCTGTCCGCATGCTCGCGGCCGAAAGCCGCCGTCACCACGCCACCGAAGGAATGGCCGACAATGATTGCCTTCTTGATGCCGAGACGGTCCATGAGCGCGGCGATGGTGTTGGCCTGAGCCGACGGATCCTCACTGTTGCCGGGGCGGCGTCCCGACCAACCGGCTCCCGGCCGGTCGAGGAACAGCATTTCGGCCCGCCCTTCGAGCCGTGGCCTCAGCGGCAGCATCTGATCCCTAAGATTGGCGCTGGCGCCATGGATGAAGACGATCGGAGGCAGATCCGCATTGGTTGGAGCGGATGTGGACATAGTGGATGCGGGCGCCGTCGATGTCGGCGAATTCGCCGATCGGCGGAACGCGGCGCTCGATCAGCCATGAGCCGACGCGGGTCACGCCGACAAGGGCAAGGGCAAGCGCCATCAGGAAGGCCAGCGCGGCATAAATCAGGTTCATGCGGGAATATACGAGAGTGAGATGGGATTGGTTGTGGGGTAGGCAGTAGGGAGGTTCAAGCGCCTAATGCCCAATCTATCAAATGCCTTCGCCGGCAAGCTCTTCCGACAGGGTGGCGACCTGGTTCTGGGCGCTTCGCATCATCGGATAGATGGCCAGCACTCTCTGCCAGGCCTCGAGCGCCGATTGCTTGTGGCCGGTCTCCGCCATGATCTGGGCCAGCCCCGACAACGCACCGAAATGGCGTGGTTCGAGCTGCAGTGCGCGGTCGATGTCGGCCATCGACTTGCCGTAGTTCTTCATCATGAAATGTACGGTGGCGCGGCGGTTCCAACCTTCGGCGTAGTTTGGCTGCAAGGTCACCACCTGGTCCAGGAAATCGAGCGCGACGTCGAACTTCTGATCGCTCATCGCTTTTTGCGACCACTGCATCATCAGGTCGATCGAGGCGCTGCCAGACTGGGACCATTCGTTCCAGATGTTGCCGGCAATGCGCTCGGCGGCCTTTTCGTTGCGCTCGCGCTTCAGATCGGAGAACAGCTTGTCGAGCCGGGCCTGTTTCGTCATCGGCGGGGCCGGAGCGTCCGGAGCCACGGGCTGGGCACCGGAGGGCGCCGACTGACCATCCGCGGCTGCCACCGCGATCGGCCGATCACCGGCCTGCGTCGGCAGGGAGATGACACCGGAAACAAGGAAAGTCGTCAAAAATACAAAAGGAATCCGCATTGCCCGAGTTTACTCCCGGGCGGCGGAACATCAAAGTGATTTAGCGTGGGAAGGTCGGCTGGCCGACAAACATCAATGGGCGGAGGCAAAAAAGCCTCCGGCCGAGAAGTCAACCCTGGCGCGCCTTGTAGCGCGGGGCGGTCTTGTTGATGATGTAGATGCGGCCCTTGCGGCGAACCAGCTGGTTGTCGCGGTGACGCGCCTTCAGCGCCTTGAGCGAATTCTTGATCTTCATGGTCTTGCCTGTCGGTGTGAACCCGGTTCCGGGTCGAAATTTTAAGGCGCGCCAGAAGACGCGCCTTTTGAACGGTGGGTGGCTCATAAACGAGGAGCCTTGCCCATGTCAACCGTAAGTCAACCGCAAGCGTGCTCCGCGTCCCGATATCATCAAATATCCGCCATGTCGGCCCCGTGGCATTGCGCGACCTCAGGCGGGCTGGGATCATGCCGCGACAATCAAGTGATTTGGGGACAAAGATGCGCCGAATTTTACTGTCCACCTGCCTTGTCGTCCTGGCGGCGAGCGCGGCTGCCCGAGCACAGGAATGCGACCGCTCCGACGACGGCCAGCAGATGATGAATATCTGTGCCGGTGAGGATTATCAGGCGGCCGACGCCAGGCTCAACAAGGCCTATCAGGATCTCATCGGCTCCGATGATGCCGATGGCAGGAAATTGCTACAGGCGGCGCAACGGGCCTGGATCGCCTTCCGGGACGCCGAGTGTACGCATTCCACCGCCGCCAGCCAGGGTGGGTCCATCCATGCCATGGAGGTCTCGCAATGCCTGACCAGGCTGACCAATGCTCGCATCAAGCAGCTCGCCGCCTCCGCCCACTGCGAGGAAGGCGATGCGGGCTGCGCCGGCGAGGACAGTGACGAGGTGCAATAGGCGCGTTTGGGATCAGCCGCGGCGGCTGATGCGGGTGAAATGGCCCATCTTGCGGCCGGGCCGGGCCTCGGCTTTGCCGTAGAGATGCAGCATAAGATCGGGCTCGGCGAGCAGGGCTGGAACGCGCAGCACGTCGTCGCCGATCAGGTTCTCCATCACGCAATCGGAATGGCGATCGGGGCTGCCAAGCGGCAGTCCGGCGATGGCGCGGATATTTTGCTCGAACTGCGAAACGATGCAGGCGGCTTCGGTCCAATGGCCGGAATTGTGGACACGAGGCGCGATCTCGTTGGCCAGCAGCGAACCGTCGGCCAGCACGAAGAACTCGACGCCGATCACGCCGACATAGTCGAGCGCGGATAATATCTTCGATGCCGCAACTCGTACCGCTACCGCCGTTTCGGGTTTGATGCCGGCCGGCAAGGTCGATGTGTGCAGAATACCGTCGCGGTGCACATTTTCGGCCGGATCATAGGCGGCGACAGTGCCGTCCAGGCCCCGCGCGGCGATGACGGAAATCTCGCGCTCGAACGGCACGAAGGCCTCCAGGATCAGCGGCACATTGCCCATCGCCTCGCAGGTGCCGGCGAAACTGCCGGCTTCCATGTTGCTGAAGACGCGCTGGCCCTTGCCGTCATAGCCCATGCGCCGCGTCTTCAGGATTCCGCTGCCGTCGAACGCCTTCAGCGCCGCCGTCAGTTCCTCGTCGGTGTCGACCTGATGGAACGCGGCGGTGGCGATACCGATGCCGTTGAGGAATGTCTTTTCGCTCACCCGGTCCTGCGCCACGTCAAGCGCACGCGCCGGCGGATAGACCGGCACCCTGGCGGCAAGCGCGGTTGCAGCGGCCACCGGAACGTTCTCGAACTCGTAGGTGACGACGGCGCTCGCCGCCGCCAGTTCGGCAAGCGCGGCCGGGTCGTCATAGGCGGCCGTGATCTGCCGGTTGGCGACCTGGGCGGCTGGGCAATCCGGCTGTGGCTCCAGCACGATGGTGCGGTAGCCGAGGCGGCCGGCGGCCATCGCCAGCATGCGGCCAAGCTGGCCGCCGCCAATGATGCCGATCGTCGATCCGGCGGGCAGGCTCACGGCGTGTCCGTCGGTTCTGCCGCGACCTTGGCGGTCTGCGAGGCGCGCCAGGCATCCAGCCGCGCGGCCAACTTGTCGTCGTTCAGCGCCAGCACGGCGGCGGCAAGGAGAGCCGCATTGGCAGCACCGGCCTTGCCGATGGCGAGCGTTCCGACAGGAATGCCGGCCGGCATCTGGACGATGGAGAGCAGCGAATCCTGGCCGGACAGCGCCTTCGATTCCACCGGTACGCCGAAAACCGGCAGTGGCGTCATCGCAGCCGTCATGCCGGGCAGATGCGCCGCGCCGCCCGCGCCGGCGATAATCACCTTGTAGCCGGCCGCCTTGGCGCCCTTGGCGAATTCATAGAGCCGGTCAGGCGTGCGGTGCGCCGAAATGATCAACCGTTTGTGGGGGACACCAAGCGCCTCCAGCGTCTCCGCCGCCTGGCGCATCGTCGCCCAGTCGGATTGGCTGCCCATGATGATGGCGACGTCGGCGCGTTGATCGTCCAAGCTTCTGCTCCCCGGCGACAAAGGCGCGCCTTAGCGGAATTCGCGCGGGGCCGCAAGGATTTCAGGCCACCGGCGAGATGCCGATGGCCGCATCCGGCTCACACCGCCGCCTTGCGGAAGCGGGCGACGAAGTCGTCGAGCTCGGGCCGCTCCATGTCGGAGATCGCCCAATAGGAGAAAGCACCGTCGCTCCAGTGCACCATCGAGAAGCCGCCCGAGGAAAGATCGTCCGGCTGGGTGACCTTGCCGCCCTGCTGCGGTTCGGCGACCAGCGTGATCAGGTGCTCGCGGTGGCGGTAGACCAGTGCCGGCACTGGTCGGCCTGATATCACCTCGACCCGGCCGCCGATGAGGACGAAACCGTCCTGAGCAAGGTCGGGCGCCGGCGGCGAGACGCCGATCCGGGCGTCGAGCCACGGCTTGACCGTATGGCGGTCGGACGAGACGATGTCGAGGGGACTCGCGGCAAGCAGGCTGCGGCGATGGCCGCTGGCGACAGCGGCGGCAAAGCCGTCATCCACGCCACTCTGCATGACCCATTGCGTCGCTCCACTGGCCAGCACCGCGCTGATCATGATCGACGCGGCCATGGCGCGCCAGTCGAACGAGCCGAAGCGGCGTGCCCTTGGCAATGTGCGCGCCTGCGAAGGACGCGTCCCCGCCTCCCGTCTCTGGCCTGCGCCGGCAATCAATCCCGGGAGCTTCGACGGCGTGCCACGCTGCGGCTGCGCCGCATCGGGCTCCTGCTGGTCGGTGCCCGCGAAACCAATCGCCGCGATGCGAGCCAGAAAGGCATCGCTGACTTCGGGGCGTGGCAAGCGGCTGACCGCGCCTCGCAAGGCAACGATACGGGCGTGCTCGGCGGCAAGCCGGGGATCGGCGGCGATGCGACGCTCCACGGCAAGGGCCGCCGCCGCATCGAGCTCGCCATCGACAAGGGCGTGGATCATCAGTCTGATACCTTCCGGATCATTGGGCAGTCCGTCGTCATGGCTGGTCATGGCGCTCTCCCCAGTTCAGATGCCAGCAGGCTACGGGCACGAGCCAGCCTGGACATCACCGTGCCCATCGGCACGTCGAGCATGGCAGCTATCTCGCGATAGCTGAGACCGTTGATGTCGCGCAGCACCAGCGTTTCGCGAAACGGCTGCGGCAGGGCAGCGATCGCCGCCTCGAGTGCCGCCGTATCGGCCCTGGCGATCAGGCTCGCTTCCGGGCCGTCCTCGTCGGACAGGCTGGTGCCATGGGCGGCGGCCATGTCGTCGAGATCGCCGAGATCGCCGACGGCCATCATGCCGCGCGGCCGGTTGCGCGCCATCCAGGTATAGGAGGTGTTGCGCACGATAGTCAGCAGCCAGGCACGGGCATTGCCGCCGGCATAGCCCGATATGCCGGCATGCGCCTTGATGCAGGCGTCCTGCACGACGTCCTCGGCATCGGCGGCATTGCCGGTCAGCCAGCGGGCAAGCGCCAGCGCGTCGCCGAGATGCGGCAGCACTACCTCGTTGAAGCGCTCTGCCAGGGCTCTCTCGCTCAAAGCAGCACCATGATCCCCTCCGGGATGGACTGGGCGTGCCGCCTCAAGATGCGACAGCGATTTTGCCTTGTCTGCAGGAGCAAAGCCCCCGGAAACGGGCGAAGTCGCCTGCCTTGCTGAAAGTGAATTCATCTGCGTCACCAGTGTCAAGCGCCATCAAAAGGAGGGGCGCCAAGGAGGAGTGACTGATGACGATCATGTTCGCCAGCGCATGACGGCGGCTGACGCCGCAGCCGTGTTCGCTGTGCTCGCGATGATGGGGCATGCCGATCTCCTCAACGCCAGCTTTGGCGTATGTCGAGGAGACTTGTTGAGGAGACGATTTATTCCCGCGTGGGCAAATCCGGCTGTTCACGGTCGCGTGATCAGCCGGTGCATGGTCGGTTTGGCGATCAATCCGGCCAGCGCAAGACGCCCGGCGAATCCTTGCGGGCGATTTTCATCGCGTCGGCCGGGCGATCCTTGGCGGTCAGCACGGCGCGCAGCCGTTCGGCGACGATTTCCGCCTCGCCGGGATGGAGGTTGCAGGGGTCGAGGAAAAAGTGGCCGCGCTCGACCTCGTGGTTGCGCACGATGATCGGCGGCGAGCCGGCGGCAAGCGCCGAGGCGAGCCCTGCCGCGGTGAAGCGGCTCTCCGGCGAGACGAAGATTTGCAGCCGGTCGAGTGGATTGGCTGTCGGGTCCGGAATAATGTTGGCGGCGATGCCGGGCAGCCCCTGCAGCGCATCCTTCCACAGATTGAGCGCCGCCTCCTCGCGCCGGCGGATGCCGGCATGGTCGCGCTTCTCCCAGGCTTCGAGCGCCGCCATGGTGCCGGCGATGCTTTCCTTGCCGACCTTCATGGCGCGGGCGACGCCGCGGTTCTGCAGATAGGCCGATCGCACCAGATCCTTTCGGCCGGTGACGATGCCGCTGGTCGGTCCGCTGAGGAATTTGTGGCCGCTGTAGACGACGACGTCGGCGCCGCGCGCCAGGAAACCGCGCAGATCATATTCGGACGCGGCGTCGACGATGACAGGCACGCCCTTGGCGTGGCAGATCTCGCAGAATTCCTCCAGCGAGAGCATGCCATACTGCACGGTGTGGTGGGCGACGACATAGAGGCCCGCCGCCGTGCGCTCGCTGATCGCCTCGCGCACATGGTAGTCCTGCGTGACGCTGACCGTGCCGGCGGGCACCACCCTGGCGCCGGCGACGCGGACCGACTGGTCGATCGGCGCGCCATAGTTGACGATGTGGCCAAGCTGGATGACGACCTCGCACTTGAGGTCGCCGGTGTCGTCGGGCAGACGCTCGATGGCAAGCAGGCTGGTTCCCGTCATTGCGCCGGCAATCGCCATGGTGATGCCGCTGGCGCAGCAGGCGGTGATGAAACCGGCCTCGCCGCCGGTGAGGCGCGCGACGACCGTGCTCGCGGCACGTTGCAGATCGTCCATTTCCACCCATTGCGAGGCCATTTCGGCCATGGCGCTGATGGCTTCCGGGACGATGATCGAGGCGCCGAGCGCGGTCATGGTGCCGGAGACGTTGATGATCGGCCTCAAGCCCAGCCGTTCGCGGATGGTGGTGTTTGAGCCGGTGTCGGAATAGGTTTTCATGTGAGCTAATCCCGTGGGGTGGCAGGTCAGGCGGCGATCTCGACGACCGCTTCGATTTCAACGGTGATGTTTCCAGGCAGCGAGCCGACGCCGATCGCCGAACGGGCATGGCCGCCGATCTTGTCGAAGACATCGGCGAACAGGTCCGAACAGCCATTGACCACCTTTGGATGGTCGCTGAAGGTCGGCGTCGCGTTGACGAAGCCGAGCAGCTTGACGACACGCACGATGCGGCCGAGATCGCCGGCAGCGGCATGCATGACAGCAAGCAGGTTGAGCCCGGTCAGGCGGGCATGCTGATAGGCCTGCTCGACCGTCACATCGTCGCCCACCTTGCCGGTGCAAAGCGTGCCGTCGGCGCGCAATGGCCCCTGGCCGGAGAGGAAGATCAGCCGGCCGCTTTCGGCGTGCGTGACGAAGTTGGCGATGGGCGTCGGCGGCTCGGGCAGCGTCAGGCCGAGTTCGGCGAGCCTGGTATAAGGCGTCATGGATGAAGGCTCCTTGGGCGGCCTTGGCCGCCTGAGTTTAGAAATGCGAGGCGCGGAAGCGCGCCAGGAAAGTGCGGAGGCGTTCGTTGGTGGTCTCCGCCGCGAGGATCTCCTTCGGCGGTCCGACGGCGCTGACGCCGCCATCGGCCATGAAGACGATGCGGCTCGAAGCGTCGCGGGCGAAGGCCATTTCGTGCGTCACCATCAGCATCGTCATGCCGTCCTCGGCGAGGCTGCGCACCACGGCCAGCACTTCGCCGACCAGTTCGGGATCGAGGGCGGAGGTGATTTCGTCGAGCAGCAGGATCTTCGGTTCCATGGCCACGGCGCGGGCGATGCCGACGCGCTGCTGCTGGCCGCCGGACAGTTCGGCCGGGAGGCTGTCGGCCTTGTGGGCGAGGCCGACGCGGCCGAGCCAGTGTTCGGCGATCGACCGCGCCTCGGCCTCGCTCTTTCCCCGCACCTTGGTCAAGCCCAGCATGATGTTGCCGGCGGCCGTCAGGTGGGGGAACAGGTTGAAGCTCTGGAACACCATGCCGGTCTCGGCGCGCATGGCGGCAAGATCGCGCTCGCTGCGGCGCTGGCGCGTCCCGGCCTCGCGATAGCCGACCTCCTTGCCGTCGATGCGGATCGAGCCGCTGTCGTAGCTTTCGAGGAAGTTGACGCAGCGCAGCAACGTGGTCTTGCCGCTGCCGGAAGGGCCGATGACGGTGACCACCTCGCCGCGCTTCACCTGAAGGCTGACGGAGCGCAACACCTCGACGGCGCCGAAGGCTTTCGAGACATCGCGCACGTCGAGCAGCGCGGGACTGGCGTTCGAGGTTTCGGACATCGTGCTATTCCCGGATGAAGGAGAAACGCCGCTCGAGCCGCCGGCTGGCGAGCGAGAGTGCGTAGTTGACCGCGAAATAGATGAGCGCGCCCAGTATATAGAGCGGCATCGCTTCATAGGTGCGGCCGATGACCTGGTTGATGGCCTGCATCAAATCGGTGATGCCGAGCAGCGACACCAGCGCGCTGCCCTTGACCGCGTCAGTGACGCCATTGATCCAAGGCGGCAGGAAGCGCCTGAAGGCCTGCGGAAAGATGACGTAGGTGAGCCGTTGGCGAAAGGTCAGCCCGATCGCCATCGCGGCTTCGGACTGTCCCTTCGGGATCGAGCCGACCGCGCCCCTGAGATACTCGATGACCTGCGCCGTCTTGAACAGAGTGAGCGCGAAAACCGCGGCCCAGAACGACGGCAGATGCAGCCCGATCGCGGGCAGGCCGTAATAGACGAAGAACATCAGCACCAGGATCGGAATGCCGCGAATGGTGTCCGAGAAGATGCGCACCGCCCAGCGCAGCGGCATTGGTCCATAGACCAGGCCGACGCCCAGCAGCACGCCGGCGATGAGCGACAGAACCACGACCAGCAACGAGACCCACAAGGTCACGGCGAAGCCTGCGGCAAGGAAGGGCAGTGCATAGAGGATCTGGCTCAGCATGTCAGCGCGCCGCCCTGAACCGGCGCTCGACGAGCCGCAGCCCAAAAAGCAGCACGTATCCCGTCACCAGATACATCGCGGTGGTGACCAGGTAGACCTCGACGATGCGGAAAGTGTTGAAGTTGATCCACTGGGCGCCGAAGGTGAGTTCGGGCACCGAGATGACCGAGGCGATCGAGGTGTCCTTGAACAGCGAGATGAAGGTGTTGGATAGCGCCGGCAGCGTGATGCGCAGCATGGTCGGCAGGCGCACATGCAGCAGCCTTTGCCAGGGCGTGAGGCCGATCGCCTTGCCGGCGTCGAGCTGGCCGCGTGGGACAGCCTCGAGCCCGGAGCGAAATACCTCGACCAGATAGGCGCCGCTATAGACCGACAGGGTCAATACAAACGAGGTTGGTGCGCTGTAGGCCAGGTCGACCACGGTCGGCAGGCCGTAGAAGACGAGATAGACCAGCAGGATCAGGGGCACGTTGCGGATGAATTCGACATAAGCCGCGATCACCGCCCGCACCACGCGTCCGGCCGAGACATACCAGACCGCGAGCACCAGCCCGATGACGACACCGATGGCGATCGAGATCACGGCGAGCTCGAGGCTGAGCAGCAGGCCGCCCCACAGCTTGTCGAAATGCCGCCAGATCAGGTTGAAATTGAGCGTATAGCCCATGCGCCTCTCTCGGTGCCGAGCGATTCAAGGATAGGCTGCGGGGGAAGAACGCTCAAGACGCTCTTCCCCCGGCTGGGTCAGATGACCGGGAAGCCGGGATGGCGTGCCGGCGGTTCCTGGCCGAAATAGTCCTTGAATGCGGCGTCGTAGAGCGCCGTCTCATGGCCGAACATGGCGATGGTGAAGGTCTGGTCGACATAGGTCAGCCAGTCGAGATCGCCTTGCCGAAGTGCGGCTCCGTAGAGCATCGAGTACCAGCTCTTGCCGGCATCGAAATACTTGTCAGGGTTGCGCGAGGCGAGCCAGCGCACTGTGGAGAGGTCGACGGCGGCGGCGTCGGCGCGCTTGGACTCCAGCGCCTGCAGCACGTTGGCCTGGGTGTCGATCTGCAGCACCTGCGCCTGTGGCAGAGCGTAGTGGACCGAGTTTTCGGCGTCGACATTCTGCAGGATGGAAATGCGGGTCGCCGAACCGCCGGCCAGCAGCTTGTCGAAGGTCTTGTTCTCGGCTGTCGGCAGCGTCAGCAAGGCAACGCCTTCGACATAGTAGGGCCGGGAGAAATTGATCAGCTGCGAGCGCTGCGCCGTCATCGTCATGAATTGGATGGTGATGTCGACCTTGTTGGTGGTGACGTTGGGAATACGCTGGGCCGGGTCCTGCATGACGAACTCGACCTTGGTCGGATCGTCGAAAAGGCCCTTGGCCAGGATGCGACCCATGGTGATGTCCATGCCGACCAGTTCGCCGGCATCGTTCTCGAAGTGCCAGGGGGCGTTGGTGCTGCCGGTGCCGACAATAAGCTTGCCGCGGTCAAGCACCGTGCGCAGCAGGCTGTCGGATGCGGCTTGCGCGGCGGCCTTCTGGGCATCGACGGTTGCCAGCACGCCGGCCGTCGCAAGTCCCGCCATTCCTAATTTCAGAAAATCACGTCTTCCGGATGTGTCGTTCACGGCAACCTCCTTTCGTGTTGTGTTCCCCTATGCACAGGCCATACACGCGACAGTGATCGTCAAGGATTGTCTCTTACAAGAGACGCGTGTATCCTGTACAAGACAGATACTAACACCGGGAATCGACAATGCAAGATGGTAGCGTTTTGGCCGTGTCAGCCGACGAGAAGACGGCGGGCTCCCGTGAAAAGGGTCTCAACCGGGTCCTGGAGATCCTGGAGTTCCTTCATATGACGCAGCGCGCGATCGGCATTGGCGATCTCGCCAAGGGGGTCAATGCGCCGCGTTCGACGACCTACACGCTGGTGCGGTCGCTGGTCGATGCCGGCCTGCTGGAAATGGCCGGCGACGGCAACCGCGTCTATTTCGGCAAGAAGCTCTACCTCTACGGAATGGACTATGTGCGCGGCAACGACCTGTTGCGGCGCGGGCGCCAAGAGGTCGATCATCTGTCGCGCGAGACCGGCGAGACCTCGGAA
This sequence comes from Mesorhizobium sp. B2-1-8, assembly GCF_006442545.2. Classification (NCBI taxonomy): domain Bacteria; kingdom Pseudomonadati; phylum Pseudomonadota; class Alphaproteobacteria; order Hyphomicrobiales; family Phyllobacteriaceae; genus Mesorhizobium; species Mesorhizobium sp. B2-1-8. Next base: position 1,395,947 of record NZ_CP083952.1, read on the forward strand.
CTGTGCATGCTGCAGAGCGGCCGCTACACGATCGTCCATTCCAGCCCCGGCACCAGGCCGTTCCGCATCAGTTCGGCCACCGGCCTGCAGATACCGCTGCCCTGGACTGCCTCGGGCCGGCTGCTGCTTGCGGGGCTGGAGAGAGCGGCGATCGAAGCCATGGTGTCGGACGACGATCTCGTGCTTCCCGACGGCCGCAAGCTGCGGCTCGAAGATTTCATCGCCGATATCGCAAAGGCAGGGGTGACCGGCTATTGCGTCACCTCGGGCCTGGTCGACGCCTATACGAAATGCCTCGCCGTACCGGTCTTTTCAGCGCCAGGCAAGGTCGAGGCGACGATGTGCCTGGTGGTTCCGATCGATACGTCGGAGGAGCGGACCGCCGATCTCATCGGCCTGTTGCGCGGCCGCGCCGCCGGGCTTTCGATCGGCGGATAGGCGGAAAGTGCCAACCGGGGTCTCGCGTCTCAGGCGATGATGTCTGGAATGATCTTGTCTTCCAGCTTCATCAGCCGGTCCTTGAGGGCCAGCTTCTTCTTTTTCATGCGCTGGATCTGCAGCGGGTCGCAATTCGTGGCGATCATCGCGTTGATCGCGGCATCGAAATCGGCGTGCTCCTGCTTCAGCCGGGAAAATTCGAGGCGAGTATCGGCCTGTTCCTGATCGGACATTCTCTACCGTCTGCACGTCTGCGGCGCCCAAAACTGGGCCTGATTGGGCGGGGGCGGCAATTTCTGCCACCGGCGCGCAGCCCATATCACATTTCATCTTGTCGTGGAATGCTACCACGCAGCATTCGACATCGCTGCCCGATGGTGGCACACTGTCATTGTGCCGTCACAGATGCGACCTGCGGTGGACGTGCCTTTGACGGCTGCAATCGAGGAAACCATGAAAGGGAGAACCAATCATGTCTCTTGCATCCCATCTTGATGAGTTGCAGCGGAAACACGGCGACATCGAACGCGAAATCGATGACGCGATGAACCACCCATCGGTGGACGACCTCGAGATCGTAAATCTCAAGCGACGCAAGCTGGCACTCAAGGATGCGATTGAGAAACTGAGGGCGCAACCAACCACGCATTGATCCTCACCTGACATAGCCGCTCATCACTGGCGGTCTTCCTTGCCGGCGGCGCCAGCCGCCGGTGCAGTGGTTTTAAATTCAGCGCTTCCGCAAGTCGAAGCTAATATTCGTCAGGCCAATTTATGCCCGGCCGCCGTCAGGTCGTGCGCTGTTTCAGGTCCCTAGCCGGCACCAATTGCTGCCAGTGGCGACCTGTCGCCATTGACAAGCCATCTTTGCTCCTCCACCTCATGCCCGGACTTCAGCGCATCGGACCCGGCTTGTGCGTCCAAGCGGACGCACGGGCTTCAGAGAGACGCATAGCGCTCCAGAGAGACGCATGGCGCTCAGAGACAAAAGGCTGCCGGCATGACCGGATATTTTTCTTCACCTTTCCCCCGCCGCACTTCGGTCGGCGTCGATGTCGGTGGCGTGGTCGTCGGCGGCGGCGCACCTGTCGTCGTCCAGTCGATGACCAATACCGACACCGCCGATATCGACCAGACGGTCGCGCAAGTCGCGGCGCTGCATCGCGCCGGCTCCGAGATCGTGCGCATCACCGTCGACCGAGACGAGAGTGCGGCCGCCGTGCCGCGCATCCACGAGCGACTGTTGCGGCTCGGCATCGATGTGCCGCTGGTCGGCGACTTCCACTATATCGGCCACAAGCTGCTGGCCGACCATCCGGCCTGCGCCGAGGCACTGGCCAAGTACCGCATCAATCCCGGCAATGTCGGTTTCAAGGACAAGAAGGACCGGCAGTTCACCGATATCGTCGAGATGGCGATCAAGCACGACAAGCCGGTACGCATCGGCGTCAACTGGGGCTCGCTCGACCAGGAGCTGTTGACCCGGCTGATGGACGACAACCAGGACAAGGGTTTCCCCCTGACGGCGCAGGAAGTGACGCGTGAGGCGATCGTGCAGTCGGCGATCCTGTCGGCCGAGATGGCCGAAGAGATTGGCCTCAGCCGCGAAAAAATCATCCTGTCGGCCAAGGTCAGTGGCGTGCAGGACCTGATCGCCGTCTACACCGAACTCGCCACCCGCTCCAACCACGCGCTGCATCTCGGCCTCACCGAAGCCGGCATGGGTTCCAAAGGCATCGTTGCCTCTTCCGCCGCCATGGGCATCCTCCTGCAGCAAGGCATCGGCGACACCATCCGCATCTCGCTGACGCCGGAGCCCAATGGCGACCGCACCCGCGAAGTGCAGGTGTCGCAGGAACTGCTGCAGACCATGGGCTTCCGGCAGTTCGTGCCGATCGTCGCGGCCTGCCCCGGCTGCGGCCGCACCACCTCCACCGTGTTTCAGGAACTGGCTCAGAACATCCAGGCGGACCTGCGCAAGAACATGCCGGTGTGGCGTGAGAAATATCCGGGCGTCGAGAACCTCAAGGTCGCGGTGATGGGCTGCATCGTCAACGGCCCGGGGGAATCCAAGCATGCCGATATCGGCATTTCGCTGCCCGGCACCGGCGAGACGCCGACCGCGCCGGTCTTCGTCGACGGCAAGAAGGCGGCGACGCTGCGCGGGCCGTCGATCGCGGCGGATTTCGAGAAAATGGTCGCCGATTATATCGAACAGAGGTTCGGTCAGGGCGGCAAGGCCGCGGCAGAGTAGGTCAAATGCGGCGTTTCCCCTGGGCGACGCTGATTTTCCTGTGTGGCATGGCCTTGTCGACGCTTGCCGAGGCCGATCCGCCGCAATCGGCCAAGCAGCGGCTGATCGATAAGGTCTGCAACCTGATCCAGGCGCATGCCGACCAGAACGGTCTGCCCCGAGACTTTTTCGCCCGCCTTATCTGGAAGGAAAGCCGTTTCGATCCCAATGCCGTCAGCCCCGTGGGCGCCGAAGGCATCGCCCAGTTCATGCCGGGCACCGCCAAGATGCGGGGGTTGGAAAATTCCTTCGACATCAACGAGGCGATCCCCGCATCGGCCAGGTATCTCGCCGAAATGAAGACCAGCTATGGCAATCTCGGCCTAGCGGCGGCCGCCTACAACGCCGGCGAGAGCCGGGTGTCGCGCTGGCTGAATTCCGGCGGCTTCCTGCCGATGGAGACGGAAAGCTATGTGTTCGACGTGATGGGCGAGCCGGTCGACAAGTTCGCCGACCGCGCCTATGCCGGAAAAGTCGAGCCACTCGATGCCAAGCTGGATTTCGCGGTCGCCTGCCGCAAGCTGCCGGTGATCATGTCGAAGACCGTGGCGATGGCCTCGATCAACATCAAGCCATGGGGCGTCCAGGTGGCGGGTAATTTCCGTCGCAGCGCCGCGATCAGCCAATGGCTCAGGGTGCGGGGCCGTTTTCCGGCCCTGCTTGCCGGGCATGATCCGGTGGTGAGCCGGGTGCGCACGCCGATCGGCCGGCGCGGCATCTACGCCGTCAGAATCGGGATCAACGACCGCGCTGCCGCCAATGTCATCTGCCAGAAACTGCAAAGCGTGGGCGGTGCGTGCGTGGTGGTGCGAAACCGGTAGTGACAATGTGACGACCTGTTTTTGGGTGACGGCCTATTTTTGGCTATCGTCGCTCGCCAATTCCTGGCAACCGTGGACCATGTCCCCCTTCCATTGCCGTGGGATGATCCTTCCGTCAAGCCGAGCAAAGGCTTTCTGGGTGGTGCTCGCGTCAAGTGAAACACAAGCGAAGCGCGCCCAAGCATTGATGTTCCAGTCATCTGGATACTGCTTGATCAAATCTTCAAATCCGGCATTGATCTGTGGCCAATCGACCGTTGATCCCCGAAAATGCCGGGCGCCCAGAACTTCATCCATCGCATACCAATATCCTCGAGCGTAGAAGCCGATCCCATCCTCGGGCTTGGTCATCGCCACGGCATACTCAATCACTTTACGAACAGCATCGAGGCTTCCGCCCCACATTGGAGATTTGTGTCGGATGGCAACGAAGTATGACTGGTAGTAATAAGGTTCTTTCGTCGCAGCTTCATCCAGGAGCGCGTCGAATTTTGCCTCAGGCCAATTTTCCCCGTTTGCCACATCCAACATCGCCGCATACCAATGTGGGTCCGATGATGCGATAGCCTTGCTGGCTTCAAGTTGGCGACGAGCCTTGCCCAGGTATTTCAGATAGCCCGGCCATCTCTCCGGCGGTACCGAAGGGGCGTAGCCGTCGCCTCGAATGAAGAAGGCATGCCGGGACAGCAAAATTGCATATGCGATGTATGCGGACTTCGATTCCGGCGCCTCGTCGATCCATTTTTTTACCTGCTCCTCAAGGCGATAGAGAGATTGCTCATCGCCGGCAGGATCGTATCCAAGTATATCAATTGCGTTGTAGAATTTGGTAAGTTTCCACAATCCGCTGGGAGTTCGAGTTTTTCCGTTGCGATATTCATCGGCAATCTGGTCGAGTTCCTTGAAATTTCCGTCGAGAAAAGCGGCTTTGACATTGTCGAAAATGCCTTGTGTCTCGGAAATCTCGTCCGCGTGCCCGCTCGTTGCAAAAAGAAATGCCAGTATTATCAAAGCCGCTTGAAAAAAATCGCATAGTCAGTCTCCAAAAATGGCTGCCGACGATTGCACGCTTCGGTTGACGTCAGCGTTAATTGCTAATGGCAATTTTGATAGATTGTCTGGATAGTATTTGATCGGAGCAAAACAGCTGAGCCTGACGTGATACCACGTGGGTCAGGCCTCGATGCTGATGTTAAGAGGTGCATTTGACCATGACCGCCAGGATCGTTGTGCTCAACGGCGTCGGCAGCGCCGGCAAATCCTCGATTGCCCGGGCTTTGCAGGCAATAACCGCCGAGCCGTTCCTGCATGTCCAGATGGACAGCTTTCTCGAGATGCTGCCCGATGCCCTGCAGCACCATGCCGAAGGCTTCTCCTATGAAACCATCTGGCAGAACGGCAAGCCTTCGGTGGTGATCAGGACCGGGCCGACCGGGGCGCGGACGCTGCGCGGCATGCGCCATGCCATTGCGGCCATGGCCGGACAGGGCAACAATCTCATTGTCGATGACGTGCTCTGCAATGGCGAAATATCGGAATATGTCGACTTGCTGTCGGCCTTCGAGCTCCATCTGGTCGGTGTCATGGCGCCTCTGGAGGTGATCGAGGCGCGCGAAGAGCTGCGAGCCGGCAGGTTGGCGGGGCTGGCGCGTTGGCAATATGATCGCTTGCACAAGGGGATATGCTACGATCTCGAAGTCGACACGAGCCTGCTGACGCCGCTGGAATGCGCCGGTCGCATCCAGCAACGATTTCAGCTATAGCGGCGGCCACCATCTTCCCCTGGGCAGCAGCCCTGTCATGCGCGAGCGCCCATGTTCGACGGATATATCCTCTGCGGCACGCCCAGAACCGGCAGCACCCTGCTGTGCAAGCTGCTGGCGGCCACCGGAACGACCGCCGATCCCCACTCATTCTATCGGAGGCAGGATATATCGGAGTGGGCCGAGGACTGGGGACTGCCGGCTCGCGACACGATGGGCGAGCCTGAATTCCAGCTTGCCTATCTCAATGCGGCAATCACTGCCGGGAAGGGTGGCACTGAAATCTTCGGCTTGCGCCTGATGCGGGAAAATCTGGAGGAGCTTTCGGCGATCCTCGACCGGATTTTTCCGGGGCTTGCGTCGGACAAAGCGCGTTTCGAGAAGGCTTTTGGCCGTGTCCTTTACATACACCTGTCGCGCGAAAACAAGCTCGCGCAGGCCGTCTCCCTGATCAAGGCACAGCAAACCGGTCTTTGGCATATCGCCCCCGACGGAACCGAAATCGAAAGGGTGGGGCCTGCCAGGGAACCTCACTATGATTTCGAGCGCATCAAGGGCGAGGTCGACGAGCTGGAAGCCTATGACACCGCCTGGAACACCTGGTTCGCGCAACAGGGCATAGCGCCATTGCGGATCGGCTATGAGCGCCTTGCCGCCGAGCCGGCCGCGGCATTGCTACGCATTTGCGAAGCCCTGGGCGTCCGGGCGCCGGATGCCCAGCATGTCAGGCCCGGCGTGGCGAAGCTCGCCGACGAGACAAGCCTGGACTGGATGCGCCGCTTTCATCTGGACGCAGCCGTCTGAGGCGTTGATGGGTGGTCACGCCGTCTTGGCCACCACCGTCTCGCTGAGCCAGGTGCCGATCTTGGCGCCAAGGCGATCGGGCGAAACGGGCTTGGGCAGATAGTCGTCCATGCCGGCCTCGATGCACTTGTCGCGGTCGCCCTTCAGCGCATGCGCGGTGACGCCGATGATCGGGATGTGGCCGCCCGACGACGCCTCGATAGCCCGGATGGCGCGTGTCGCCTCGTAGCCGTTCATTTCCGGCATCGACACGTCCATCAGAACCAGTCTCGGATGCAGCGACCGGTACATCTCGACCGCGGTGCGGCCATTGCCGGCGATACGGTAGCTCAGGCCGAGCCCATTGAGGATCTGGCCGAACACCATCTGGTTCACGTCATTGTCCTCGGCGATGAGGATGTCGATCGGGCTGTTCGGCGCGGCATTCAAGTCTGGCACCGGAGCGGCCGGTACGGCGGGGCCCCGGATAACCGTGAAGGCCGGCGGAGTCGCCTGAGGCTTCGGTTGGACCGGCTCGCGAACGAACCGCGCCTTGCCGACCTGCGAGCGCGCTTTCTGGATGACCGAGATGACCGTGCCGAGCAGGACCGCCGACCGCGCCGGCTTGGTCAGATGCGCCGCAATGCCGAAATCAATGATCATCTTGCCGAAATCGACCTGGTCGACCGAGGTCAGGATAACGACCGGAATGGTGGACAGCCGGCTGTCGGCGGCGATGGCCCGGGCGACATCGGCGCCGTTCATGCCAGGCATCTGATAGTCGAGGATGATGCAATCGACGCTGGCGCCGAGTTGGCAGGCGCGATCGAGGAAGGCGAGGCCCACCGCGCCGCTTTCGGCGGCGGCGCAGTCGAAGCTCCAGCTTCTGAGCTGTTCGAGCAGGATCTCGCGGTTGACCGGATTGTCATCGATGACCAGCACGCGCGCGCCGGTGACGTCCACCGGCACGATCGCGTCGCGCGCCTCGGCACGATGGACCGGCAGCGGCACGGCGAACCAGAAGACGGAGCCGCGGCCGATCTCGCTTTCGACGCCGATCTTGCCGGACATCAGGTCGACGAGACGGGCGGCGATGGCGAGTCCGAGGCCGGTGCCTTCGTGACGGCGAGTCGAGGAGCCGTCGACCTGCGCGAACTTCTCGAACACGTTCTGCAATTTCTCGGCCGGGATGCCGATGCCGGTGTCTTCGACGCGCAGCTTGAGCTGGACGACGTCGTTGACGGTTTCGCCGCCGACATCGATCAGCACATGGCCCTTCTCGGTGAATTTAACCGCATTGCCGACCAGGTTGGTGACGATCTGCCGAAAGCGGCCGGCATCGCCGACGACATAGGCCGGCAACCTTGGGTCGACGCGCACGATGAGTTCCAGGTTCTTCTCGGCGACACGCGCCGAGACAAGCGTTGCCACATCCTCCACCGCTTCCGAAAGGCGGAAAGGAGCAGGGTCGAGCGTCAGCTGCCCGGCATTGATCTTCGAGAAATCGAGAATGTCGTTGATGATGGTGAGCAGCGCGTTGCCCGATTTGACGATGACGTCGGTGAAGGTCTTCTGGCGCGGGTTCAGCTCGGTCTTGGCCAGCAATTCGGCCATGCCAAGCACGCCGTTCATCGGCGTGCGGATCTCGTGGCTCATGTTGGCCAGGAATTCCGACTTGGCGCGGTCGGCGGCCTCGGCCTTGAACAAGGATTCGGCCGACTGGGCAAAGGCGCGGCGGATCGCCTGCTCCATCGGCCGGAAGATCCAGAAAGCGACGATGGCCAGGACGGTGAACAACAGGCCGCTCGCCCACAAAAGCAGCCGGTCGCTGGAGGCGTCCGCCAGATGGCGTTCGTCGTCCATGGCGGTGCGGACACGCACCAGCATGGGCTGAACGAACAGGTCGTTCTGGTTGCGGATTTCGCGAGAGCTCCATTCGTCGGTCTTTTGCGCCACCGACATCAGGTTGAAGTTGCGAACCATGTCACGCGGCGACCAGAACAGATCGCCATTGACTGAAGCGGCCGCGAGCTCATCGACGGTCTTGGCCGACAGGCGCGGACGTATCGCGGCCAGTTGTGCGGTCAGCGTCTCGATCTCACCGGTCAGACGTTCGGAATGGTCGCGCGCCGAAGCCGTCAGCGCATCGCGCGTCTCGATCCGCCAGGCGGAACCGGTTGTCTCGGCGAAGCTGGTGGCGTTGCGCAGGTCGCGGGTGAAAACGACGAGGTTGCTGCTCAGCGCATCGATTTCATGGCGCAAGGAATTGACGCGATTGAGCGCACCCATGATGGCGGCTGAAGCCAGCGCGAAAACCAACAATCCTGAGAGATAACGTATCCGGACGGACCGGATGAAGGAAGAATATTCCGGCATGCGCAACCCCAACACATACGCATTCTAAGAATTGGGATTACGCTTCATTTACATTAAGATTTCGTTGGCACAACCACAGGTGCAATGCGCGACCCGATAGGGGCCTGCCGTCAGCTGTCGCGGGTTGCCACGAAGGTCGCGGCGGCCTTCAGCAGGGCCGCCTTTTCGCCATAGGGTTCGAGCAGCGCGTGCGCCTGGCCGACGAGGCCGTCGAGCTGCTTGCGTGCCCAATCCGCGCCGTGCAAGGCCACCAGCGTACCCTTGCCGGCGGCGGCATCCTTGCCGGTCGCCTTGCCCATCTGCCTGGCGTCGGCCGTCAAGTCCAGCAGGTCGTCGGCGAGCTGGAAGGCAAGGCCGATCGCCGACCCGAACTCGGCCAGCCGTTCGCGGTCATCCGACTGTGCGCCGGCCAGGATTGCACCCGCCTCGCAGGCGAAGCGGATCAAGGCCCCGGTCTTCATCGCCTGCAGCCGGATGATGCCGGCCTCGTCCGGTCGCACCTGCTCGGCTTCGAGATCGAGCTTCTGGCCGCCGACCATGCCGCCGGCCCCGGCGGCGCGGGCCAGCGCCAGCACAAGGGCTGCGCGCCGCTGGGCCGGCAGCGCGGTCGCTTCGGCGGCGAGGATATCGAAGGCGAGCGTCAGCAGTGCGTCGCCGGCCAGGATTGCGGTGGCCTCGTCGAAGGCCTTGTGCACGGTCGGCTGGCCGCGGCGCAGGTCATCGTCATCCATCGCCGGCAGGTCGTCATGAATCAGCGAATAGCAATGCACGCATTCGAGTGCCGCCGCGACGCGCAGCGCCGCTTCGCCATCGGCGGAGAACAGGCCCGCACTCTCCATGACCAGGAAGGGGCGCAGGCGCTTGCCGCCGTTCAGCACGCCATGGCGCATCGCCGCCATCAGGCGATCGGGCCGCGCGATCTCGCCCGATAGCGGGCGATCGTCGAGCAACCGACGCAGCATCACCTCGACGGCGGCCGCGCGCCTGATGAGCGCCATTTCGAACGCCATTTCGTCCTCATTCGTCATGGCCGGGACCGGTAGCCGACACTCAGACGTTGCGCAAGAAGGCAAGCGCCATTATGCCGGAGCAAGGAGAAGTACGGGTTGGGCGGCTTGGCGGAACCGATCGTCGATCATGATACCGAAAAGCTGGACATGGCGACGAGATCGCGAGGCGTGAACCGCCGCAGTCTCAGGCGCTGGGTCCGGCGTGGCATCGTCGTGGCCGCCGTGCTGGCGCTTATCCCGGTGGCACTGACCTTTCTCTACCTGCCGTCCTTCGTGCATCCGGTATCGACGCTGATGCTGAAGGACCTTGCTACCTTCTCCGGCTACGACCGGCGCTGGGTTTCCATTGATGACGTGGCGCCCGTGCTCGCCCATTCGGTCATCATGTCGGAGGACGGGCAGTTCTGCTTCCACCGCGGCGTCGATCTCGGCGAGCTCAGGAGCGTCGTCGACGATGCGCTGGCCGGCGAGGCGACGCGCGGCGCCTCGACCATCACCATGCAAACGGTGAAGAACCTGTTCCTCTGGTCGCGGCCGCTGGGCAGCGTGCGCAAGATCGTCGAACTGCCGCTGGCCGTCTATTTCGACGCGGTGATGTCGAAACGGCGCATCATGGAGATCTATCTCAACATCGCCGAATGGGGGCCAGGCATCTACGGCATCGAGGCGGCGGCGCAGCACCATTTCGGCATTTCCGCAAAGCAGTTGTCGCGGCGGCAGGCCGCGTTGCTCGCCGTCACGCTGCCCAATCCGATCGCCCGCAATCCGGCAAAACCCGGGCCGGGCCTCAGACGGCTCGCCAACCTGATCGAGCGGCGCGCCGGCCGCTCAGGCGCTTATGTCGGCTGTCTCGACTAGCCGGTACAAAAAAGATTCACCGCAGTGCTGGCCAAAACGGTGTCAGGCGTGTATAGGCACCCGACTTTCTCAGATTTAGGCCCCGACATGGCCCTTTCACGAGGGCGGGCGGGGCTTTTGACCATGTAGTGGAGCATATCCATGGCCGTTCCGAAACGCAAAACCTCTCCGTCCAAGCGCGGCATGCGCCGCTCGGCCGACGCCCTCAAGGCCCCGACCTATGTCGAGGACAAGAATTCCGGCGAAATGCGCCGCCCGCACCACATCGACCTGAAGACCGGCATGTATCGCGGTCGCCAGGTGCTGACGCCCAAGGAAAGCTGAGCCCAGCTTTCCGAAGGTTAGAGTTGCAAAAGACCGGCCGCTGGCCGGTTTTTTTACGTTGGTTCGCCGTACGCGCCGGCTACTTCAAGCGCTGAGCTTTCGTCTCTCGTTTCTCCATGTCGGCCGGGCAACCGGCTGACGTGGTTGTTGCATCCGGTCTTCGACCGTGTTTGCGACCGCGCACGAAAAATCTTGACGCCGTGCCTGCGGCGCATTCTACAGAAGGTGCCCCCATATGGAGACGCCAGATGTTCGGTGCCGTCCCGCTTTTGATCGTGCCTTTCGTGCTCTACAATCTCGGCCTGCTCGGTATATTCGGCGGCGGCGACGATCCGTGGGCGAGCGAGATATTCTCGTTCCGCATGATGTCGGGCGGCGTGTTCTCGATGACGCTCGGCGACCTGATCGTGCTGATCGGGCTGATCTTCCTGTTCCTCGAAATGGTGAAGTCGGCGCGCACGACCACGGCGTCGATCATGGACCATCTCCTGTCGACGCTTGTCTTCGTCGCTTTCCTGGTCGAGTTCCTGCTGGTGAAGGGTGCGGCGCACTCCATCTTCTTCACGCTGATGATCATCGCGCTGTTCGACGTGATGGCCGGTTTCGCGGTGTCGATGCGGTCGGCCAGCCGCGACATCAATTTGAATTGAGCCTCAGCCCGGATCGGCGTTGAAGCCGGCGGCTTCGATGCCGGCAATCGCGGCCGCCTCGTCATTGTCCGACGTGTCGCCGGAAATGCCGACGGCGCCAATGATGGCGCCGGCCTTGTCGCGGATCAGCACGCCGCCGACGACCGGCAGCACGCGTCCCCCCGACACGTCGGAAATGCCGGCAACCAGATGCGGCCGCTCCTTGGCGAAAGCCTCGACCTTGCGCGAGCCCATGCCGATCGCCAGCGCGCCATAGGCCTTGCCCGCCGACATTTGCGGGCGCAGGAACGAAGCGCCGTCCTGGCGCTGGAAGGCGACCAGGTGTCCGCCGGCGTCGAGCACCGAGACGCCGAGCGGCTTGAGCTTGAGATCGGTGCCGCTGGCGAAGGCGGCATTGATGATCTCGACGGCTTTTTCGAGCGACAACGCGGTCATGGCAATCTCCTGTTGAATAACCCGATCATCGGCGGCCAGCCGGGCGAGGCAATCCCGGTTTTGGTTGAAATTGCTTCCCGTGAAGCAGCGGGATGAAGGCGCACCTGTCCGATGGCGTCACGACCGCTCGGTTCATGGCGAGGAATTGGCGGAGAGGCGGGAGCGTTACTTTTTCTTGGCGCGGGCCGGCTTCTTGGCGGGGGCGGCAGGCGTGTTGGCCAGATCTTCGGCTTCCTTGGCGAGCCGTAGCGCCCGCAGCTTGTCGGTCTTGGCCTTGCGGGCGTCGCTCTCGGCGACATACTCGGCCATGGCCTTCTGACGGACCGTCGCCGCCTCTTCCTGCTTCTTGAAGCGCAGATCGGCACGCGCGCGGGCAGTGTCCCTAGAGTTCTCAACCAAGAGTCTATCCAATCCCGTCACGTGTGATTTCCGTCCCTTGTAGCAGAGCCGGCCTCTCAACGGGGAAAATAGTTGGTCAGGCGGCCGGGCTGGCGCTGCGGGCCTTTCCGGCGACGACCGCCTCATAGGCGGCCTGCAGCGTCGCGCGGACAGAGGGGCCGGGCGCATTGAGGGGGGTGCCGAGGTGCTCATGGCGCAACTCGTCCATGAATTTCTCCCACATCGGCGGTCCGCCCTTTTCCAGGAGTTCGGCGCGGATCGAAAGTTCCTCGCTGGTCGGCAGCCAGACGCGGCCCCAGGCGCCGAGATGGGCCAGGATGGGCACCAGCGTGATGGCCATCTCGGTCAGGCTGTAGATCGCCTTCTGCTTGTGACTGGGATCGTCCGCCTTGGTCAGCATCCCGAGCTCCATCAGCCGCTTCAACCGGTCTGCGAGGATGTTGGAGGCAATACCTTCCATCGACCCATTGAGCAGTTCACGAAAATGGCGCCTGCCGCCGAAAATCATGTCGCGCAGGATGATCAGGCTCCAGCGGTCGCCGAACACCTCGAGCGAGAGGTTGATCGGGCAGCCGGACCGGCGATCGAGGGTCATTCGATTTTTCTCCACAAAACCGGTTGCATTATCGTACCGGTCTTAGTATCGTGCAACCGATTGCAAAATGCAAGCAGACTGAGGGGGGCCATAAATCCGGTGCTGCTGCTGATCATGGGCGCGATGGCCTCGGTGGCCGGAGGCCATCGTCGCGCACGTCCGATCCAGTTGAGACTTCGCGGGTGAGCCTTGACGAGCGAGGCTTGCCGCAATAGTTAAGTGAATGCTTCAGTGTTGCCGCAAAAACAGACGAGAACAAGAATGTCCCTGATCCTGCATTTCCATCCGCTGGCTTCCTTCTGCTGGAAGCCGCTGATCGCGCTCTACGAGAACGACACGGCCTTCGAGCCGGTCATCGTCGACCTTGGCGACGAGCAATCGCGCGCGGCTTTCCTGAAGATTTCGCCGACCGGCAAGATGCCGGCGCTGCGCGACGATAGGCGCGACCGCACGGTGCTGGAATCGACCATCGTCGTGGAATATCTGGCCGCGCACTATCCGGGACCGGTCGACCTCGTTCCCGCCGGCATCGACCTGGCGCTGGCGGTCCGCCAGGCCGACCGCTTCTATGATTTCTATGTGCAGGAACCGATGCAAAAGATCGTCGGTGACAGGTTGCGGCCGCAGGGCGAGACCGATCCATTCGGTGTCGAGCAGGCGCGCGGCCAGTTGCGCAATTCCTACGCCATCATCGAACGGGAGATGCAGTCGAGAGAATGGGCTGTGGGCGATGCCTTCACCATGGCCGATTGCGCGGCGTCTCCGGCACTCTTCTACGCCAACAAGGTCGAGCCGTTCGGCGACAACTATCCCGCCGTGAAGCGCTATCACGACCGCTTGCTGCAGCGCGCCGCCTTCATCAGGGTGATCGAGGAGGCGCAGCCCTATTTCAAGTTCTTCCCCTACAACAACGGCTGATCGCGTGTTGCACGATCCGGCCCAGCTCGACCTGATGTTCCAGGCGCTCGCAGATCCGGCGCGACGGCAGATGGTCGACCGGTTGTCACGCGGCCCCGCCTCGGTGAGCCAATTGGCCGAGCCGCTGGCGATGTCGCTGTCGGCGGTCGTCCAGCACCTCAACCTCCTTGAGGCGAGCGGCCTCGTGCGCACGCAGAAGGTCGGGCGGGTGCGCACCTGCCAGATCGATCCGAAGGCGCTGCGAGCGGCCGAGCACTGGATCAATGAGCGGCGCCTGTCATGGGAGCGCCGGCTGGATCGGCTCGGCGATTTCCTGGCCGAGAGCTAGAGAGGAATATGTCATGTCGAAGATCGAGGAAGGTTTCATGACTGAACGATCCGTTGTCCATTCCACCTTTGTCGTCGAGCGGAGTTATCCGGTGGCACCGGCGAAAGTCTTCTCCGCGTTCAGCAGCCCGGATGCCAAGCGGCGCTGGTTCGTCGATCCCCATGACCCGGCGCCAAGCCAGCACGAGATGGACTTCCGCGTCGGCGGCAAGGAGGTCAATGCCGGCTGCCCGAGCGATGGGCAGATGCATTTCTTCAACGCGGTCTATCAGGACATCGTGCCGGACCAGCGCATCGTCTATAGCTATGAGTTGCTGTTCGGCGAAACCCGTGTCTCGGTGTCGCTGGCGACGATCGAATTTGTGGCGGAAAGCGGCGGCACGCGGCTTGTGATGACGGAGCAGGGGGCCTTCTTCGATGGCCACGACACCCCGGCCACGCGCGAGCATGGAACGGGCGAACTGCTAGACGCGCTCGACGCTTTCGTGAATTCGCAGTCCTGAACCAGCGGGTCGGGTGCGGCGTCGAGAACTGATCAGGCTTCCCAGAATTGATCGAGCCAGATGTTGAGTCTCAGGAAGCCGGCATTGCTCACCGTATAGACACGCCGCGTGCCTTCAGGTTTGGCATTGACCAGTCCGGCGTCGAGCAACACTTTCAGATGCTGTGATACGGCCGGGCGGGAGACTGGCAGCCCGGCCGCCAATTCGTTGACGGTCTTCGGACCGCGTCGAAGTTCTTCCAGAAGATGGCGCCGGTTGGGGTCGGCGATCGCCATGAAGGCGTCGGAAAACATCATGCTTCATTTGTGAGGCAAAGTTTTTCAAATCTCAACTGTTTGCTTCTGCTTTTCTTCTCGGATCGAGCCGCAATGCTTCCGGGGTCACCGAGCGGTCGGCCGGCTGCGTCTTGAAGGCATCGCGGTCTTCGATCGGCACCGGCGCGCGACGGCTGATGCGCAGCAGCGTGTAACCAGCCAGCGACAGGTGCGCGAAGGCGGTCGCCAGGAACAAGCCCTCCGGGCGCATCCAGCCCATCAGCGCCGCCGCCAGCAACGGGCCGATCATGGTGCCGAAGCCGTAAAGCAACAGCAGTCCACCCGATACCTTGACGAAATCCTCCGACCGCGCGTGGTCGTTGGCATGCGCCACGGCGATCGAATAGAGCGTGTAGGCGAAAGCGCCATAAGCGGCGGTGAAGATGATGACGAAGATGCCAGAGCGCGGTTCGAACAGGAAGATCATGAGTGCGAATAGCGCGGCGCCGAATGCGGCGCCGGCCAGCACGAAACGCCGGTCGGTCTTGTCGGAGAGGCGCCCGGCCGGAAGCTGCATGGCGGCACCGGCAACGACCACAAGGCTCATCATCAAGGCGATCTCGGCAGTCGGGATGCCGATGCGGGCACCGTAGACCGCGCCTAGCGTGCCCCAGGCGCCGTTGGCGATGCCGATCAGCACGCAGGCGATCGCCGACACGGGTGAGTTGGCATAGAGCCCCTTGACGTCGAGCTTGACGTCCTGCAGCGGCTTGGGGTGGGACGCCGTCGACACAGCGGTCGGGATCAGCGAGAGGCAGAACAGGATGCCGGTGATCATGAACAGCGATGCCGATTTGACGTCGCCGCCGGCGACGATCATCTGGCCGCCCATGATCGAGGCGTAGGTCACCATCATGTAGAGGCCGAAGACGGTGCCGCGGTTCTCGTTGGTGGCTTTCTCGTTCAGCCAGCTTTCGATGACCATGAAGGCACCGGCCATGGTGAAACCGGTAAAGGCGCGCAGCAGGATCCAGACATATTCGTCGATGATCAGGCCGGTGAGCAGCGCCACGATGGCACCCGACGCTGCAAAGGCACCGAACGCGCGCACATGTCCGGCTCGGCGCACGATGCGCGGCGCAAAGAAACAGCCGGTGACGAAGCCGCCGGCCCAGGCCGTGCCCATCAGGCCGAGCGAAGCGGTCGAAAACCCTTCCACCTGGCCGCGCAGGGGCAACAGCAGCCCGTGCAGTCCCGATGCCGCCAGAAGGAAGGCGGTGCCGCGAAGCAGGGAAAGGATCGGTCTGTAGGCTGCGAGCATTTTTTGATCCGGCTGAGGACTGGGAGGGACGCAGGTTCGAAGACAGTCGCATTCGGGCTTTTCGGCGGCGGACGGTTACCGCAGCGAATTATCCGCGGCGGAACAGCGCCTCGGCGGCCGACTTGGTATTGTCCTTGCTCTTGAGTTCGGCTTCCAGCCTGGCGATCTCGTCGCGCAGGATGCCGATGCGCTCGGACAGTTCCCCGACGGAAAGCAGCGACAGGTCCTGCCCGATCTCGTGCGGGCGCGCCTTCTTCTTGGGTTCGTCGTCGAAGATCGCCATCGTTGCTCCTCCTCCGCCAGACCAGATTGGCCATTTGCCTGATTTGCCAATGAGCATACATAGGGCAGGGGCGTCGATGCAAACAGCCGGTAAGAGTGCGGCGAGGAAAGACGGGAAACTTCATGGCGAGCGGACAGAAAATTCCGGCACGGATGACGGCGATCGCGATCTCGGAGCCGGGCGGCCCCCGGGTGCTGAAGCCGGAAACGCGCGACGTGCCGCTGCCCGGCCCCGGCGAAATCCTGATCAAGGTCCATGCCGCCGGCGTCAACCGGCCGGACGTCCAGCAGCGCAAGGGCGCCTATCCGCCGCCGCCCGGCGCATCGGACCTGCCGGGTCTCGAAGCGTCGGGTGAGGTGGCGGCGCTTGGCGACGAAATATCGCGCTGGCGCATCGGCGACCGGGTCTGCGCGCTCACGCCCGGCGGCGCCTATGCCGAGTATGTCAAGGTGCATGCGGGCAGTGTGCTGCCGCTGCCGGCGGGCTTCACCCACACGGAAGCGGCCGCCGTGCCGGAGAACTATTTCACCGTCTGGCACAATGTCTTCGAGCGCGGCGGACTGAAAAAGGGTGAGACACTGCTCGTCCATGGCGGCTCGTCCGGCATCGGCACCACGGCGATCCAGCTCGCCTCGGCCTTCGGCGCCTATGTCATCACCACCGCCGGATCCAAGGAGAAATGCGACGCCTGCTTGAAGCTGGGCGCCGACCACGCGATCAACTACCGCGAGCAGGATTTCGTCGCCGTCGTCAAGGAGGCGACCGAAGGCCGGGGCGCCGACGTCATCCTCGACATGGTCGGCGGCGATTATGTCCAGCGAAACTACGAGGCCGCCGCCATCGAGGGCCGCATCGTGCAGATTGCCGTGCAGGCAGGTGCTGTGGCGACCGCCGACTTTTCCAAGATCATGGTCAAGCGGCTGACCCATACGGGTTCGACGCTGCGGCCGCGTACCGTCGAATTCAAGGCAGCGATCGCGGCGGCGCTCGAGGCGCAGGTGTGGCCTCTGCTGGGCACGCGCAAGGTCGCTCCGGTCATGGACATGATCTACCCGCTCACCGATGCCTGGAGGGCGCATGAGCGGATGGAGGAGGGTGAGCACATCGGCAAGATCGTGCTCGACGTCGGCTAGGCCAGCATCCCCTAAATGGGGCCGCTGCCTACAAGGTGAACAGGAGCTTAATGGTGCAATGCAGCATTTGCATCATTGCTATGCAAAATCAGCCATTCAAGTCCTCATCGATGATCACTATTTGAGCATCATCGAAACGAACCCAATTCAGGAGGACTACCATGAACCCGATCCGCGCTTTCCGTAACTGGCGCATGTACAACGAGACCGTTCGCGAACTGAACCGCCTCAACGCACGCCAGCTCAGCGACCTCGGCATCAACCGCGGCGACATCGAACGGATCGCCCGTCAGGCGACCTGATTGCAAGCGCGACCCGCCGCAAGGCAGGGTCGCAATGCAGAGCCGCCGCGGACGCCTGTCGTCGCCGGTTCCGAACCCGCTGGACCCTGTCCGGCGGGTTTTGTCTTTTGGGGGCAGAAAAAATAGTGGCAGAGGCAATCGTGCCGTCGCTATCGGGCACAAGGGCGAACCCTGGATGGAGGCGGCGGCAAGCGCCAACATCACCGTGAAGACCGGATGAACCTATCTCGAACGGATACTCGCCAAGACCGGAACACGCCAACAGAGCCAACTTGTCGCGCTGCTCAAGGGCACGGAACCGTTCCGGTAACTGCCGGTTCGCGGTTTCCGGTGGGCTTCTCCAAAAACATTGCGAAACAGGCAGGGAACGGTTATACAGGCCCCGAATTTCCCATTTTGGTGGCTCTAAACCACCGCCCGCGCGGGAACGCGGGCGAACGAGAAGGATTTTTAAAAATGGCCAATACGCTGCTGATGCCCAAGGCGACCGCCGTCTGGCTGGTCGACAACACCGCGCTTTCCTTCGAGCAGATCGCGCAGTTCTGCGGGCTGCATCCGCTCGAGGTCAAGGCGATCGCCGACGGCGAATCGGCGCAAGGCATCAAGGGCATGGACCCGATCATGACCGGTCAACTGACCCGCGACGAGATCGCGCGCGCCGAGAAAGACCCGAACCAGCGCCTGAAGCTTTCCGACCCCAAGGTGCGGGTGCCGGAATCCAAGCGCAAGGGTCCGCGCTACACGCCGCTGTCGAAGCGCCAGGACCGGCCGAACGCCATCCTGTGGCTGGTGCGTAATCATCCCGAACTCAAGGACGCGCAGATTTCGCGCCTCGTCGGCACCACCAAGTCGACGATCGAGCAGATCCGCGAACGCAAGCACTGGAATTCGGCCAATCTGCAGCCGATGGACCCGGTGACGCTGGGCCTAGCCTCGCAGATCGACCTCGACATGGAAGTCAACCGCGCCTCGCGGGGTCGCGAACAGGCGCAGCCGGTCGGCGACACGCTGCTGCCGGCGGCATTGACCGAGCGGCTGGTACCAGCGCCGGAGAAGCCGAAGGACGAGGACGCGGAGCTCGACGCCAACGCCGTCTTCGCCAAGCTGTCGGCGCTGAAGTCGAAGGATACCGACACGGACGACGAGGAGTAGGCAGCGCCTCTTCCTTCTCCCCCTGTGGGAGAAGGTGGCCGAGCGAAGCTCGGTCGGATGAGGGGTGTTCCAGCTTGGCACCGACGCACTCCGTCGCGCACCCCTCAACCGTCTCGACGCCGCGTGCCGATCCACCGCCCTGGGGCGAGCCGCTGGTCTCGCCCGTCCTTCCGACCCCACAGGGGGAGAAGGAAGGAACCGTCAGCTTCGCGCCGCGCGGTCCGGCGCCATGCCGTAATCCTCGCTGCGCTCCACCGCCCGGTAGAAATCGGCAAGCTGCTTGCCGCGTTCCGGCTTGAAGATGCGCCCTGCGATGACCACAGAGGCGATGCGGTCGATGCGGAAGGCGCGGAAATCATCGCGCATCTCACACCAGGCGACCAGCGTCCACACCTTGCCCCAGAACCACAGGCCGAGCGGCCTGATATCGCGCGCGGTGCCGCGGCCGGCTTCATCCGAGTAGTCGATGGTCAGCACCTGGCGCTTTTCGACCGCGCGTTCGATCAGATCGATCGCCTCGCGGGCGGCGTCGCTGACCACCCACATCGGCGTATGGATCTCGGTGCGGGCGATGCGGTCCTTTTCTGCATCGGGCAACACGGCACCGATCTTGACCAGCGCCTCGTCGGCGGCCCGCGCCATCGCGGCGCCGCCAAAGGCACGCACCATTCGCGCGCCGGCGACCAGCGCCACGATCTCGTCACGCGTGAACATCAGCGGTGGAAGGTCGAAACCCTCCCTCATCATGTAGCCAACGCCGGCCTCGCCGTCGATCGGCACGCCCGTCGACTGCAGGTCGGCTATGTCGCGATAGATGGTTCGCTCGGAAACCTCGAGCCACGTGCCGAGCTTCTGGGCGGTGACCAGACGGCCACCACGCAGATGCTGCACGATCTGAAAGAGCCTGTCGGCGCGGCGCATCGTTTGCTTCCCCAGTGTCTTTCCTAAGCATGCCGTGGCTCCCGGACCGGATCCACTTCCACATGGCATGCATTACGGTTTCAGCCCTTCGCGCTTGCGCTGCGCGGCGACGAAATCCGCGCCGAAGGATAGTTTACTCGTTGTCGGCGTCGTCGCATCGAGCACGCGCCAGAAGGGTGCGATGTCGCGGAGAGTCATCCCGCGCTCAAGGTCCTCATTGGCGGCTTCGGCGACCGTGCGCAGATGATAACCTATGGTGACCGGGCATGTCACTTCGGCGCCGTGCTCGATGGCAAGGGCCGTGCGCAACGCGCGGACATCCATCTCGACGCCTTCGGGAATCGAGCGGATGAAATCGTCGACCTGGCGCGCGGTCGGCACCAGCATGGGCTGGCCCTCGATGACATCTCCCACCGTGCGCGGCGTTGATTTCACGCCGTTGATGCCTGGTGTGTTCAGCCTGTCGTTCCAACTCTTCATCGATCGTCCTCTCGGCCGGCCAGGCGCATCATCCCACCATCGCACGCACCTCCTGACAGCATACTGTCAGGAGGCTTCAGCATACTCCTTGGCGAATAGCGTCCGCATCTGCGCGAGTTGGCTGCCTTTCTCGGGATAGAGCGTCTGCAGGAAGGCAAGGGCAAAGGTGCCCGGTGCCGAACCCGGCGCGGACACGATCTTGCCGTCAGCCACGGCATGCGGCACATCCTGATAGTTCAGGTCGCCGGCATAGCCGGCTTCGTGACCGTTGATCCAGTCACGGCCATTGCTGGTGTGCCTGGCGTTCTCGAACATGCCGGCGCGGGCCAGCGCAAGCGTTCCCGCACAGATGCCGCCAACGACACCGCCGCGCCTGGCGACCGCCGTCAGCAGTTCGGAAGCATCCGGCGGCGCCTTGCCCGCCCACCGGTCGGAACCGATGACGGCCATGGCATCGAGATCGGTATTCTCATCGGCGTCTGCCGAGCGATCCGGCGTCAGCCGAAAGCCGCTGATTCCGGTCACCGGCTTGCCTTCGGGCGTAATCGACACGGCGCGCGCGCCGAACCATTCGACCGCCGAGGCCGCCAGCAGCCCGTATTCCCAGTCGGCAAAACCTTCGACGAACAGAAAGCCGATTGTCTTCTGATCGGGCATGAGTTCGCTCCATCCCTCGCGCGCGGATCTGATATCTGGATGCTGACAGGTTAGCATCCAACCGCCGCGTTGAAAATTCTGCCTCAATTGCCGTGATGGCGGCGCTCGGCATACATGTCAGGCCAGCCGATATCCTTGCGGATGTCGGCGGGCAGCGCGTTCATGAACCGCTGGGTCCGGATCTCGTTGCGCATCGTGCGGATCTTGCCGACATAGTGCTGCATGCCGCGCAGAATGGTAAAACCGTTCATGACCAATCTCCTCTCTCTGACTGGAGACAGTATCGCACACCCCTCCTGACAGCAGTCTGTCAGGAGGATGGCAGGGTCGTGCGACGTCAGTTCCGTTCTTGCCGTGACGGGTCAGGCGAGCGCGGATTGTTCACCGTGAGGGACCAATCGGGGTCGTGTTGTTCATTGATTGGTGACGGACTGTCGGGATAGGCGGCCTTCAGCGGCGTGACGGGAGTTCTGATATGAAGGGAGAAAATTTTTCCCCAAAAACAGGGAGACGACCATGAGCCTGCAACTGATGGGAATTCACCATCTGACCGCCATCACCGCCAATGCGCCCGGTAATCTTCACTTCTACACGAGGGTGCTGGGGCTGCGGCTGGTCAAGAAGACGGTGAACCAGGATGACACATCGGCCTACCACCTCTTTTATGCCGACGGCGAGGCAACGCCGGGTACCGACCTCACCTTCTTCGACTGGCCGGTCGGCCGCGAACGGCGCGGCACGCACAGCATCGCGCGGACCAGCCTCAGGGTCGGCAGCCGGGAGAGCCTTGCCTGGTGGAAGCAGCACCTTGCCAGCGAAGGCATCGTGACAGGAGAGATTGCTGATATCGGCGGCTACTCCAGCCTGGATTTCGAAGACCCCGAGGGCCAGCGTCTGCGGCTCGTCAGCGATGGCGGCAAGGGCGGCAGCCATCCCTGGGCGCAGAGCCCGGTGCCGGCGGAGCATCAGATCCGCGGGCTCGGGCCGATCGTCATCAGTGTTCCCGACATCACCAACACCGAGGCGGTGCTGACCAGCGTGATGAACATGCGTAAGGCCCGCGACTATGCTTCGCCGGACGGTGAGGGCCAGGTCCACGTCTTCGAAATGGGCGCGGGCGGGCCGGCGGCGGAGCTTCATGTAGCCGTGCAGCCTGGGATTGCGCCGGCTAGGCAAGGCGCCGGTGCGGTTCATCATGTTGCCTTCAGGGCGCCCGACCAGGAGACGTTGCATCAATGGACGGCACGCCTGGCCGAATTCCGGCTGCCATCGAGCGGCGAGGTCGAGCGCTATTACTTCCGCTCGCTCTATTTTCGCGAGCCGAACGGCATCCTGTTCGAGATCGCCACCGACGGGCCGGGGTTCACCGCCGACGAGCCGCTGGAAACGCTCGGCGAAAGCCTGGCCCTGCCGCCGTTCCTCGAGGCAAAACGCGCTTCGATCGAGGCTGGCCTCAAACCGCTGAAGTAGATCGCTGCGCGGTCAAGGCGGGCGCCGCGTTCCGGTCCGGGATCGCGGCGCCCTTTCTTTCCCGGAGACGGAACGAACCGCTTTGACAGGTGACAGCGTTGCTGGTCAAAGGCGGCATGACCAAACTCCTCGCCCTTGTCATTGTCGGGTTCATGGTGATCCAGATCATCAAGCCGGTCGGTTGGCCCGGGCTCAAGCGCCGCGCCGATTTCTGGAAATTGGCATTGCTCGCCATGGCGGCAATCTCGCTGGCGGCCGTGCTCGGGCATTTGACATAGGCCCTCGCGACACCTGTCGTCGGCTTTCAGTCCGCAAGCACAGGGCCGACGAGATGTTCCGCCCAGGCCCGGTAGCCGGCCTCCGAGGCATGGAACCCGTCGGAGGCAAAACCGGCCTCGGGATTGGTGATCGGCAGGCGCGGCGCCGGCACCGCGCCGCGTTCCAGGCAGAGGCGTTCGCCCATCCGGTTCATCGCGGTGGCGCGGATCTCGAGGATCTTGCCGAGCAGCGACGGCATGGCCGGCGCACGCGTGAACTCCAGTACCGGTGACCATACCACGCGCGCCTCCGGCCATTTGGCGCGCAGCGCATAGAGCAGGCCGCCGAACTCCTTCTTGAAACGCGGTACTGAATGGAAGTTCTTGGTATCGTTGGTGCCGATGGCGAGCACGATGTGCGTCCACGGATCGGCCGACAGATTGGGCAGGACATGGTCGCGAATCTGGCCCGATGTCGCCGAATTGAAGCCGGCTGCACGCCAGCGCACAGCGCTGCCGGTGCGCTGTGCAATCAGGACGGCGAGCTGCGCGGCAAGTCCGTTTTCGGAATTGCCGATGCCGACCGACGCGGCTGAGGAATCGCCCAGCACCAGCAGCGAGATCACCGGCGGGTTGCCGGCGAGATCGTGCATGACCGGGCCTCGCGCCGGCAGCATGCGCGAGGTGCGGCGGCGCACGCCCAGCCCCTGCCAGACATAGACAGGGAAGGCGAGCCAGGTGAGAATGGTCGGGAAACGCATGGCAATACCGTGTAACAATCCGTGGCAGCCTTAGCGTATGTTTTGGCCGGCGTGAACGGATCCCTGCTTCTACGCGCTTTTGCTGGAATTTCTTTAGCGGCCGGCGTCGTCCTGCCGCGACCTGTTTCCATAGTCGTCGTGCAACCGCACCCAGTCCATCGAAGTCCCGTAAGGACCTGTCTCGCCACGGCCTTTCGGCGTCATGTCGAGATATTGATAGGCGCCGATGAACTGCTCGCTGCCACGGGCGCGCGACATGAACGTCAGAAAGATGTCGCCGGCTTCCTCCCGGTAGAAGACCGTGGTGCCGGGCAGGTCCTTCGACGTCGACACAGGTGTTTCGAAATTGTAGACGGCTTCGCCGGATGCGATCTGCCTATCGGTGAAGGACACCTGCATGTCGAAGTTGAAGTCCGAGGCGTAGGAGGACACCCAGTCAAATCTCCAGCCCATGCGCTGCTTGTAAGGCAGTAGCTCGGCGAGCGGCGCGCGCGCGATCACGACAAGCGACACGTCGTGATGCCTGAGATGCTGGTTGGCGCCATCGATGTGATCGGCGACGAAGGCACAGCTCTCGCAGTGATGCGTTGAACCTGGTGCGAACACGAAGTGATAGACGATCAGCTGGCTGCGGCCGGCGAAGAGATCGGCCAGTTTCTTCGGCCCCTGTTCGGCTTCGAAGACATAGTCCTTGCGAATTTTCAGCCAGGGCAGTTCGCGCCGCTCGGCCGCAACGCGCTCGCGTAACCGTGTCAGTTCCTTCTCGCGGGCCAGATGTGCCTTATGAGCCTCGAACCAGTCTTCGCGCGAAACGACCTTGTTGCGATACATGAACTTCTCCCTGTCTGCACTCCAAGGACGTACGGGATGGGCGCAAGCCGACATCGCCGCTGCCAGGAATGCCCAGAGCAAATAAGAATGCGAACGCCTTGCCCCAAGGCCGGTGCGCCAAAACAAAAAACCCGGGCATGTCGGCCCGGGTTTGAAGGAAAGGAATAGCAGGGGGTCTTCAGGCAGCCTGTTCCAGGCTCGCCTTCCATTTACCCAGTGCCGCCAGGTGATTCATGTGGGCACGGTGGGTGAAGGCGGCCTGGCCGGCGGCGACGTTCGAGGCCTTGCCGCTCCAGGCCTTCTGCGGCGCGGCCTGCAGCGCGCGGCCATAGGAGAAGGTCAGCTTCCACGGATGCGGGCCGATGGCGTTGATGGCATTGAGGTTGGCGGTCGCCTCCTCGTCCTCCTGGCCGCCGGAGAGGAAGGCGATGCCCGGCACCGCCGCCGGCACCGTCTCGCGGAACAGTTTTATGGTTTTTTCGGCGACTTGCTCGGGGCTGTCCACCGTGCCCGATTTCTTTCCCGAGAGCACCATGTTGGGTTTCAGGATCGTGCCTTCGAGCACGACACGGGCGGCATAGAGTTCGTCGTAGAGCCTCGTCAGCGTCGCCTTGGAAACCTCGTAGCAGGTGTCGATGTCGTGGGCGCCGTCCATCAGCACTTCAGGCTCGACGATCGGCACGATGCCGGCTTCCTGGCAAAGGGCGGCATAACGGGCGAGGGCATGGGTGTTCGCGCCGATCGAGGTGGCCGAGGGCGCGCCCCTGGTCTTGTCGATGTCGATCACCGCGCGCCATTTGGCGAAGCGGGCGCCGAGCTTGTAATAGTCGGCAAGGCGCTCGCGCAGGCCGTCGAGGCCTTCGGTGATGGTGTCGCCGGGAAAGCCGGCCAGCGGCTTGGCACCGGCATCGACCTTGATGCCGGGAATGGCGCCTGATGCCTTGATGATGTCGACCAGCGGCGTCCCGTCGGCGGCCTTCTGGCGGATGGTCTCGTCGTAAAGGATGACGCCGGAAATGTACCGGGTCATCGCGTCCTTGGTGCGGAACATCATCTCGCGGTAGTCGCGGCGGCTGTCGGCGGTCGATTCGACGCCGATGACATCGAAGCGCTTCTTGATGGTGCCGGAGCTTTCATCGGCAGCCAAAAGGCCCTTGCCGTTGGCCACGATCGCGGCGGCAATGTCTTCGAGACGTTCGCTCATGGTTGCTCTCCTTGACGGTATCGTTCGCGTTTAACGGAACTCTACCGCCAAAGGAATGATGCCGGAAAGCTCGAATCGATTGAAAGTCGCCGGCGCTGCCGCCGGCTCCCCTCGAGTTGATCGGATTGTCGGCGAGCGCCGACCGCCTCAGCGCTTGAGCACGTCGACGCCGGGCAAGGGCTTGCCTTCCATCCACTCCAGGAAGGCGCCGCCGGCGGTCGAGACATAGGTGAAGTCGTCGGCGACACCGGCATGGTTGAGCGCCGCCACCGTGTCGCCGCCGCCGGCGACCGAAACCAGCTTGCCGGCCTTTGTACGCGTGGCCGCATGCTTGGCCGCAGCCACCGTGGCGTGATCGAACGGCTCGATCTCGAAGGCGCCGAGCGGACCGTTCCAGACCAGCGTCGCCGCACGATCGATCCACTCGCCAATCGTCGTCACGGTTCTGGCGCCGACATCGAGGATCATGCCATCGGCTGGCACGTCAGAGATGGCGACGGTCTCGCAGGCCGCACCCGCCTTGAATTCCTTGGCGACGACGCCGTCGACCGGCAGGATGATGGCGCAGCCGGCCTCGGCGGCTTCGATCATGATCTGCTTGGCGGTCGGGGCCAGGTCATGCTCGCACAGCGACTTGCCGACATCGGTGCCGCGCGCGGCGAGGAAGGTGTTGGCCATGCCACCGCCGATGACCAGCGCGTCGACTTTCTTCACCAGGTTCATCAACAGGTCGATCTTGGTCGAGACCTTGGCGCCGCCGACGATGGCGACGACCGGACGGACCGGATTGCCCAGGCCCTTCTCCAGTGCCTCGAGTTCGGCCTGCATGGTGCGACCGGCAAAGGAGGGCAACAGGTGCGCCAGCCCTTCGGTCGAGGCATGGGCGCGGTGGGCGGCGGAAAAGGCATCGTTGACGAAGATGTCGCCATTGGCGGCGAGCCGTTCGGCAAAGGCCGGGTCGTTCTTCTCCTCGGCCTTGTAGAAGCGGGTGTTTTCCAGGAGCAGCACGTCGCCCTTGTCCATGGCGGCGATAGCGCTGCCTGCCGTGTCGCCGACGCAATCGCTGGCGAAGCCGACGGGGCGGCCGAGCACCTCAGCGGTTGCCCTGGCGATAGGCTCCAGCGAGAATTCGGGCGAGGGGCCATCCTTGGGACGGCCGAAATGGGCGAGCAGGATGACCTTGGCACCCTTGCCGGACAATTCGGCGATGGTCGGCGCGATGCGTTCGATGCGGGTGGTGTCGGTGACCTTGCCGTCGGTGACGGGAACGTTGAGGTCGACGCGCACCAGCACGCGCTTGCCGCTGATGTTGCCGATATCGTCCAGTGTCTTGAAGGCAGCCATGCCGGTTCCTTTCGTCTGAAAATCGCCGGGACCATACCCCGCATCGGCGGCGATGCAAGGCTTTGGCGGGGTCGGACGCGAAATTTTGAAACGGGTGAGGGCATAGTCCGTGAAGACGCCCCAAGTATGTCTGGGGTGGTGCAACGATCGCCCGCGTCAGCTTTCGGCCGATGCCTTCTCGACCGGAGGCTCAGGGGCGTCATCCGCCTGTGCCGTTACCTGCGCCCCGGCCGGCTTGCGCCACTTGCGGATAAAGGCACCGAGACGGTCGCCGATCTCGCCGGCGCTCAGGAAGACAGGCACGCGCGCCACCGGTGCGGTCGGCTCGAAAGAGAGGCCGAGACCTGTGATCCTGCCCTTGTCGTCGACATCCCTGACGATCAGCTCGATCGGGCCAAGCAGAACCCGGTCGGCATATTCGGCATGGCCGCCGAGCCGCGCCGTGACCAGCGCGCCGACTGTTTGCTTCTGCTCGGCCTCGGTGAGACCGGGCGCATAGGCGACTTCCAGTTCGGCGGCGGAGCGTTCGGGGTCGACGGCGAAGGCGCCGAAGAAATCGGCGTCCTCCGGATCGACCACGGCGCGGCTGGCGAACAGCTTGTCGAGCAGGCGCGGATAGCGGTCGGGCACGAAGATGTAGACCTGATCGCCGGCGGCGAGTCGGCCCATGTCCTGGAAACGCATCGAGCGGCCGTCACGCAGCACCAGCGAGGGCCGCGCCCAGCGCGGGATGCGCTCGCCGCGCGCCACCGGGCTGCCTGGCGCCACACGATAGGCAAGGAGTTCGTGATGCGCGGAGCCGGGCAGCTCCAGTTCGACCTTGTCCAGAGGTCCGAGCCGCGCCGGCACGATCAGGCCCAGGCGACGCGCCAGCGGACCGACGGTCCAGCCCTGGATGACCAGCGACACCAGAACGATGATGAAGGCGGCGTTGAAGATGGTGCGGCCGTTCTCCAGCCCGCCGAGCAGCGGTGTGATGGCGAGCAGGATGGATACGGCACCGCGCAGCCCGACCCAGGAGACGAAAGCGACTTCGGGACGCGGCAGGCGGAACGGGACCAGGCAAAGCCACACGGCGACAGGCCTGGCAATGAACATCAGGAACAGGCCAAGGGCTATCGCAGGCACCATGATCGCCGGAAATTGCGAGGGCGTCGCGAACAGGCCGAGGATGAGGAACATGATGATCTGCGCCAGCCACGACATGCCATCCTGGAAACGCTTCAGGATGGTGACGGCGCGGATGTCGGAATTGCCTGCGATGAGCCCGGCGATATAGACGGCTAGGAAGCCCGACCCGCCAATCGCGCCGGCGGCGGCGAAGACCATCAGTGACAGGGTCAGCACGAAGATCGGCAGCAGGCCATGGTCGAGGTTGAGCCGATCGACCAGGCGCACGATGGCGAGGCCGCCAAGCACGCCGACGATGGCGCCGAGGCCCATGTTGACGAGGAAGCCGAGGATCAGATTGGTGACCAGGACATTGGCTTCGGGATTGGCGTGGGCGGCAATGACCTCGACCAGCGTGATGGTCAGGAAGATGGCGATCGGATCGTTGGTGCCCGATTCCACCTCGAGCGTGGAGCGCACGCGCTCGCGCAGATTGATCTCGCCGGCGCGCAGCAGGAAGAACACCGCGGCCGCGTCGGTCGAGGCGACGGCGGCACCGAGCAGGAAGGATTCCAGCCAGCTGAGGTCGAGCAGGTAGTAGGCGGCGGCGCCGAACAGGCCGGTGGTGAGAAGCACGCCGAAGGTCGCCAGCGACAGGGCTGGTCCTGCCGCCTGCCGCAAGGCGTTGAGCGGCGTGCCGAAACCGGAATCGAACAGGATGACGGCGAGCGCCAGTGAGCCGGCAAAATAGGCGATACGGGCGTTGTCGAACTGGATGCCGAGGCCGTCGGTTCCGGTGGCGAGCCCGATGCACAGAAACAGGAGCAGGAGCGGGGCGCCGAAGCGGAAGGCGATCAGGCTCGAAAACGCGGCGGCGACGACAAGCGCTGTGCCAACCAGCGTGACGAGATAGATCGCATGCTCCATCCGTGATTTGCCCCTCGAATTCCTCTGCCTCCTGGCTTTACGGCAGAGTGGGGCGAAGGCGTGACCAGTGCAAGGCGGGAGGGTGGTTTTTTGCCCAGCGCCGCTGATTTTCGCGCTGCTGCTCCGGTAAACGAAAAACGCCCGGACGAAGCCGGGCGTTTCGAGTGTCGAGAAGACGGATCTTCGATCAGGCGATGGTCTTGCCGAAGGCGACGGCGGTGTCGCCCATGCGGTTGGAGAAGCCCCATTCATTGTCGTACCACGACAACACCGAAACGAAGTTGCCGTCCATCACCTTGGTCTGGTCGAGCGCCATGATCGAGGAGCGCGGATCGTGGTTGAAGTCGATCGACACGTTCGGGTGATGGGTGACGCCGAGGATGCCCTTCAGCCTGCTGTTGGACGCGGCGATCACCGCCTCGTTGATTTCCTGCACCGTGGTCGAACGCTTGGCGATGAACTTGAAGTCGACGACCGAGACATTCGGCGTCGGCACGCGGATCGAGATGCCGTCGAGCTTGCCCTTGAGGTCGGGCAGGACGAGGCCGATGGCCTTGGCGGCACCGGTCGAGGTCGGGATCTGCGACAGGGCGGCGGCGCGGGCGCGGTAGAGATCCTTGTGCATGGTGTCCAGCGTCGGCTGGTCGCCAGTGTAGGAATGGATCGTCGTCATCATGCCCTTTTCGATGCCGACCGTCTCGTGCAGGACGGCCGCGAGCGGCGCCAGGCAGTTGGTGGTGCAGGACGCATTCGAGATGACGATGTGGTCCTTGGTCAGCTTGTCGTGGTTGATGCCGTAGACGACGGTCAGATCAGCGCCGTCGGCAGGCGCCGAGACCAGCACGCGCTTGGCGCCGGCGGTCAGGTGGGCGGCGGCCTTGTCGCGGGCGGTGAAGATGCCGGTGCATTCGAGCGCGATGTCGACGCCGAGTTCCTTCCACGGCAACTGCGTCGGGTCCTTGATCGCCGTGACCTTGAACTTCTCCCTGCCGACGGTGATCTGGTCGCCGTCGACCGACACTTCATGGGGGAAACGGCCGTGCACGCTGTCAAAGCGCAGCAGGTGGGCATTGGTCTCGACCGGGCCGAGATCGTTGACGGCGACGACATCGATGTCCCTGCGGCCGGACTCATGGATGGCACGCAGGATGTTGCGGCCGATGCGGCCAAATCCGTTGATGGCAACTCTGACGGTCATTGTTCTCTCCCTGGGAGCTGGAAGGCAGACGATTGGTCCGCAGCTTCATAGCGGCGGACGGGCGAAGAATCCAGCCGCAGCGGGCTGGATTTAAATCGATTAGGTTAGGCCAGTCCAGCGAAACCGCTTTTCACGCGATCTCGCCGGGGATTTTGTTTCGTGCATGTCGTTATCCCAAAACCGCGATACACTTTTGGGCGACATGCCCGGGCCTCATTTGCCGTGCAGGCGGGCTTCCGCTGCCTTGGCAGCCGCATCGGCGGTGATACCGAAATGCGGATAGAGCTGCTCGATGGTGCCCGAGGCACCGAAGCTGGTCATGCCGATGAAGATGCCATCGGATCCAATGAGATGATCCCAGCCCTGGCGGATGCCGGCCTCGATCGCCATCTTGATCGGCGCCGAACCGATCGTCTTCTTGCGATAGGCGCCGCTCTGCTTGTCGAACAGTTCGAAGCAAGGCACCGAGACGACACGGGTCGGGTGGCCATGCTTTTCCAGAAGGTCGCGGGCGCCGAGTGCGATCTCGACCTCGGAGCCGGTAGCGAAGATCGTCACCGCGGCTTCACCGCTGGCGGCGGCGAGTTCATAGGCGCCCAGGCTGCTAAGGTTGTTTTCGGTGAACTCGGTGCGCACGGTCGGCAGGTTCTGACGGGTCAGCGCCAGCGTCGACGGCGTCTTTTCGGATTCGAGCGCGATCTGCCAGCATTCAGCGGTTTCGACCGCGTCGGCCGGACGGAACACATTGTGATTGGGAATGGCGCGAAGGGCCGCCATGTGCTCGACCGGCTGGTGGGTCGGGCCGTCTTCGCCCAGACCAATGGAATCATGGGTCATGACGAAGATCGAGCGGATGCCCATCAGCGAGGCAAGCCGCATCGACGGACGGGCATAGTCGGAGAAGCACAGGAAGGTGCCGCCATAGGCGATGAGGCCGCCATGCAGCGTCAGGCCGTTGATGGCCGCGGCCATGCCATGCTCGCGAATGCCGTAGTGGACATAGCGCTGGCCGTAGTCGTCCGGCGTGATGTTCTTGGTCTGGCTGGTCTTGGTGTTGTTGGAGCCGGTCAGATCGGCCGAGCCGCCGATGGTTTCCGGTACCGCGCCGTTGATGACTTCCAACGCCATCTCGGAGGATTTGCGAGTGGCGACCTTCGGCTTGTCGGCCGTAAGCTTCTTCTTGTAGTCGACGATGACGGCGTCGAAGTTCGCCGGCAGCTTGCCCGCGGTGCGGCGCTCGAACTCTGCCTTCAGCTTCGGATCGGCCTTGGCGAGGCGGCCTTCCCAGTCTGTGCGCGCCTTGACGCCGGCCTTGCCGGCGGTGCGCCAGGCATCGAGGATGTCGGCCGGGATTTCGAAGGGCGGAGAATCCCAGTTGAAGAACTTGCGCGCGCCGGCGATCTCGTCGGCGCCTAGCGGCGAGCCGTGCGCCTTGTTGGTGCCGGCCTTGGTCGGCGCGCCGAAGCCGATGGTCGTCTTGCAGGCGATCATCGTCGGCTTGTCGGAATGGCGGGCGGCTTCGATGGCATAGGCGATCGCTTCGGGATCGGTGCCATCAATGTGGCTGGCGTTCCAGCCGGAGGCCTGGAAGCGGGCGACCTGGTCGGTGTTGTCGGCGAGCGACACCGGGCCGTCGATCGAGATGTTGTTGTTGTCCCAGAAGACGATCAGCTTGTTGAGCTTGAGGTGACCGGCAAGCGCGATGGCTTCCTGGGAAACACCTTCCATCAGGCAGCCGTCGCCGGCCAGCACGTAGGTGTAATGGTCGACGAGGTCGTTGCCGAAGGCGGCGTTCATGATGCGCTCGCCGAGCGCGAAGCCGACCGAATTGGCGAGGCCCTGGCCGAGCGGGCCGGTCGTGGTTTCGATGCCGGTGGCATGACCGTATTCGGGATGGCCGGCCGTTTTCGAACCCAGCTGGCGGAAGTGCTTGATCTGATCGATGGTCATGTCTTCGTAGCCGGTCAGATGCAGCAACGAGTAGAGCAGCATCGAGCCATGGCCGGCCGACAGGATGAAGCGGTCGCGGTCGGCCCAGTGCGGGGCCTTGGGGTCATATTTCAGGAAGCGGGTGAACAGCACCGTAGCGACGTCGGCGCAGCCCATGGGCAGGCCGGGATGGCCGGAATTCGCCTTCTCGACGGCGTCCATGGAGAGGAAACGGATCGCATTGGCCATCCGGTCATGTTGTTCACGCGACGTCATGGTACCTCCAGGGTGGGGGTTTGGGGGGCTTGGGAGAGCCCTTGAAAAGGGTGCGCGACACATAGCAGGCGCGGGCTTTTAGTCAACAAATCGGGTGCAGATTTGCCGGTCTTGTGATGCCGCAGGCAGGCCTACTTTAGCGTTAGCGGGGGACAGTCGCGAGAGCTTTGTTGACGTTGCCTTCACCCGGTGCCTAATGTTTCCTGGATAACGCGTTCTGAACGCGAACGATTCGGTGATGGGCAGGGCAGGACGAAGGCCATGACCGGGGAAACCACGCTCAAGGAAGTAATCGCCAGGCTGGGTAAGGCCATAGAAGGGCTGGAAAACGCCGTCGCGGCCAAGCTCGAGCATGAGCGGGACTATTCGGAAGCCGAGGCCGAAGTGCAGCGGATGAATGCCGATCGCTCCCGGCTGGCGCAGGAGCTCGACAATTCCGAAGCGCGCGCCGAACGGCTGGAAGACGCCAACAAGGAAGTATCGCGACGGCTGGTGACCGCGATGGAAACCATCCGCGCCGTGTTGGACAGATAGGAGCTGGCCCGATGGCACAGGTCACGGTTTCAATCGACGGCAAGCAGTACCGCATGGCCTGCGACGAGGGCCAGGAAGAGCATCTGATCGACCTCGCCGAACGCTTCGACCGTTATGTCTCGCATCTGAAGGATTCTTTTGGCGAGATCGGCGACCAGCGGCTGACCGTCATGGCCGGCATCATGGTGATGGACGAGCTCTCCGAGCTGCAGAAGCGCGTCAAGGGCATGGAGAGCGAGGTGCTGACCTTGCGCAAGACGCGCGACGAGGCGCTGACCAAGGCCGACAAGAGCGACAGCGTGCTGACCAACGCGCTTGGCGCCCTGGCGCAGCGCATGGAAGATCTGGCGACGTCGCTGGCGATCAACAAGGCCTGAGGCGCGCCTCCCCGATCCCTGACGTCTGTCTCATGCCCGATGTCACGCTCTATTTTTCGCCCCGCAGGCGCGGAAAAATTTTGCCCGTCGGGCGATAGCCGTCATCTCCGGCGTTTAATCAGTCACGCTGCGGTGGTACGATTAGGTGCCGGCGCCGGCCGGCAAAAGAATGCCGGCTATATTTCACAAGGGTAGGGATAGGTCATGAGTCTTCGTATCAACGACATCGCGCCGGACTTCACCGCCGAGACCACGCAAGGGACCATCAAGTTCCATGACTGGATCGGCGACGGTTGGGCGATCCTGTTCAGCCATCCGAAGAATTTCACGCCGGTCTGCACGACCGAGCTTGGCACGATGGCGGGGCTCGAGGGCGAGTTCAAGAAGCGCAACGTCAAGATCATCGGCATTTCGGTCGACCCGGTCGAAAGCCACGGTAAATGGCAGGACGACATCAAGACGGCGACCGGCCATTCGGTGCATTATCCGCTGATCGGCGACAAGGACCTCAAGGTCGCAAAGCTCTATGACATGCTGCCAGGCGGCGCCGGCGAAACCTCGGAAGGCCGCACGCCCGCCGACAATGCTACCGTGCGCTCGGTCTACGTCATCGGACCGGACAAGAAGATCAAGCTGGTGCTGACCTACCCGATGACGACGGGGCGCAACTTCGACGAGATCCTGCGCGCGGTCGATTCCATGCAGCTCACCGCCAAGCACCAGGTGGCGACGCCGGCGAACTGGAAGCAGGGCGAGGACGTCATCATCACGGCCGCCGTTTCCAACGAGGATGCAATCAAGCGCTTCGGCGCCTACGAGACCATCCTGCCCTATCTCAGGAAGACCAAGCAGCCTTCCGCCTGAAGCCAGCGCGTCGGAACGGTTTTTGGCTTTTCCGCTCCTGCGAGCCAAGTCATACTTGACTGGCCCGCCGGGGCGGACAACCATGCTCGCGATGGGTTCCGGTGGAGAAAATCGTTCCTGCCGGCCCTGGGGTAAGGGAGCCGGAAGTGGATGTAGCTTTGGCCAGGCCTTTGGTCAGCGGCTTCTATGACAAGCCGACCGGGGCCATCCAGTATGTCGTCTCGGACCCGGCAACGAAGCGATGCGCCATCGTCGATCCGATCCTTGATTTCGACGAGAAATCCGGCGCAACGGGTACGAGGAGCGCGGATGCCCTGCTCGATTTCGTTGGGGAAAATGGGCTGGAGCTCGAATGGATCCTCGACACCCATCCCCACGCCGACCATTTCTCGGCGGCGCATTACCTGAAACAGAAGACCGGAGCGTCGATGGCGATCGGCGACAGGATCGTCGACGTCCAGGCGCTGTGGAAGGTCATCTACAACTGGCCGGATTTTCCTGCCGACGGAACGCAGTGGGACAGGCTGTTCGCCGAGGGCGAGACGTTCCGGATCGGAACCCTCCCGGTCAAGGTGCTGTTCTCACCCGGACATACGCTGGCGTCGATCACCTATGTGGTGGGGGATGCGGCCTTCGTGCATGACACGCTGTTCATGCCCGACAGCGGCACGGCGAGGACGGATTTTCCCGGCGGCAGCGCCGCGCGGCTCTGGCGCTCGATCCAGGGCATCCTGGCGATGCCGGACGAGACGCGCGTCTTCGTCGGCCATGATTATCAGGCCGGTGGCCGCGAGCCCCTGTGGGAAAGCACCGTGGCAGCGCAGAGGGCCACCAACATCCATCTTGTCGCCGCGCGCACAGAGGCTGAGTTCGTCGCGCTGCGCGAGGCGCGCGACCGCACATTGCCGATGCCGCGACTGATCCTGCATGCGCTGCAGGTCAACATGAACGGCGGGCGGCTGCCGGAACCTGAAGCCAATGGCCGGCGGTACCTCAAGTTTCCGCTGGATGGGCTTTGAGGCAACCGTGGCTCCGGCTGCGGCGTATAAAAAGGCGGCGCCAGTTTCCTGACGCCGCCGTTTGTTTCGTAGCCGATCCCGGCTTTACGCCGCTGGCTGTGCCTCGATGGTGCGCAGCGCCTGCATCTGGCGCTTGGCGGCGGCCTTGACGGCATCCTGCACCTTTTCGAAGGCGCGCACCTCGATCTGGCGAACGCGCTCGCGGCTGATGTCGAACTCGGCCGACAGTTCCTCAAGCGTCAGCGGCTCCTCGGCCAGGCGACGTGCCTCGAAGATGCGCCGCTCGCGATCGTTGAGCACGGCCAGCGCGCCCGACAGCATGCCGCGCCGGTTTTCCAGCTCGTCCTGCTCGATCAGCATTTCCTCCTGGCTTTCGTGGTCGTCGACCAGCCAGTCCTGCCATTCGCCGGACTCGCCTTCCGTCGCCCGGATCGGCGCGTTGAGTGACGCGTCGCCGGACAGACGGCGGTTCATCGACACCACTTCGGCCTCGGAAACGTTCAGCCGCGTGGCGATCTCGGCGATCTGGTCGGGCTTGAGGTCGCCATCGTCCAGCGCCTGGATCTTGCCCTTCACCTTGCGGAGATTGAAGAACAGACGCTTCTGGTTGGCGGTCGTGCCCATCTTGACCAGGCTCCACGAGCGCAGGATGTATTCCTGGATCGAGGCCTTGATCCACCACATGGCGTAGGTGGCGAGGCGGAAACCTCGCTCGGGTTCGAATTTCTTGACGGCCTGCATGAGGCCGACATTGCCTTCCGAGATCACTTCGCCGATCGGCAGGCCATAGCCGCGATAGCCCATGGCGATCTTGGCGACGAGCCTGAGATGGCTGGTGACGAGCTTGTGCGCGGCCGTGGTGTCTTCATGCTCGGCATAACGCTTGGCGAGCATGTACTCTTCCTGCGGCTGAAGCATGGGAAAGCGGCGGATTTCTTCGAGATAGCGGCTGAGGCCGCCTTCGCCGGAAACGATACTGGGTAATGACTGGGCCATGATAGCGCCCCCTCTCTATTGGAGTGATGCCCCCGAAACGCGGCGGGCATGTGACGCGAGCACCAAAGGCTCGCCCGCGACAACAGATCCTATACAGGAACAAAACCAGAAAAGACAGGCATTTGTTCAACACGAAACAGTGTGTCACGCTGAAGTGAACAATGACAGTCAGGTTTTTTGATGGTCGGTTCAGAGTTTGCTGAAGCCGTCGACGAGTTTCTCCATATCCCTCGGCATCGGTGCCTCGAACCTCATCGTTAGATGGGTAGTGGGATGCCGAAATGCAAGGAGCCAGGCATGCAAAGCTTGCCGGGAAAATGCCTTGACCTGACTTTTCAAGGGCTCCGGCAGCCGATTGGCCTTGGTGCGGAACGCCAGGCCGTAATCAGGGTCGCCGATGACGGGATGGCCGATATGGGCCATGTGAACGCGGATCTGGTGGGTGCGGCCGGTTTCCAGTCGACATTCGACGAGGCTTGCGGTGGCGAATTCCCGCTGGTCCTCGCCGAAACGCTCCTGCACGGCAAAGCGGGTGACGGCGTGGCGCGCGTCGTCGCGGCCTTCCGGCACGACAGCGCGGCGCACCCGGTCGGCGGCGCGGCCAAGCGGCGCATCGATCGTTCCGGTCGGCCTCTGCGGTATGCCCCAGACCAGCGCCAGATAGGCGCGTTCGAGGTCGCCCGTCAGGCCGTGGTCGGCAAAGGCTTCCGACAGGGCCTTGTGGGCGCGGTCGGTCTTGGCGACCACCATTACGCCGCTGGTCTCCTTGTCGAGGCGGTGGACGATGCCCGGCCGGCGCACCCCGCCAATGCCCGACAGGCTGTCGCCGCAATGGTGGATCAGCGCATTGACCAGCGTGCCGGTCCAGTTGCCGGCGCCGGGGTGCACGACAAGCCCCGCCGGCTTGTTGATGACGATCAACTCGTCGTCTTCGTAGAGCACGTCGAGCGCTATGTTCTCGCCCCGCGGCTGCGCCGGTTCCGGTTCCGGCATGGCGACCGACACATTTTCGCCCGCGCTCATCTTGCGTTTGGTTTCGTCGACCGGTTTGCCGTCGATGACGACGGCGCCTTGCCTGATCAGCATCTGTACGCGACTGCGTGACATGTCCGGGCCAAGGGCGGCTGCCAGCCACTGGTCCAGGCGTTGGCCCGCCGCATCCGCGCCCGCGACCAGCAAGGTGGGCGCGGCCTCCATCAACAGGTCCTCTATCAATTCGGGGGCCTCTTCGCTATGAGCGCTCATCGAAAAACCATTCCGGAATATTTGCCATGGCCCGGCCCGATGCCGACGAAGACCAGGAAAAGCCGCTTGACCCCGAGGTCGACAAGCTGCGCGGCAAGCTCATCCGCTTCATGGTCATCAATCTCGGCCTCTTGTTTGTTGCTCTTATGGTGGTGATCGGCGCCCTTGTCTACAAAGCCCGCAAGGCGCCATCGGCCAACCCGCCGCTGTCCGGCGACGTCCAGACGCCGGGTGGCGAGCCGGCCAGCGGCGATATCGTGCTGCCGGTGGGCGCCAGGGTGGTCAGCCAGTCACTGTCGGGCAGCCGTCTTTCGATCGACGCCGAGCTTGCCGACGGCAGCCGTGCGATCTTCGTCTATGATATCGCCGAGCGCCGCCTGATCGGCCGTTTTGCAATCCGCAACAAATAGGCAGGCAGCAATGCCGCACACGAGCTTGCCGCAGACATGACCGGATTCGCCGAACATCGCCGTGTCGCGACCGTGACGCTGGTCGTCGCCGACTATGACGAAGCGATCGCCTGGTTTGTCGGGCGGCTGGGCTTTCTGCTGCTCGACGATGTCGATCTCGGCGGCGGCAAGCGCTGGGTGGTCGTCGCGCCCGCCAACGGACAGGGTGCAAGGCTGCTGCTTGCCGAGGCGTCCGACGAGACGCAGAGGAAAAGCATCGGCAACCAGACCGGCGGCCGGGTCTTCCTGTTCCTCGAAACCGACGACTTTGCCCGCGACCATGCCGCCATGCTGGACAAAGGCGTCGAATTCCGCGAGGCGCCGCGTTTCGAACCCTATGGTACCGTGGCCGTTTTCGCCGATCTCCATGGCAATCTCTGGGACCTGATCGAGCCCAGGCGGTAACGCGGAGGACCGCTTTTTACTCGATGCGGTAAAGCCGCCGAACCCCAGTTGCTTTTTCCTGGCCGTCAGCCTATATCGCCGGTTCTTGAACGCGCCCATCGTCTAGCGGTCAGGACACCGCCCTCTCACGGCGGGAACAGGGGTTCGATTCCCCTTGGGCGTACCAAGCAACGGCGTCGTTGATCTCCAGACAATCCAACGATTTCGGACCAGTCCCGCATGGGCTCTGCATGCCTCCAAAGAGCGCGCAATGCCCGGCGAGAGCCCGGGAATTTCCCATGCCCGAATCCACCCAATTTAAGTCAGGCCGCAGCGCTTGAAAGCACTGCGATCTCTGATACTTGCGGTGCGGGGGTGGCTTTCGCGGCAACGCGGATTTTGGGTTCGGGTAGAGTTTGGAATGACTTCCGTGAAGACGATATGCGCGCACTGCCATGGCGGCGGCAAGGTTTTCGATTGCTCCAGATGGCATGCGTCAAAAGGGCATTGCTGCCCGCATGGGACGCATCAAAGTGGTTGTCCCGGAAAGACCGTGGTGTGCGCGGAGTGCGCCGGGCTCGGGACGATGCCGGAAGCCGAGTTCAGGGCGGTCGCATAGGCCGTCCTACCGCAAAGAGGCGATCTTCGCGGCTATCGATTCCTGCTTGGTGCGTGAGACGGTCGGCACGTTAAGGTTTGGTTTACCAATAGCCTGTCTACTGGAAACAATTCGCTTTCGGCCCGCGACCACGGATGTACTGGCGCAACCGTCGAGGCGGAAAGGAAAGGTCGGCTCAGTGCCGGCCTTTTTGCTTTCGGCATTGGCTCGCATCGGCCACGGTCAGGCGCCCCCGGCGGCTTCGCGGTAGGCTCTCTCCGAACAACTTTTTGGCAAGGGATATTGCCATCGCCTCGATCGGCCCTACCATCGATTCCGGCAGTCCGGCGCGGATTGCCGGCTGGTCGTGACGATGAGGCTTGCGATGAAAGGCATTGCAAAGCTGGTGATTGCGGGTGTGCTGTCGGCAGGTGTCGTATGCACATCGGTTGCCGCAACGCTCAACACCATGGACGATGTCGGGGCCGCGATCCAGTCGTGCTGGACGCCGCCTGGCGACGCCGGGAATTCGACTGTAACCCTGAGCTTCAGTTTCAAGCGCGACGGTACTCTGATCGGACAGCCGCGACCAACCGCCGTCAAGGTGGCCGGCGACGACAAGGCGCGTCAGTCGTTCATCGATGCGGCAATAACTGCGGTGAAGAATTGCACGCCGCTGAGTTTATCGCCGGAACTGTCGCAAGGAATTGCCGGCAACGTGTTCACGCAGCAATTCGTTTCGCCCAAACAGTAGCGGCACACCCAAAAAAGCCTGCGATGGAGTGGGCATCAGCGTGCGGCGTGGCTGGTTCGTCTGAATCGGAGAGCGGGGTCGAACGTCTTTCCCCCGATCGCCGGATCAACGGCTCAGGCGCCGTACTTCGGCATGCCGTGCCAGATCCGGAGTCTCGAAGACATAGTCGCTCCAGGCCGATTCCGGAATCTGCCCGGCCAGATAGCACTCAAGCAACAGGTTTTGCTCGGGATTGAGCGGCCGCGGGGCACGTTCGTGATCCAGCCCGAGAGTGTGAAAAAGATTTCTCGTCAGTTCCGATACCGTGAAGTGGATCGACATCTGCGTTCTCCTTCGCGCTTCAACGCAACAACGCGGGCAAAGGTTTCAAGGCCAGACACCGGTAACGCCTGATTGATCGCATGGCTCGACGCATCGGTCTGCCGACGGCCGCAGGTCTGTCTCCGTTGTTTTCCGATTCGTCTCAATCTTGAAATAAAAATGTAATGTCGAATTTACAGGCAGGATTATATTGCACTAGATGAAGCTCTTCTCGGTCAGAAGTCTTGTAATATTATGTATATCTCATTTATTGGTAATTTACCCAAGTCGAAAGAGCGTGGTTCCGGACCATCGGCGACAAGGACCGTGGCATTCAGATGACCCGTTTCTGTCTTTTCATGATGATCGCGCTGGTATCGATCGTTGCGTTTGGGTTCGGCACAACATCTTCCTACGCGGACAGTTGTGGTGCGATCAGAAATCAGTTGCTGTCCGCTGGCCGCGGCGGAGGCGCGAGCCCGGCACTGGCTCAGCTTCGTCGCCAGCTCGCGGCAATTCAGGGCCTGGAGAGGCAGCGCAAGTGTACCGCGCAAACTGCCGCGGGCGGCTTCTTCAACGCTTGCGCCGACCTGGCTCGAAACCAGACTGAGGTGCAGCGCCAGATCGCGACTGCGTCCAATTCCGGGCGTGACAATTCCGGCCCGCAGGCTCGGTTCGCAGCGCTCGGCTGTCCGTCGGGGGCAAAGCAGGAGCGCCCGGCGCCGAAGGCCCAATCCGCGACGGCGGCGGCCGGGGCCACGACCAGCGGCAATGCGATGCTGTTTTGCGTCCGCCTTTCGGATGGGTATTTCTTCCCCGCGCCAAAGTCGCAATTCGCCGGCAGCGGCGATCTCAAGGAAATGGCCGATCAATGCCGTTACATCTGCGACGATCCCGCGGTCGATCTCTACACGCTGAGCGATATCAGCCAGGAAACCGACAGCATGGTGGCGCTCGACACGCGCAAACCATACACCGAGTTGCCGGCAGCTTTCCGGTATCGTGACGATGCCAATTTCAAGGCCTGTGACGTCAAGCGTTATTATCAGCGGGTTGCCGAACTGACGGCCAGGACGGTGACGCCCACGAACATGACCAATGCCATCATCCCTTTGCCTCAGGCAAAGTCGGACCTCGGCAGCGTCGCGGCAATTCCAGAATCCGATATCGAGGCTCCGGGTGCCGCCTAGCCGCAGTCGATAGGGGCCGGCAAGCGGACCGTGCGTGTGGTCGGTCCAGTTCTTTCCGGCTGAATGACCACGGGCGTTTTCGAGCGCGTAGCCGTCCTCGATGAGCCTGTCGCGTGCCCGCTGGAACCAGGATCCGACTGGAACAGGGACCTGCTCGCGGCGTTGTGGTCGGTATCAGGCAGGAGGAACGCCATGGCCACGTTCAGGGAAATGAGGATACTGGAGATCGTCGAAGACGGCTCCCTGACTTCCGACCAGAAGATCGCCGAATTGCGCAAGATCGAATCCGAGGCGCGCGGGCTGCAGCGGGCTGCGACGGAGGGCCCGATGGGCGACGACGACGGCTGGCAGGACGATCTGCGCCAGGTTCGGCTTGCCCTCGACAGACTGGGGGCCAAGGAACCGAGGAAGGGCGCGGCATCGCTCTAGGACGCTGTCCGCTGGAGCGGTTCTGCGATCCTGTCAAATGCAAAGCCGTCCTAGTCGCAGACCATGCGAACCCTTTGGCCGGGTGCGCTCACGTTCCGGCATGCGAGTTGTTTTTCGGGGCCCGATGACGGCGGAGGCTGCGGCGATACCCCGGTCCGATGCCGTCGGTGCGGTGCAGGTTTCAGGACCTTGCGCTCGGAAACCCGTCCGGGTGGCTGGGGTGGCCCCGGAAAGGCGCCATTGTCCACCTGAGGCTGGTATTCGACATTGGGCGGCGGCCGGTCCCAGATCCGCCGGGCATCGAGCGGCCGCGGGATGATGACCGTGCCGTCATAGCTGCGCGAGCAGCCACCGCTGAAAAGCAGCGCCACGCCCAGCAAGAAAGGCACAATCCGTCCATACATTAGCAACACCCCTGCACATGCTTATAGCGCGGCCTCGCTGCGCGCCACAACCGGACGGAATAACGCAGAAGGAACCGGCCCGTTGCGCCGTTAAGGTTAGCGGATCGTTAATGCTTCTGCGGCACATTTCGCCGACGAACCGCGGAGGGAAGGTTCGACCTTGATTTTCGGGGTGGGGACAGCATGGCGGAATCGGACGAAGCAATCGGCGCGCGCGGCAAGCGCGAGCCCGGCAAGGCAGCCGCGCATGGCGGCGATGGATCGTCCGGCGTCGACATGGATTGCGCCGGCGCGCTTCGCCAGCTCGTCGAAGCGGCTTCGGACTGGACCTGGGAAACCGACGCGGAACTTCGCTTTTCCTGGCTTTCACAAGACTACCAGGCGGCGACGGGTATCGATCCGGCTGATGTGCTTGGCCGGTTCCGCTTCGATTTTCTCAATCAGGTCCTGAAGGGCAACCGCAGCGCGGCAGCGCATCTGGAGGATTTGCAGGCGCACCGGCCGTTCCGCGACTTCGTCTACGAACTGAAGGGTGGCCGCCCCGACTGCCGCTGGGTGCTGACGTCAGGCTTCCCGCGTTTCGACAGCG
This sequence comes from Mesorhizobium sp. B2-1-8, assembly GCF_006442545.2. Classification (NCBI taxonomy): domain Bacteria; kingdom Pseudomonadati; phylum Pseudomonadota; class Alphaproteobacteria; order Hyphomicrobiales; family Phyllobacteriaceae; genus Mesorhizobium; species Mesorhizobium sp. B2-1-8. Next base: position 1,438,382 of record NZ_CP083952.1, read on the forward strand.
ACGGAAAATTCGCCGGCTATCGCGGCATAGGCCGCAACGTCACCGCGCTGGCCAGCGCCTTCGAGGCCATGGAACCGCCAGCTGACGGCGAGTCCGTCCAGCATCTTGGCGATCTCGAGCGGACGATGGATGCCATGCATATGGGCGTCGTGCTCCTGGATGCCAGGCTCGACACGCTGATCGTCAACAAGGCCTATCGCGACCTCTCCGGGATTCCAGATGGGGCCGTGACCGTCGGCGCTCCGTTCAGTCTGTTGATGGAACTTAACCGCCGCAACGGCATCTATGGCGACATCGACGAAGAGCAATGGCAGCGCTACCTCGCCACCCGCGTCGAGGAGATCAGGGCCGGTACCGTCGCACCTCGGGAGTTTGTCCGCGCCGACGGGCGGACCATGATGTTCTCCGTCACCGCTCTGTCGGGAGGCAAACGCCTGCTGACCTACTATGAGGTCACCGAGGTCAAGCGTCGTGACGCCGAGATCGAGAATGCCAACGCCAAGATCGCCGAGACATTCGCCAATCTCCGCACCATGGTCGATCAGATGCCGATCGGCGTTCTCGTCCTCGATGCCGCCATGCGTGTCGAGGTCATCAACCGCGCCTTCTACGATTTCTGGCAGATCGACGCCCAGGACGCCGAGACCGGCTGCAGCTTCCGCGATCTGATGAACGCGAGCCGCGACACCGACCCCTATGGCTCGGACGACGCGACATGGCAGCGGCATGTCGCCGAGCGCGAGGCCGAAATCAGAGCCGGCACCGCCGGATCGTGGCAGTTCCCGTGCAAAGACGGCGGGACGCTGATCGCGTCGATGGCGCCGCTGGCCGGCGGCAAGCTGCTCATTTGCTATGTCGATGTCACCGACATGAAGGACCGCGAGGCCGAACTTGCCGAAGCGCTGGAAAAGGCGCGGCTGGCGGAGACCGTGATCAACGCCGTCGAGGATCCGATCTTCGTCAAGGACGACAATTTGCGCTTCGTCTTCGTCAACGAGGCCTTCGCGGCGCTGTTCAAGCAGGCGCCGCAAGCCATGCTTGGCAAACCGGGGGGCGATTTCCTCGGGCCGGCCGACGTCGCGTTGTTCGAAAGCAGCGAACGTGAGGTGCTGGCCAGCGGGCGGCAATATGAAGTGGAGGAAAACTTCGAGGCGGGCGGCGCCAGCCGTTCGCGCATCGTCAGGAAGAACCGCGTCCGCATGGCAAGCGGCCGCGACTATGTAGCCGGCTTTCTCTTCGACATCTCCGACATGAAGCGGCGCGAGACCGAAGCGCAGGAAGCGCGGAAGCATCTCGCCAACGTGCTGGAATCGCTGCCGGCCGGCGTTATCATCTACGATCGGGACGACAACTTCGTCTTCGCCAACCACAGGCTGCAGAATACGCTGCCGGCGCTGAAGCCCTTCTGGCAGCCCGGCCGCACTATCCGCGAAGCGCTGGAGTTCGGCCATTCGGTCGGCTATTTCCGTTCGAGCGGCGATCCTGGGATCGACAGCCTGTACGAAGTCGATTCCGAACGCTGGCTTGACGGCATCCTGGCCCGTTACCGTCTGCCGAATTCCTCCTATGAGCGCCTCAATTCGGATGGACGCTGGTACCAGGTCTATGACATGCGCACCGATGACGGCACGTTCATCGGCGTGCGCGTCGACATCACCGACCTGAAGAGTCGCGAGGCTGCGCTTCATCACTCGATGCGCCAGATCGATCTCTTCCGGCATGTCATGGACGAGTTGCCGGTAGCCGCCTTCATCAAGGCGCAGGACCTGAGCATCGAATTCGTCAACAAGGCCTGGTGCGCGCTGACCGGTCTCGCCAAGGATGATGTCATCGGCCGGACCGACCGCCAGTTGTTCAGCGGCGAGGAAGCAGAGGGCTTCAGCCAGGACGACACCGATGTCGTGACGAACGGCAGTGTGCGTGAGGTCGAGGAGCCCGTCACCCATCGTGACGGAACCGTGCGGCAGTTGATGACACGCAAGAGCCGTCTGGTGGCCACGGACGGATCGGTGCATCTGGTCGGCTCCAGCACCGACATCACCGACGTCAAGGCACGCGAGCAAGCTCTGGAAGAGAGCATGCGCGAGAACGAGGTGTTCCGCAGCCTGATCGACAATGTACCGGTGTCGATCTACGCCAAGCGCTCCGATCTCAGGCAGTTCTATGTCAACAAGGGCTGGTGCGACCTCACCGGCTTCAGCAAGCAGGAGGCGATCGGCAAGACCGACGTCGAAATCTTCGGGCCGGATGGCGAGGCCTTCGTAGCCAGCGATCTCGCCGTGCTGCGTACCGGCGAGACCCAGGAGATCGAGGAGACGGTGCGCCTTCCCGACGGCAGCGTCAGGCATCAGTTCGCCCGCAAGGGCGCTATGATCGCCTCCGACGGTTCGCTCTACCTGATCGGTTCGACCACGGACATCACGGAGCTCAAGCAGCGCGAGGCGGAGCTCAGCGAGGCGCGTCAGCGCGCCGTGCTCGCCGACCGCGCCAAGTCGGAATTCCTCGCCAATATGAGCCACGAGATCCGCACGCCGATGAACGGCGTGCTGGGCATGGCTGAACTCCTGGCCAAATCCAATCTCGACCCGAAGCAGAAGACATTCACCGACATCATCGTCAAATCGGGCAATGCGCTCCTGACCATCATCAACGACATCCTGGATTTCTCCAAGATCGATGCCGGCCAGTTGGTGCTCGACCCGGCGCCTTTCAATCTCGCCGAGGCGATCGAGGACGTGGCGACGCTGGTGTCGACACGGGCCAAGGAAAAGGATCTCGAGCTCATCGTGCGCATCGAGCCGCGGCTCGAAAGCCTGTTCATCGGCGATGTCGGCCGGATCCGGCAAATCGTCACCAACCTGCTCGGCAATGCGGTGAAGTTCACAGAAGAAGGCCACGTGCTGGTCGATGTGACCGGCGAACGGGTTCCGACCGGAACCAGGCTGACGATCTCTGTCACCGATACCGGCATCGGCATCCCCGAGGAAAAACTGAAACTGGTGTTCGAGAAATTCAGCCAGGTCGACACGTCGTCGACACGGCGCCACGAGGGCACCGGGCTTGGCCTTGCCATCACCTCGCGGCTGGTCGACCTGATGGGTGGCGACATCGGCGTCGAGAGCGCCGAAGGCAAGGGGTCGACCTTCTGGTTCACAGTGACGCTGCCTGGGGCCGGGCAACAGAACGGACAGCGCATCACGCCGGTGGACGTGACGGGCGCACGCGTGCTGATCGTCGACGACAATGCCGTCAACCGCGCCATCCTGACCGAGCAGATGACCTCGTGGACGTTCGATTCCTGCGCGGCCGAAAGCGGTGCAGAAGGCCTCAAGGTGCTGATCGCCGCGGCGGCCTATGGCGTGGCGGTCGATTGCGTCGTGCTCGACTATCAGATGCCTGAAATGAGCGGCGCCGAAATGGCGCGCATCGTGCGCGACACCGAGGGCCTCGCGGATACGCCGATCATCATGCTGACCTCGGTCGACCAGTCGCTTGCCAACACCAGCTACCGCGATCTTGGCATCGACGCGCAGCTGATCAAGCCGGCACGCTCCTCGGCGCTCCTGGAAACCTTGGTCGCGACCATTCAGCGCCATCGCCACGCCACCAGCGGCCACACCGTTCAGCCGCCAGCGGGCGAGGCGCTCGAGATTGCCCCGCGGGCCCCTCTGGCGATAGCCGAGCAGCGTGCGCAGCTGCAGCCGCCGCCGGTTCGTCCCAGGCTGCCTGCCTCCGGCGGCGGGCAAAGGCTGGATATCCTCGTGGCCGAGGACAATGAGGTGAACCAGATGGTCTTCACCCAGATCCTCGGCGAGACCGGCTACCGCTTCGAGATCGTCGCCAATGGCCGCAAGGCGCTCGACGCCTTCGGCACGCTCAATCCGTGCATGATCCTTATGGACGTCTCCATGCCGGAGATGAGCGGTCTCGAAGCGACGGCCGCGATCCGCCTGCTGGAGCAGGAGACCGGCACGCATGTGCCGATCGTCGGCGTCACCGCGCATGCGCTCAAGGGCGACCGCGAACGCTGCCTGGAGGCGGGCATGGACGACTATCTGCCCAAGCCGATCAGCCCCAGGGCTCTGCTCGAGAAGGTCGAGCGCTGGGTCGGCGCCGGCCGTCAGGTCCATCGCAACGCGGGCTAGCACCCGCGTCGCCGGGATTGCAGGATCCGGCGAGACAAAATCGAGGGAATCAGCTGCGGATTTGCTGCCACCCCTGCGTGCAATGGATATGGTGCGATCGCACCATATCCAAGGCGATGCCGAGCCGGGACAATAGCAAAATCGAATTCCGCCCTTCTCGGTTACGGGCGGGAGCAGCGACCGCCTGCAAGAAACAGCGTCACTCTACCCCAACGGACCTGTTTTTGGCGATGGCCCGGCCATGACACGCTCTGGCTGCGAGCAACGCGCTCCCGTCCGGATTTTTTTCACTTGGGAACGCCCGGTCGAATCCCGGGTCATTCCAGCCGTCGGACGGCTCAAGCCCCTGATTCCGGCGGTAAACCCGGACCGCGCCGCGGGCGCCCGACATCGGCGCCTTTCTCGGTCCGGGCGACGCGTTACCGGGCTGACATGAAACTGTCATGCGACTGTTATAATCGAAGGCTATTGGCCTCAGCGGGCGCCGGAGGAAATGGCGCCGAGAGACCATCTTCCGAACAGGAGCAGGCCACATGAGACATTTCATCCGCTCGGCGGCCGTTGCGATTGCAATGGCTGCCGCGTCCACCATCACCCTTTCCGCGGCAATGGCAGCTGACCTTTCCGGCGCCGGTTCCACTTTCATCTATCCGGTGTTCGCCAAGTGGGCCGACACCTACAAGAAGGACACCGGCATCGGCCTCAACTATCAGTCGATCGGTTCCGGCGGCGGCATCAAGCAGGTCATCGCCAAGACCGTGACCTTCGGCGCCACCGACAAGCCGATGTCCGACGCCGACCTCCAAAAGAACGGCCTAGTGCAGTTCCCGATGGTGATGGGCGGCATCGTGCCGATCGTCAACCTCACCGGCATCAAGCCGGGCGAACTGGTGCTTGACGGCAAGGCGCTGGCCGACATCTACATGGGCAAGATCACCACCTGGGACGACGCCGCGATCAAGGCGCTGAACCCCTCGCTCACCCTGCCGTCGACCGCGATCGCCGTCGTGCATCGTTCGGACGGCTCGGGCACCACCTTCAACTTCACCGACTACCTGGTGAAGCTCTCGCCCGACTGGAAGGACAAGGTTGGTTCGGACACTGCCGTGGAATGGCCCACCGGCGTCGGCGCCAAGGGCAGCGAAGGCGTTGCCAACACCGTCAAGCAGACCGACGGCGGCATCGGCTACGTCGAGTACGCCTATGCCAAGCAGAACAACCTCTCCTACTCCAAGATGCTGAATGCAGCCGGCAAGGTCGTCGAGCCGTCGCTCGAATCCTTCGGCGCCGCCGCTTCGAATGCCGACTTCAAGGGCGCGAAGAACTTCAACGTCATCATCACCAACGAGCCTGGCGACACCACCTGGCCGATCGCGGCTTCCACCTGGGTTCTGATCCACAAGACTCCGAGCGATGCCGCCGCCACCGGCGAAGCGCTGAAGTTCTTTGCCTGGGCCTATAAGGACGGCAAGGAAACCGCCAAGGCGCTCGACTACGTGTCGATCCCCGACAGCGTCGTCGACCTGATCAAGGCTTCGTGGAAGGCCGACATCCAGGCCGACGGCAAGCCGGTCTACGCAGGCGAGTAACATCACCCGAAGGAGCGCCGCTTCACGCGGCGCTCCTTTTTCTCAACACAAAGAGCCGAGCTTGACATGAGTGCTGTCCAGGAAGCCTTGCCAGCCATCAAGGGCTCGCGCGACGCCATCGTCAGACGTTTCGCGTTAACCGATTCGATCTTCCATGGGCTGACCCGCGCCGCCGCCATTCTCGTGCTGGTGCTGCTTGGCGGCGTTGCCATCTCGTTGTTTGCCGGTTCCTGGCAGGCACTGTCGACCTTCGGCTTCTCGTTTCTGACCAGCGAGAGCTGGAACCCGGTGACGGAAAAATTCGGCGCCCTGGCGCCTATCTATGGGACCATTGTCACATCGGCCATCGCCATCCTGATCGCCGTGCCGCTCGGCATCGGCATTGCCATTTTTCTCACCGAGCTTTGCCCGCGCCCCCTTCGGCGCCCAATCGGCATGGCGGTGGAATTGCTGGCCGGCATTCCTTCGATCATCTATGGTATCTGGGGCCTGTTCGTCCTGGCGCCGTTCCTGCAGACGACAGTGCAGCCCTTCATCATCAGCGTTTTCCATGGCATTCCCGGCCTTGGCAGCCTGTTTGCCGGTCCGCCCTACGGCATCGGCCTGCTGACCTCGTCGCTGATCCTCGCCATCATGGTGCTGCCCTTCATCACTTCGATCACCAAGGACGTGTTCGACACGGTGCCGCCGGTGCTGAAGGAGTCCGCCTACGGCATTGGCTGCACGACCTGGGAAGTGACACGTCGCGTCGTCATCCCTTACACCCGTATCGGCATCATGGGCGGCGTCATGCTCGGCCTTGGCCGCGCGCTTGGCGAAACCATGGCGGTGACGTTCGTGATCGGCAACGCGCACCGCATCTCGACCTCGCTGTTCGCGCCGGCAACGACAATCTCCGCGACCATCGCCAATGAATTCACCGAAGCCGTTGGCGACCTCTACACGTCCTCGCTGGTGGCGCTCGGCCTGATCCTGTTCGTCATCACCTTCCTCATCCTTGCGATCGCACGCTACATGCTGATGCGCATCGACGCCCGCACCGGAGCCTGACCGATGTCGACAGCCTCGTCGCTTCACAGCCGCCGCAAGGCCAGAAACTCGGTGATGATGACGCTGTGCGTCGCCGCCGCGGGCATCGGGCTTGCCTGGCTGGCACTGATCCTCGGCGCGTTGATCTACAAAGGCGTAGCAGGGCTCTCGCTTGATGTGTTCACGCAGATGACGCCGCCGCCCGGCGATGCCGGCGGCCTGCTGAACGCTGTCTATGGCAGCGTGGTGATGACGGTCATCGCCGTTATCGTCGGCACGCCAATCGGTGTTCTGGCCGGCACCTACATGGCCGAATACGGCCGCTTCTCGAAACTCACCACCGTGGTGCGCTTCATCAACGACATCCTGCTGTCGGCGCCGTCGATCATCATCGGCCTGTTCGTCTACGAATTGATGGTGCGGCCGATGGGGCATTTCTCGGCGATCGCCGGCGCCGTCGCTCTGGCCATCCTGGTCATCCCCGTGGTCGTGCGCACCACCGAGGACATGCTCAACCTGGTGCCGAACGCCTTGCGCGAAGCCGGCACCGCTATCGGCGCGCCGCGCTGGGTGGTCATCAAATCAGTGGCTTACCGTGCCGCACTTTCCGGCATCGTCACCGGCATATTGCTGTCGATCGCCCGCATCTCCGGCGAGACGGCGCCGCTGCTCTTCACCGCGCTGAACAACCAGTTCTGGTCGAGCAATCTCAACGCGCCGATGGCCAGCCTGCCGGTCACCATCTTCCAGTTCGCTCTCAGCCCCTATGAGGAATGGCAGCAGCTGGCCTGGACCGGCGCACTCATAATCACATTGACGGTTCTCGCGCTCAGCATCTTTGCGCGCAGCCTGACCGGACGCAGAGAGGACAAATGAGCCAGATGTTGTCTGCAGACATGACGATTGCCACCGAGGCAGCCGCCAAGGCGAAGATCGAGGTCAAGAACCTCAATTTCTACTACGGCCAGTCGAAGGCGCTGAAGGACATCACGTTGTCGCTGCCCGAGCGCAGCGTGACGGCCTTCATCGGACCGTCGGGTTGCGGAAAGTCGACGCTGCTGCGCGTCTTCAACCGCATCTACGAGCTCTACCCCAAGCAGACCGCCGAGGGTCAGGTGCTGCTCGACGGCCAAAATGTTCTCGACCGCTCGCAGGATCTCAACCTGCTGCGTACCAAGATCGGCATGGTGTTCCAGAAGCCGACACCGTTCCCGATGTCGATCTATGAGAACATCGCCTTCGGTGTCAGGCTCTACGAGAAGATCAGCAAGGCCGAGATGGACGGCCGTGTCGAACAGGCGCTGAAGCGCGCGGCACTGTGGACCGAGGTCAAGGACAAGCTGAACGCCAGCGGCCTCAGCCTGTCGGGCGGCCAGCAGCAGCGGCTTTGCATCGCCCGCACGGTGGCGGTGAAGCCGGAAGTCATCCTGCTCGACGAGCCGGCCTCGGCGCTCGACCCATTGTCCACCGCCAAGATCGAGGAACTGATCGACGAGTTGCAGGCCGACTACACGATCGTCATCGTCACCCACAACATGCAGCAGGCCGCGCGCGTCTCGAAGCAGACGGCTTTCATGTATCTGGGCGAACTGGTCGAATTCGACAAGACCGAGAAGATCTTCACGTCGCCTCGCGAGAAGCGCACGCAGGACTACATCACCGGCCGTTTCGGCTGATCTCACGCATACGAGGACCAGGATCATGGCCGAACACACAGTCGCAGCCTTCGACGAGGATCTCGGACAGATCAGCAGGCTGATCAGCGACATGGGCGATCTCGCCGGCACGATGGTCGGTGGCGCCACCAAGGCGCTGCTGAATTCGGACAGCGCGCTGGCACAGCGCGTCGTCTCCGACGACGCCATCATGGACGCGCGCCAGCGCGAACTCGACGACCGCGCCATCACCCTGATCGCCAAGCGCCAGCCGATGGCCGACGATCTGCGCCATGTCGTCGGCTCGATCCGCATGGCGGGCGATCTCGAGCGCATCGGCGACCTTGCCAAGAACATCGCCAAGCGCGTCGGCTCCGTCGGCCTCACCGCCACGCCGCGCGACCTGTCGCACTCGATCGACTCCATGGCGCAGCTGGTGCTGATCCAGGTGCAGGGCGTGGTCGAGGAATATGCGGCCGGCGATGCCGCCGCACTCGCCAAGCTCAGGAACGACGACGAACGCATCGACGTCAAATACACCTCGGTGTTCCGCGAACTCCTGACCTACATGATGGAGGATCCGCGCAACATCACGGCTTGCACGCATCTTTTGTTCTGCGCCAAGAACCTCGAACGCATCGGCGACCATGTGACCAACATCGCCGAGAATGCGTACTATGTGCTGACTGGCACGCAACTGCCCGCCAATCGTCCGAAGCAGGACGAGACGGCGATGTCGGTGCCGGCGGCTTGACGGCAGGGATGATCAATCGATGATCGCGCCACGCATCATGGTGGTGGAGGACGAGGAGCCGCTCGGTGTGCTCCTGCGCTACAATCTGGAATCGGAAGGGTACCAGGTCGAGGTGGTGACGCGCGGCGACGAAGCCGAGATCCGCCTCCAGGAGAACGTGCCCGACCTCCTGGTGCTCGACTGGATGGTGCCGGCGGTTTCCGGCATCGAGCTCTGTCGGCGCCTGCGAATGCGGCCCGAGACCGAGAGGCTGCCGATCATCATGCTTACGGCACGCGGCGAGGAGAGCGACCGCGTGCGCGGCCTTTCGACCGGTGCCGACGACTATCTGGTCAAGCCGTTCTCGACGCCGGAATTCATGGCCCGGGTCAAGGCGCTGCTACGCCGCGCCAAGCCGGAAGTGCTGTCCAGCGTGCTCAAGGTCGGCGACATCGTGCTCGACCGCGAATCGCACCGGGTCTATCGCAAGAAGAGCGAGATCCGGCTTGGCCCGACCGAGTTCCGGTTGCTAGAGTTCATGATGCGCCATCCCGGTCGGGTGTTCTCGCGCAGCCAGCTGCTCGACAATGTCTGGGGCGAGACGATCTATATCGACGAGCGCACCGTGGACGTGCATGTCGGACGGCTGCGCAAGGCGGTCAACAATGGCCGCATGCCCGACGTCATCCGCACCATCCGCGGCGCGGGCTACGCGATCAGGGAAGACTAGACGTCTGTCCCATCTCGGTGAGATCGGAATGGGGAGCGCCCACGTGTATGATTGTGCACCTTCCAGAGCAAAACAATCATGCATGCCGCGCCGATCACATGGAAGAAAAACAAATCCCGATGTCGAAGGAGATCGATTTCGAATGCTGGCCGCCGGCGGTGTGGGCGATCGCCTCGCGCAGTGCCGGCTCGATCAGGTCGAAGGCCGCCGCGCAGACGCCGACCATGGCGACGGGTGCGGGATCGATCAGCGCGAACAGGCTGCCCAGCCCATAACCCAGCGCCTCGCCGGCCTTGCCGTAAAGAGATCGGGGGCTGGGGCGGTCTGCGGCGTAAACCTGCCTGAGGACTTATATCACGTGCCCCTTCCGCCGGCATGACCTATAGCCGGCGCCGCGCGGCAAGACGCGCCTTCATCCGTGCCTTTGCCGATTCAGTGCCATCGTGGAAGGTGTCGAACCACTTGTCCCATGGCACTTCCAGCGTGCCGTAGTTCACCTCAAAGTAGCGATGATGAAGCTGGTGGTGGAAGGTGCCCAGGTCGACGCGCTTGCGCCCGGCCAGCCAGAGCCCTTCGAACCCGGTATGGGTGGTAATGGCGTAAAGGCCATAGAACATCAGGTGGCAGATAAGATGCATCGGGCTGGACGGAACAACGAAATGGACCAGCGCGGTTCCGAAATAGAAAATGTGTTCAACCGGGTGCATCGCAAGGCCCGACCACGGCCCCACATCAATATTGCGGTGATGCAGCGCGTGGATGCGGTAAAGGAGCTTCGTATGGAGCAGCCGGTGAATCCAGTAGAAGTAGAAACTCTCCCAGATCGGGATCAACAGGAAGAGGCCGACGAACCAGACCGGGTGGCCGGACCATGTTAGAGTCGGCGCATAGCCATTGGCCATCGCCCACCAGACCAGCGCCTCGTATGCCGACCAGATCGTTACGCCCGAAGCCAGCGACCAGAATACGTTGTCGGCCAGTTGGCTGTCGAAACTGAAGGCGCGCCCCTTGCGCGGGTAAGGGCGCGGATCAAACTTTTTGTCGGTGCCCTGCAACTGGTGGCGGTGAAAAACAAGATGCAGCCCCTGCGCTACAATTACCGTCAGGCCGAAGTTTCGTAGCCAGATCACCCCGATCCATAGCCCTGGCTCCTTCGCCTGGGCAAGCGTGGGGCTGGCCAAGGCATAAGCCGCGAAGGCCAGCCCCACGATGACGAGATTGATTGAGACAGGCAGCCAGCTTCCGACATACCAGCGAAAGATCGCTGCGAGGTTCAGCGGCCAGCGCCAGATCGGCGCAATCTCAATGGGCAGGCTGTCGGGGACGTGGTTCCATTCCTTCCGGTCTGACATCGATGTCGCTCTTTTCCGGCCGTGGTTCATGCGCAGGGTATTGCTCAGAAATTGACAACACAAAGAATATCTTTTCAGGTATTGGGGTCATTTTAATTGACGGTAAGATCTCATGAAAACACCGCACCCGACCTGGCTGCTCGCCTTCGAGGCGGCGGCGCGGTATGGCAGTTTCACCGCCGCGGCCACTGAGCTGAACCTGACCGCAGCGGCCGTCAGCCAGCATATCCGCCTGCTGGAAAAGCATGTCGGCGCGCGGCTGTTCGAGCGGCTGCCGCGCGGCGTTGCGCTGACGGATATCGGCCAGGCCTATGCCCAGCCGGTGCGCCAGTCCTTCGCCGAGTTGCAGCGGGCGACGGACGGTCTCTTCGCGCGCCCATCGCGGCGGGTGGTGCGGGTGCGCGCCTCGATCACTTGGGCGGCGTTGATCCTCGCGCCCCGGCTGGCCGATTTTCGGCAGGCCCATCCAGAGATCGACATCCAACTCTCCACCTTCGTCTGGTCCGATCGTTTTGAAGCCGGCAACAGCGATGTCGACATCCGCTGGGGGCACGGCGACTGGCCCGAGGGTGCGGTTCAACTGCTGGCCCATGAATCCGCGATCGTCGTCTGCCATCCTGCCGACACCGCCTGGTTGGCGGGGCGCCGGGACATCCGCGACTTCCCCTTTGCCTGCCTGCACCATGTGATCGGGTTTGAGACCGAGTGGCAGCGCCTGTCGGATCATTTCGGCCTCGCCCTCCCGGCCCCGCCGCAGCGTGCCCGCTACGATTCATCGCTGCTCGCGCTCTGGGCGATGACCACGGGCGGCGGCGCCATGATCGTTCTGGAGAGTTTCGCCAGGCCGTTTCTCGATTCCGGCCAACTGGTAGCGCCCTTGCCGCACCGCTTGCCCATAAGTGGCGCGCATTACATGGTGCAGGCCGACGGGGCGGGACGCAATGACGCGGTGCAGACCTTCTGCCGCTGGGCTGCGGCGCTCTACCCGGCCTGAACGCCGGTTTTGGGTACTGGCGCACGGCGGACCGCACCGCCGCCCGACGGGGGCTTAGAGCCGGATGATTTTAGGTCGAATCAACCTGAAATCTGAATCCTTCTCTAAATCGAAGAGATAGAGCATGATGTCGTCCGAAAACCGCTTCACACTTTTCGACATCATGCTCTAGCAGGAGGCTCGAAATCTGGCGGGTAGTATGTCATGCCCCGTCGGAGTGATTGGGTTCGATCTTGGTCTCAGGCAACGTTCTTTCCCGCGCCCGCCCTTGCCTGCACGCCAGGCGCGAAAATCTCCTGGTCGACGAAGGTCAATGCGCGCATGGCGCAGCCTTCGCGGATGAGCGGCAGCTCGTTCGGCTCGGTGTCGAAGGAAATCGATTCCGAATGCTGGCCGCCGGCAGTCTGGGCGATGGCCTCGCGCAAGGCCGGCTCGATCAGGTCGAAGGCGGCGGCGCTGACGCCGACCATCGCAACCGGTGCCGGATCGATCAGCGCGAAAAGACTACCGAGGCCATAGCCCAGCGCCTCGCCGGCCTTGCGATAGGCTTCGCGCTCCGGTCCGTCCTTCTCCCTTGCCGTCGCGGCGAGTGTCCGCATTTGCGCGTCGCTGACATCGGCGACCGGCTCGGTGTCCTCACCAAGCTGCCTGGCGTTACGCCAGATAGCGTAGTTGCCGGCATAGGCCTCGACGCAGCCGCGCCGCCCGCAGCGGCAGAGCGCGCCGCCCGGGCGATGGATCATGTGGCCGAACTCGCCACCCGACGAATGCGTGCCGGTGAACAGCTCGCCCTTCAGCACAAGGCCCATGCCGATGCCGTGCGAGAGCAGGATGGCGATGAAGTCGTCGCGGTAGCGTTCGGGGTCGCGCCAGCGCAGCGCCACCGCCATCATGTTGCAGTCGTTCTCCACGGTGGCGGGGATGCCGAATTCGGCTTCGAGTATGTCGGCGAAGGCTATGTCCGTCTGCGGCGTGATCGGCGACCACAGCATGGCGCGCGCCTCGGTGTCGGTGATGCCCTGGATCGCCAACGCGATGCGGGCCACACTGCGGACATCGAGATCGGGATCCTCGAGGCGACGTCGTACTATTGCCGTGCATTCGCCGATCAGCGCCTCGCGCGACATGGTCAGCGTGTCCAGCCGGCGCTGTTCCTCGGCGACCACCTGGCCGGCATAATCGATGACGGCGACAGAGAGGAAATTCAGCGACAGCACCACGGTCATCACAGCCGCGGCCTCGGGGTTGAGGCCAAGGCCGACCTGTGGCCGGCCGCGTTTCAGTGAGCCGGCCTCGTTGGGCTTGCCTTCGGTCAGGATACCCTCTGCGATCAGGTCGGCTGATATCGCCGATATGGTCGAGTGGCTGAGGGCCGTGGTCGCGGCGATCTCGGTGCGCGAGGGCTGGCCACCCTGGCGCACGGCTGCAATCACCATTGCGCGGTTGCGCCGGCGCAGATCGTCGTGACGGATTCCGACCGACATGCTTTCCCACATCCTCCCCGTCGCCGTGGTTCCTGACGCCCCTCGACACCTCCGGCAACGCGTCGAATACTGGCAGAAGCGGCTGGTGCTGTCATTTATTTATTGCGGGACTCGAAAAAAGGTTCCCGGCACCTCAAAATGCATCAGAATCGATGTTGACAGCGTTCCGACGATGGACCAGTATTTTTTCGGGGCTCGAAAAAATAGGGCCTCTGTGCCGGCCTTCGGGCCAGTTTGGTCGCGCCATACGCGGCGCAGGGAGGATAACATGAAGAGATTCACAGTCGCCATTCTGGCGGGTGTCGCCATGTCGCTGACACTGGCGTCGGTCGCGCAGGCGAAGGACAAGGTCATCGGCGTTTCGTGGTCGAATTTCCAGGAAGAGCGCTGGAAGACTGACGAAGCCGCCATGAAGAAGGCGATCGAGGCCGCGGGCGACAAATACATTTCCGCCGATGCGCAGTCCAATCCCGGCAAGCAGCTGACCGATGTCGAAAGCCTGATTTCGCAGGGCGCCAATTCGCTGATCATCCTGGCGCAGGATGCGTCGGCCATTGGCCCGGCGGTACAGAAGGCGCTCGACGAGGGCATTCCGGTCGTCGGCTATGACCGCCTGATCGAGAACAAAGACGTCTTCTACCTGACCTTCGACAACAAGGAAGTCGGCCGCATGCAGGCCCGCGAGGTGTTCAAGGTGAAGCCTGAAGGCAACTACGTCTTCATCAAGGGCTCGGGCGCCGACCCGAACGCCGACTTCCTGTTCTCGGGCTCGATGGAAGTGCTGAAGGAAGCCATCGACAGCGGCAAGATCAAGAATGTTGGCGAAGCCTATACGGACGGCTGGCTGCCCGCCAACGCCCAGAAGAACATGGAGCAGTTCCTCACCGCCAACGACAACAAGGTCGACGCGGTGGTCGCGGCCAATGACGGCACCGCCGGCGGCGTCGTCGCGGCGTTGACGGCGCAGGGGCTCGCCGGCACCGTGCCGGTCTCTGGCCAGGACGGCGACCACGCCGCGCTCAACCGCATCGCGCTCGGCACCCAGACCGTGTCGGTGTGGAAGGACGCGCGTGAACTCGGCAAGAACGCCGCCGAGATCGCCTCGCAGCTCGCCGACGGCAAGAAGATGACCGACATCGCCGGCGCGAAGGATTTCACGACGCCTGGCGGCAACACCGTCAAGTCGCTGTTCCTGACCCCGGTCGCCATCACCAAGGACAATCTCAACCTCGTCATCGACGCCGGCTGGATCAAGAAGGACGAAGTCTGCGCTGGCGTCGCCGCCGGCACAGTCGCGGCCTGCAACTGAGTTTGACCGCTTGCAGAAGTGAAGGCGCCGCGGCCCCAAAGCCGCGGCGTTTTCTCAAAAAGATTTGTGTTTCCGCGTCGCGCGGATAGCTTCTAGGCTGGGTTCGGCATCCGCGTCAGACGGCCAGCCGGTTGGAGGAAATCATGACCGACACGACGTCCGACCTGCAGGCCGACACCGCGCGAGCCTCGGAACTCGGCGCGGTCGCCCGGTTCCTGAAAGCGACCGAGATCGACACCCGCATGCTGGGCATGATCGGCGCCCTGCTGCTGATCTGGATCGCGCTGCATGTGATTTCGAGCCTGCGTCTTGGCGTCAATCCGCTCGATTTCGACAGCCGCACGTTTCTCACGCCGCGCAACCTGTGGAACCTGTCGGTCCAGACGTCGGCGGTCGCCATCATGGCCTGCGGCATGGTGCTGGTCATCGTCATGCGCAACATCGACCTGTCCGTCGGTTCCGCCGAGGGCTTGATCGGCATGGTCATGGGCTTTGCCCAGGTGCATTTCCTGGTCCGGTTCGTGGGGCTTGAACTCGGCAATCCGTGGATCTGGGTGCTGGCGCTGGTCATCGGCCTGGCGCTCGGCCTTTTGATCGGCGCGTTCCAGGGCTTCGTGATCGCCTATCTCGAAGTGCCGGCCTTCATCGTCACGCTGGGCGGCCTGCTGGTCTGGCGCGGTGCCGCCTGGTGGGTCACGTCAGGCCAGACGGTGGCACCGCTCGACGCCACCTTCCAGCTGATGGGCGGCGGACCGGCCGGATCGATCGGCGCCACCTGGAGCTGGGTCGTGGGCATCGTTGCCTGCCTGGCCGTCGTGTTTGCGCTGTTCAACGGAAGGGTGCAGCGCAAGCGTTTCCGGTTCCCGCTGCGCCCGATCTGGGCCGAGACGCTGCTCGGCGTCGTCACCTGCGCCGTCATCATGGGCGCGGTGTGGCTCGCCAACTCCTATCCGTGGCCGATCGGCATCGTGAAGCGCTACGCGGCCGCCAACAACATCACCGTGCCCGAGGGCGGCCTGTTCATCGCCCACGGCATCGCCATACCGGTACTGATGGCGGTCGCCGTCGGTCTGGTCATGACCTTCATCACCAAACGCACCCGTTTCGGCCGTTATGTCTTTGCCATCGGCGGCAATCCGGAAGCGGCCAACCTCGCCGGCATCAACACGCGCTGGATCACCATGAAGGTGTTCATGATCATGGGCGTGCTGGCCACCATCGCAGCCGCCATTTCGTCGGCACGGCAGAACTCGGCCACCAATGTGCTTGGCACATTGGACGAGCTGCTCGTCATTGCCGCGGCCGTCATCGGCGGCACGTCGCTCGCCGGCGGCTCGGGAACGATCATCGGCGCCATGCTCGGCGCGTTGCTGATGCAGTCGCTGCAGTCGGGCATGGTGCTCCTCGGCGTCGACTCGCCGCTGCAGAGCATCGTCGTCGGCGCCGTGCTGGTCATCGCGGTGTGGCTCGACACAGTCTATCGCAAGCGGGTTTAGGGGTACGATCATGGCTGACAAGACCGCTCCCGCAACTGCCCCCACGGGCACGCCGCTGGTCGATATGCGCAACATCTCGATCGCCTTCGGCGGCATCCGCGCCGTCGACGACGCCTCGATCGATCTTTTCCCCGGCGAGGTCGTGGCGCTGCTCGGCCACAACGGCGCCGGCAAGTCGACGCTGATCAAGATCCTGTCCGGCGCCTACAAGCGCGACTCGGGCCAGATCTTCGTCAATGGCGAGGAGGCAGCGATCTCCAACCCGCGCGACGCCAAGAAATACGGCATCGAGACGATCTACCAGACGCTGGCGCTGGCCGACAATGTCGATGCGGCCGCCAATCTGTTCCTCGGCCGCGAGCTGATGACCGCCTGGGGCACGCTCGACGACGTCGCCATGGAGGCCGAAGCGCGCAAGGTGATGGGGCGGCTCAATCCCCGCTTCCAGCGCTTCAAGGAGCCGGTGATCAAACTGTCGGGCGGACAGCGGCAATCGGTGGCGATCGCACGCGCCATCCTGTTCAACGCCCGTATCCTCATCATGGACGAGCCGACGGCGGCTCTCGGGCCCCAGGAAACGGCGCAGGTCGGCGAACTGGTCAGGCAGCTCAAGTCCGACGGCATCGGCATCTTCCTGATCAGCCACGACATCCACGACGTGTTCGAGCTGGCCGACCGGGTCTGCGTGATGAAGAACGGCCAGGTCGTCGGCACGGCACGCACCACGGATGTCACCCAGGACGAGGCGCTGGGCATGATCATCCTGGGCAAATGTCCCCCAGGTGCCATACCGGGGCCGGGTGCGCTGAAGATCGCCGCCTGAGGCCAGCCAGGCTGCGTGTACGCCCCGTTGCCGTTCACGTGATATGCCAGTGATCACGATGGCTTGGCCTGACCATTGTGTTGGCCCGTCGACTTGCCCATAAAGGTCCTGTTTTGCTCAGGGACCGCATCATCCATTGAAGAAGCTTTTTCCAATCGTCGCGTTCATTGCCGTTGCATTGATCAGCATGACCATGGCGGGATTCGCTTATTTCGCGACGCAGGAAGCCGCCCGCATCAAGTTCGAAGGGGCGGCCGATGACGCCCTTAACCGGATCGAGAGCCGTATCGACCTGCATCTGTCGCTGCTGCGCTCCATGCAGGCCCTGTTCGACGCGCGCAACGGCGATATTTCCCAGAACGAGTTCAAGGCCTTCTTCAAGGCCCTGGATGTCGACAACAATTTCGCCGGCCTGCGCGGCATCGGCTTCCTGCGGCTGGTCAAGACGGGCGACGAGGCAGCGGTCGAACGCGAAATCCTCCACGATTTCGGCGCCAGCCACCCGGTCTATCCCGCTACGACGCAGCCCTGGCGCACGCCGATAGCGCTTTTCGAGCCGCTGGATCCGTCCAGCCAGGCCAGCATCGGTTACGACATGTTCAGCGAGCCGGTGCGGCGCGCGGCAATCGAAAAGGCGATGGCCGACGACCAGCAGCATGCAAGCGGGCTGGTGCAGCTCGGCCAGCACACGGGCGCCGCGCAGACCTTCACCGGCTTCCTGGTCTTCGTGCGGCTCAACGTCGAAACCGCGCCGGAGGTCATCAACGCCTCGCGATCCTCGACCGCCGGCTTCCTCTATGCGGCCTTCCGGACCCGGGACCTGTTCCAGATCGCGCTGAGCCGTGCGCCGCTGCTGCCGGTCAACACAGAGATCTATGATGGAGCGGTGAACGGCGACAATCTGTTGTTCCGCTCGGAGACGCCACCGGCTTCATCCCTGGGAGACCAGCTGCTGGTCACCCGCAAGATGACCGTGGCGGGACGCCCTTGGACCGTGTTGTTCAGGCCGACCAGCGCCTTCTCGCAACCCTCGTCGCGCGCCATCCCCGTAATGCTGGGGCTGTTCGGCCTGCTCCTGGCCGGCGCCATCGCGCTGGTGGCGCGCTATCAGGAGCGAGCCTATGACGCGGTGTCGGCCTTGCACGAAACGACGGAAAAGAGCCTGCTCGAAAAGGACCTGATGCTGCAGGAGATGAAGCATCGCATCAAGAACTCGATCACCAGGGTGCTGGCGATCGCGCGGCAGACGGCGTCGCGGGCAACCGACGTCAATGAGTTCTCCGCCTCCTTCTCGGCTAGGCTGCAGGCGATGGCCGCTTCGCAGGACATGTTGACGCGCTCACGCTGGCAGAAAGCCGACCTTGCCGATCTGCTGCGCATCGAGCTTGGCCAGGTGTTCGGCAAGGAACTGCCGGAGGGACTCCTGTCGGGCCCGGAGGTGCTGCTCGACGAAACCACGACGCAGGCGCTTGGCCTGACCTTTCATGAACTCGCCACCAATGCGCTGAAATATGGTGAAGCCGGCAATTCCGCCACTTCGTCCAAGGGAGATTGGGCGCTGAAGGTGGACTGGTCGCTGGTAGGGCGCGGGCGCGAGCGGATGTTGGCGCTGAACTGGCGGGAAGCCGGAAAAAACAAGGTCGAGGCGCCGGCCGTGACCGGATTTGGCACCAAACTGATCGACCTCAACGTCACGCGCGAATTGCGCGGCACGATCAAGCGCGATTTCCAGGCTGACGGCCTGAAGGTGGAAATCAGAATTCCGTTGGTCGGCTGAAATCCTGCCGATCGGCAACCAAGAAAATCCGGAGGTCGCACATGGCCCCCGGATCTGTATTCCATTAGAACGGTTCAGCGTTTGATAGAAATTGCCTAGCCGATCCTGGATTGCTCCAATCGCTGAATTAGTTGCAGCGGGCCGTGTAGATCCGGCCGCGATGATCGCGATACTGGCAGTAGCCGTTCTGCAACTTGCGAACCAGCAGGCCGGATCCGGCGCCGACAGCCGCACCGACCAGCGCGCCCTTGCCGCCGCCGACCAAGCCGCCGATACCGGCGCCGATCAAGCCGCCGCCGACGACGTCCTTCTCCGTGCTGGTGCAGCCGCTGACAGCAACCACCGCAACCATGGCAATAAGTATTTTCCGCATAGAGTCGCTCCTCACCTTGTGTCCACACTTTAGTAAGCTCCAACCGCCATTTAGCATGAAACGACGGCCTTTGCTGCTGCAATTTATTGTTGACTAAGGTCGTCTTTTTCTGGGCGGATCGTGTTCGATGCCATGACGAGGTTGGAAATGGCCAACGAAGCGTCAAGGTTACCGTCTGGCCGCACCTTCCAGACAATCTGATCGTAGTCGTCCTCCAAGGCGGGATCGACCGCGAGGCATTCGGCGACGACATGCTGCGCCTGCCCCTGCACGTGGCCCATCGCGAAGGGGCGCTCGGCGGTGCACTCGTCGGCAGTCGCAAAAACACTGACTGGGACCTGCAATTCCCGGCATTCGGCCATCGTGTTCGAGCAGCCGATCACCAGCAACAACGCGGCTATGTGTTCCATGACGGATGTCCTCTGGCCGCAATAACGGCCGACATCGTCAAAAAGTTCCTGTCATTTCCAACGGGTTACGCAAAAAAACTGCGGCCCCTCGCGATCGGAGGCGCGGCGGCGTTGATCGACCGGCGATTTCAACGGAGAGCAGGACCCAAGTCAGGTCAGCTGCCAAAGAACGGCCAGCAACATGATCGCGGCCAAGGCAAGAATGAGCCCCTTCATCGAACCCCTGCCTGCCTCAGGGTGTGTTTCCGCGGAGGATTCGGATTCCAGAAATTCGCCCATCGAAATCCGGGCGGCTTGTTCCAATATGTTCATGTCGGCAACCGTCAAGACATTCCTCCCGTACCGCGCTGCAAGCCTGCCAACAATGTCCGAAAGCGGGGCAGGTTCCGGCGGTATCTGGGAAAAAAAGCATCCACCCTCATGGTGAACAGCCGGTTAAGAATCGCTGCTTGCCGAGGCTTTCACTGCGTCTCGAAATTGTTGTGCGGAACGACAAGGCGGTATTCGAGATGGCCGTCGCCGATATCGAGGTTCGCGGTTCCGTTCAGGGACGCTGGCACCACCCGCTCCAACGCGACGCTGCCGAATCGCTTCTGACCGCCCCCATCGTCTTTGGTCCCTATCGTTTCGGCCCATGTCAAGGACAGGGTGACCTCCCCCGTGTCGGCGGCGTTGAGGTCGGCGGTGACCTCGACGAAACCATCCGGCCGAGACAGGGCGCCGTAGCTGACGGAGTTGACGGCGAGTTCATGCATCGCCAGGCCAATATGCAGCGCGGCGTTGGGATTGAGGTAGGGATTGGCGCCACGGAAGCGAAGGCTATGTGACGGATTCGCTCCGTAGCGGCCGACCTGGCTCGCCACCAGCTCATGAAGGGCTGCCCCTCGCCAGTTGGAGGATGTCACCAGATCCTGGGAGGACGCCAGCGACTGCAGCCGGCCGCGGAAGCGCTTCAGGAAGTCGCCGACGCCGTCGGAATAACGACCGGTCTGGGTCGCGATGCTCTGGATGATCGCCAGCAGGTTCTTCGAGCGGTGACTGACTTCACGCAGCAGCGTCGTCAATGTCTGTTCGCGCCGCTTCTGCTCGGTCGTCTCGACCATGGTGGTGACGACGCCTTGGACATCGCCATTGTCGCCTCGGTCGGCATCGACCCAGATCTGAAACCAGCGAACGCCATTCTCGACTGGAACACTGATTTCAAGGCGCTGAGGATCGCCGGTCGCAACCACATCGCGCTTGGCGGCGCCGATGCGGTCGGCCTGCGCCGTTGGCAGGATGCCGTTCCCGTCGACATCGTCGGAGGCCCAGGGCGCGCGCATGTTGCGGGCCCATACGGTCTTCATTTCGCGATCCTGATAGAGGACGGAAATGCCGGCATTGTGCAATGCGTGGAGAAGGGCTCGGCCAAGCTGCATGCCGCTTTCGGCGGGGTGCATGGCGATGACTTCATCGCGCGGTGCGCCTTCCGTTCTGTCTGAAGTCCTGGAGCGCATCGGTCAATTCGTCCATCCAACTCGGGCTGAACGGCTCACTGTCGAATGGGTTCCCCTGAAAGCGGTCCGCCGGACGGTATCCTTGAAGGACGCCGCCCGGCGGTGGCTGGAAACCGTTTGAGGGGTGCGGCTTCCAGTGTTCGCCTCATGAGCCGCCAGGCTCACGCCCGCCTGAACAGGCCGGCCAGAAGCGAAATAATCAGGAAAGCCAGGAAGATGAAGAACAATATCTGCGCGATACCGGCGGATGTGCCGGCAATGCCGCCGAAACCAAGCGCGCCGGCAATAATCGCCACGACGAGAAATACGAGCGCCCAGTAAAGCATGGTCCATCTCCTTCGAATGATACGGCAAAAACGTGGGTGGATGCGGTTTGTTCCACCATTCGCCGAAAAAGACGGTGCTTGCAAATCGTTCCGGGCAGCGCGGGCTGGGAAATTCGCCAGTGGCCGATCCGGCTTGTCAAAAGGGCCGCCGGATGAATCGCATCCAACGGCCTTTTGATGTCCCTCGTCCGGCTTCCGGAGCCCGCGATCTATGCGGCAGCCTTGGCCTGCCGGTCGAAGAACAGAGCCTGGCTGATCAGCGCCTTCACCATGTCGGGATTGAACGGCTTGGTCACGAGAAAGGCGGGCTCGGGGCGCTCTCCGGTCAGGAGACGCTCGGGGAAGGCGGTGATGAAGATTACCGGCACGGATGTCGACGACAAGATTTCGTTCACGGCCTCGATGCCCGAGCTGCCGTCGGCGAGCTGAATGTCTGCGAGCACCATCTTCGGTCGGGTCTTGCCGAACATCGTCACCGCTTCGGCATGGGTGCGCGCCGTTCCCACGACCCGATGACCGAGGCTCTCGACCATCTCCTCTATATCCATGGCGATCAGCGGTTCATCCTCGATGATCAGCACGTCGGTCGCCACCTGACGGGAAATCTCATTGCTTGCCTCGGCGAGCAACTCAGAGAACTCCTGGTCGCCGACATCGAGGATTTCGGCTGCCTCGTCCTCGCTGAAACCTTCGACGGCAACCAGCAGGAAGGCCTGGCGGGGAAGCGGCGCGATCGCATTGAGATTTGCGGCGGCGCGCTGCTCCCAGGCCGATTGCGTTTGCTCCTGCGGAACGCGGATGGCAACGGATGTGAAGAGCTTGGCGAAAACCTTGTACAAGGCGATCCGGTCACTCGACGCCTCCGGGAAGATGTCGACATCGGCGATGATGGCCTCAAGCATTGCGGCGACCAGCGCGTCGCCGCTCTCCTGCGATCCCGAGACGGCACGCGAGAAGCGCCGCAAGAACGGCAGATGCGGAGCGATGGTGGCGGACAAGCTCATGATGGACGTCTCCCTCAGATGACGCGGTTGGACGGATTGCAGCTCACGCCGATTGCGCCCCGCGGAAATAACGGCGCTTTTCCGAAAAAGTTCCACCGATATGGAACAAATCCGTGGCAATGGCGTTTGGGCGTCGGGATGGGCAACCAGACGAGGGTGCCGCTTGCCTTGTGTTGCGTTGGATACGAGCGGCTTGAGTTCTGGGAATATAAGGGCGAAATGAAGGACATGACGAAAGATATTCTGGCTGGTGCCGCGGGCAGGCGCCGGAATGGCGTCGGCGACCCTCTGGGGCCGAACTCCGAAATCGGACGCAAACTCAAACAATATTATGACGAGCTGGTCTCCGACAATGTGCCGGATCGCTTCGCCCAGTTGCTCAGACAACTGGAACAGGCCGAACCCGCACAGAAGAAGGACTGAGGCATGGCAGCGGTCTCCCAAGGCTTCAAGACCGATCTGCTTGGGGCAATCCCGAGCTTGCGGGCTTTTGCCGTGTCGCTGACACAGAATGCCGACAAGGCCGACGACCTCGTGCAGGAGACGCTGGTCAAGGCCTGGGACAAGCATGAGAGCTTTCAGCCCGGCACCAATCTCAAGGCATGGCTTTTCACGATCCTGCGCAACGAGTTCTATTCGCAGATGCGCAAGCGCGGCCGCGAGGTGCAGGACAGCGACGGCATCATGACGGCCCGGCTTGCGGTGCATCCGGCCCAGCATGGCCAGCTCGACCTCAAGGATTTTCGTGGCGCTCTCGAGCAATTGCCGGAGGACCAGCGCGAAGCCATCATCCTGATCGGTGCATCGGGCTTCTCCTATGAGGAGGCCGCCGAAATCTGCGGTTGCGCGGTCGGAACGATCAAGAGTCGGGTCAGCAGGGCCCGCACACGCCTGCAGGAGATCCTGAAAATCTCCGGTGAGGACGAGTATGGTCCCGATGCGATCTCGGCCCAGGTCACAGGGACGGCGGCACATTGAAATGCGGGCCGGATAACGGCAATTCGAATGTCGTTGCGTCGGTCTCAGCCAAGGGAGCCGCGACCGTAGGCCAGCGCCACGGCTTCGACGAGGTCTTCGCCTGAATACGGCTTGGTGACCAGCCTCACTCCGGGGAAGGATGCCTTGATCTCGCCCGCATCGGAATGACCGGACGCAAACACGAACGGGACGCCGGTCTCACGCAGGCCCGCGGCGAATTCGAGCGTCGAGGCGCCACCCAGCATCAGATCGACAATGGCCGCGTCGAAATGCGTCGCGATCTTCCGGCCGTCAATCTCGGCCAGGTCGCGGGCAACCACCACCTCGCCCGCACCGTGGTCGCGGCAGAGTTGCTCGACATCCATGGCTATGAGGAATTCATCCTCCAAGACAAGAATGCGCAATCCGTCAAGTAATTGGGGCACGGGCGATTGCTCCTTGAAACGTCGGGAGTCATGATCGTAATTTGGTGTGTTGTCATTTAAAAAAGCCGTGCGCCGGCGATAAAAGGCCGACCTTGGACAAGCGCGTAAAGCGGACCTGCTGGCGGCAGGCCTTTGCAAGGAGGAAATGCCAAGCCAGATCGGGCGTGTGCTTTTTCAAGCCGGCAATACCCTTGCGAGCCCGGCAATACCCTTGCGAGCAATGTCCGTTGCGGCTCTTGCCGGTGTTCCGGGAGTTCGGGAGACCGGAGCTTCTGGGCGAACGCCGCGGCCCGCTGATATGACGCGGCGCTTCTCGCCAGGGCGCCGAGGATGCACGTAACCGGGTTTTGGGGTAGTTTGTCCCCACATCGGAACCTTGAGACACACGGCGCGTTTGAAATCGAGCAATCACAAGGAGTTAAGCAATGGCAACCGCCGCAGGGAAAACCGCCAACGAAGCCCGGACGAATTCGGATCTTGAAGCCGATATCAGGCAGTTGAAGGCCGATATCGACAAGCTCACCAAGCAGCTGGCCAAGACCGGTGAACACGGCTACGGCACAGCGCGCCGGGCGGCGGCCGAAGGCGTCGAGCAGTTGCGCGCCCAAGGGGAAGCAGCCTTCGACAGCCTGCGCGGCAATGCCAGGGATATCGAGGCGCAGATGGTGGCAAGTGTACGCGAAAAGCCGGTGACGTCGCTGGCAATCGCCGCTGGCGTCGGCTTCCTGTTCGCGCTGCTCGCGCGTCGCTAGTTCCGCTGAGATGGGATTGCTGGCTTCCCTGCTCTCGGGTTTTGCCTCGGGTGAAACAATGGCTGCGGTGCGGCGCGCACGCACGGCGGCCATCGTCTACGCGCTTGCCGCGCTGGCGGCATTCTGCGGCTTCGGCTTCCTGGTCGGGGCAGCCTATATCTGGACATCGGCGCGCTATGGATCGCTGGCTGCCGCGGTTGGTTTCGGTGTCGGCTTCCTGGTGATCGCGGGCCTTGTTCTTTTGACCCACAGGCTGATGTCGGGCGCCCGGGTCCGCCGCGAGGCAAGGCGGCGCAAGGCCGACATGAAGGCGATCGGCATTACGGCCGCGCTCGCTGTACTGCCGACATTGCTCAAGGGAAAAGGTGGGCTCGGGGTTATTCTCGGTCCGGCCGTGGCACTCGCGGCCTACGCCATCTACCGCGAGAACGTGAAGTCCGACACCGGCCATCCGGAGGCCGGCGAGGAGTAGCAGCGCCGGGGCGGCCCGCCTCGTGTCACTTCGACAGATCTTCCAGCGCCATCCTTCCGGACCCGGCTCCCCGGAACCATCCTAGCAAGGAACCCGTTACCCGACCGTGATTTATCGAGTGCGCGGGTTGGCGCAGAACGAGACGAGGGCCGACCATGCCCAAGATCATTCCTGAAAACAAAGCACGCCAGGGGCGTTGGGGTTGGCACGGGTTGCGCATCCTGATCGCGGCGCTGCTTCTGGCATTCGTGGCATGGGGTGTCGCCGAAATATATGGCGAAACGGCCAAGACTCCAGCCACGGAGCAAGGAAGTGGGCCGAGCGGCGGTTAGAGTTTCGGCCGCCATCGCCAGAGATTGCGTCATCGCCAAAGACCGCGTCAGGGCCCGGGGCCACATCAGGCAGCCTTTGCCTTGGCAATGCTGGCCGGCACCAGGACGTTGAGCGCTCCGGGCCGGATTTCGATGGTCGTCTCCCGATCGAGCCTGACCAGTTCGCCATCCATGACAGCGCGAAACTTTCTGCCGCCGGAATGGATTTTCAGCACCGCACGGTCGGCCTGGTGGATTTCGACATGCTCATTGTCGCGCCACTTGCCGCGCGCCATGTTGAAGAAGAACTTGACCAGTTCGGCGCGCTGCTGCGCCACCGTGACATAGACGCCTAGCACGCCGCCCGCAGGGTTGTCGGCATAAGGCAAATGGCCTTCGCCGAACAGATTGTTGGTGACGCCGATGCCCGATATGCGCGCCGTCACCTCGGCGTCGCCAATGCCGAGCGTGACGTTCATCGCCGGCGGGTTCCTGATCGTCGCCCAAGCGGCCTTGGCCGAAGCACCGATCTTGCCCAGGCGCGATCCGAATTCCATCCCCTGGCGTAGCTGCACCATCTTGGCATGCATGCCGATCGAGAACTGATGGACGAATGGCTGGCCATTGGCCGTGGCCATGTCGACCGCGATGATTTCGCCGTCGGCGAAGGAGTCCAACGCGGCATCGAGCGACTGCGGAATGCCCAGACCGCGCGCGAACAGGTTCATCGTGCCGGCCGGCAATATGGCAAGCGCCTTTTTCTTGCCCATCAGCCTTGCGGCCGCGGCTGAGATGGTTCCGTCACCGCCGCCGGCAAGCACAACATCGACGGCGCGGCGCGACGCGGCGCTGTCGAGGGTTTCCACGATGTCCTTGCCGGCAACGATGTCGATGCTGAGAGAGTGGCCCGCCGATTCCAGCGTCTGACGCATCCGGTCCGAAAAAGCCGCGAGATCCACGGTGCGCAAGGTGCCACCGTCCCGGTTCAGCACCGCTGCAAACTTCATGCCCCGCTCCGCTCAAAACCTGGCCCGGGCGCCCAAGCCGGAGGCTGGAACGCAGCGGACCAGGAAAGGTTCCGGTTGCGCCGCAATCCAAGGCCAGAACCCAAGCCCGGAATCCAGGGTTGCGTCAGCTGGCGGATACGCATCCGTTTGGTGGGTCTTGGTCTCGAACGCCGCGGTTTTTTGTCGGAACAACAGCATGGTCACGACGTTGTGAACCTGTAGAGATGCCGCGTCCAATCTCCCCCGATGGGTCGACCGCACGCGGCGCACGAAATCAGGCACGAGGAGAGATTATCATGATCCGGACCCTTTTAGCGACGACTGCCCTTGCGACAATGGTCGCAACCGGGGCCTTCGCGCAGAGCGCTGCAACCCCAGCCCCGGCTAACCCGCCAGCCGCCCAACAACCGGCTGCGCCGGTGGTGCGGGCGGAAGGTAGCATCGTCACCAATATTATCGGTGCATCGGTCTATAATGGCACTGGCGACAATGCCGAGAATATCGGCAAGGTCACTGACGTCGTCTTTGACAAGGACGGCATGGCGAAATCCGTCGTCATCGGCGTCGGCGGCTTCCTTGGCGTCGGAACCAAAAACGTCGCTTTCGACTATGACAAGCTGCAATGGGCCGAGAAGAACGGTAACCGCTGGCTGGTGGCGCAGACGACCAAGGACGAACTGAAGGCGCATCCGGCGTTTGACAGCAAGGCTTATGCGCCGGCCCCGGCGGCATCGACAACTGCCCAGGCGCCAGCCACGTCGACCGACACCGCGCAGAAGCCCGCCGACATGAATGCGCAGCCGGTGAAACAGGCTGATGGCAATCTGGCTACGAACATCATCGGTGAAAATGTCTACAACGGGACAGGCGATGACGCCCAGAAGATCGGCGACGTTAACGACATCGTGCTGACCAAGGAAGGCAAGGCGCAATCGCTGATTATAGGCGTCGGCGGCTTCCTTGGCATGGGCGAGAAGAACGTCGCCTATGATTTCGCCAAGGCGAAGTGGGCGCAGAAGAACGGCAACCGCTGGCTGGTGGCGCAGACCACCAAGGAAGAACTGCAGGCGCAGCCGGACTTCAACCGCAAGGCCTATGATCCGGTGCCGGCAACGACGGCATCCAACGCGCCGGCGGCAACCGCGCCAGCCGCGGCACCTTCCGCCACGACAGCTCCCGCCGCCGCTCCGGCAGACAAGACGGCGGCGGCGCCAGCTGACGCCACGGCTCCCGACCAGACAAAGACCTCAGCCATCGATAAGTCGAAGCTGACGGAGATGCCGATTGGCGAGATCAGGGCTAACGATCTGAAGGGCACGACAGTCTATGGCGCCAATGACGCCAAGGTTGGCGAGATCGGCGATGTCGTGCTGACGCCCGACAAGAAAACCGATGCCGTGATCGTCGATGTCGGCGGCTTCCTCGGCATCGGCTCGAAGGAGGTCGCGGTTGGCATGGATAATTTGAAGTTCATGACCGACAAGAGCGGCAAGAAGTACCTTTATACGACCTTCACCAAGGAGCAGCTCGAGAAGCAAGCAGCTTACGACAAGGGCACCTACGCCCAGAAGCGCGACGAGCAGCGTCTGATGGTTCGGTAGGCAAGGATACTTCGACAGCTAAGGAAATGGGGCGGTAGGGAAATCCCTACCGCCCCGTATGCGACCTGGCATATCCAACCAATCCATTGTCCGTCAGCTCCGAGAGGGCAAGCGACTGGTCGAGATGTTCGGCCCGCCAGGCAAGCAGCCTTTCGGCGAATTCCAGCCGGGTGGAACGATGTGCCGGACTGTTGGCGAGGTTCTTCAATTCGCCAGGGTCGTCCTCCATGTCGAAAAGCAGAGGCGGCAAGCCGCCGCCAAAATGCACGTATTTGAATTTCCGTGTGCGGATGACAGCGAGGTTGCACTGGCGCGAGGTAATGCCGAAGTGCCGTTCGGCTTCTCCGTCCGCGATCGAGCGAAAGTCGAACTCCCAGTGCGCGGCGTCGCGCCAAACGGCGGGAGTTCCGCCGCTCAGGAAGGGTTTGAGCGAGCACCCGTCAAGATGCGGTTCGGGAGCCGCGCCGAGCAGGTCGATGAGCGTCGGCAAAATGTCGACCGCTTCGGTGAAGCAATCGACAGTGCTGCCGGCGGCCTTGCGATGGCGTGGGTCGTGGACGACCAGTGGGATGTGGTAGCTGCCGTCGAAATAGCCGCCCTTGCCCAGCATGAAATGGTCGCCCATCATTTCGGCGTGGTCGGAGGTGAGCACGATGATGGTGTTGTCCCAAGCGCCTTCGGCCTTCAGCGCTTGCCATAGGCGGCCGAGCTGCGCGTCGACCTCCGAGATCATACCGTAGTAGATTGCTCGGATGCGGCGGAAATCATCCTCGCTCCAGTCCTGTACCTTGCCCGTGGCGCCGGGGCGGAACTTCGCGCGGTTTTGCCGGCCGAGATCATAGGCGATGTAGGGGTGGCCCTGAGATTCGGCTCGCCAACTTTCCGCACGGTGAAAAGCGGGGCCGTCCGCCGGATCGTATCGGGTGTTGTACGGTTCCGGCACGATGAAGGGCGGATGCGGGCTGATAAAGGAAAGATGCGCAAACCATGGCGCGGCCTCCTCTTGCTCGCCCAGCCAGCGGATGAATTCGCCGGCAAGGAAGGCGGTCGGCGTCTGGTCCTTCGAGTAGACGGGCGGCGCTTCAGTCACCGCGCCGTCCGCCTCGCCCACGGGACGATGGATATCAGGACTTCCAGCGCCGGCATCGATGCCCTGCTGCTTCAGCCAGGACAACCACTGCTTCTGATGTTCGGGCAGCAATTGGCGCACCGTGAAGCCAGGCAGCACGCCTTCATAGCTGTGCAGCCGTGGATCGGCCGGTGCAAGCTGGCGCGGGTCGAGCGACACATCGGTATAGCCGAACAAGGTCGGATCGTAGCCCACGCTGCGCGCCGCAAGCGCAATATTGCCATGGCGGGCATCGAGCGGCGTGCCGTTGCGGCAGACGCGGTTGTTCATCTGGTAGAGGCCTGTGTAGAGGCAGGCACGCGCCGGCGAGCATGGAGCCGAGCCGCCGTAATGGCGCTTGAACAGGACACCTTCGGCGGCCAGCGCATCGGCATTCGGCGTCTTCACCTGGGGATGGCCGGCAGCCGACAGGCAATCGCCGCGCCACTGGTCGCAGGTGATGAGGAGGACATTTGGCCGCCTGCCTTTTCCAGTCACTTTGCTCTCCCCTCCAGTACGTTCGGTGAGCACATGGAACCGATTTCCATCAACCGCGCAAGACCAGGCTGTTGACCGGATGGTGAACAAGAATCCGATTATTGTTCACTTATACAGCACAGTCCATTCTGTGTTTGCCGCCTTTGCCGTGGATGCAGGTATCCTCATATTGGCGTGGACAGCGGCGAGGGCCGCACAAACACCAAGGGAAGGAGCAAAGACCATGCTCGACCAGATCAGGGGCCTGCATCACGTCACCTCGATGGCCAGGGATGCACGGCAGAACAATGATTTCTTCACCCACAAGCTCGGCCTACGCCGGGTCAAGAAGACGGTCAATTTCGACGCGCCGGACGTCTATCACCTCTATTACGGCGACGAGGTCGGAACGCCGGGTTCGGTGATGACCTATTTTCCGTTTCCCAACATCGGTAAGGGCCGCCATGGGGTCGGCGAAGTCGGTACCACGGTCTACTCCGTGCCCGAAGGCACGCTCGCCTATTGGGAAAAACGCTTCACCGACGAAGGCGTAACCAATGTCTCCCGCGAGGAAAGCTTTGGCGAGAAGCGGCTCGGATTTGCCGGTCCGGACGGCGACGGCTTTGCCCTTGTCGAGGACAAGGCCGACAGCAGAGCGCCATGGGTGAAGGGCGGCATTCCGGCAGACGAGGCGATCCGCGGTTTTCACTCGGTTTCGCTCAGGCTGAAAGATGGTGGCGCCACCGAGGAGCTGCTGAAGTTCATGGGCTACGAGGAGGTCGACAAGTCAGGCAATGTCAGGCGGCTCGCCGTCAAGAACGGCAATGGCGCCGATGTCGTCGACATCGAATCGCTGCCGACCGCGCCCTTCGCCGATCTCGGCGCCGGCTCCGTCCACCATGTCGCTTTTGCCGTCGAGAACCGCGCCAAGCAGCTCGAAGTGCGCAAGGCGCTGATGGATACGGGCTATGGCGTGACGCCGGTGATGGACCGCGACTATTTCTGGGCGATCTATTTCCGCACGCCGGGCGGCGTGCTGTTCGAAGTGGCCACCAACGAGCCGGGCTTCGACCGTGACGAGGACACCGCTCATCTCGGCGAGGCGCTGAAGCTGCCCACGCAGCATCAGCACCTGCGGCCCTATCTCGAACAGCATCTGCAAAAGCTGGAGGGCTGAGGCGATGAGCAAGGACGCTTTCATCCACAAAGTGCTACCCGGTTCGCCGGGTGGCCCGCTGCTCTTCGTCTTCCATGGCACGGGCGGCGACGAGAGCCAGCTTGTATCGCTGGGGCGCGATCTCGCGCCCCAGGCGACCATCATCTCGCCGCGCGGCGATGTCTCCGAACAAGGTGCCGCGCGTTTCTTCCGCCGCACCGGCGAGGGCGTCTACGACATGGACGACCTGGCGCGGGCGACGGCCAAGATGGCTGAATTCGTCAAGGCCCATGTCGAGGCGACGACGCCATCGGCCGTGCTGGGCCTCGGCTATTCCAACGGCGCCAATATCCTGGCCTCGGTGGTGTTCGAAGCCCCTGGTCTGTTCGATGCCACGGTACTTATGCATCCGCTGATCCCGTTCGAACCTGAGGTCAAAGGCAGCCTTGCCGGTCGTCACATCCTGGTGACCGCCGGCAGGCGCGATCCGATCTGCCCGCCGAACCTGACGGCGCGGCTCGAAGCCTATTTGCGTGCCGATGGCGCCGATGTCACAGTGGAGTGGCACGAAGGCGGGCACGAGGTGCGGCCAAACGAAATCGAGGCGGCGCGGCGGCTTTTTGCCGGTGTCGCCCAAGGAGTCTAAAGATGCCCGATCAACTGCCAGAGATCGAACTTGAGGATCGCGGCTCCAAGGGTCGCTATGTCCTGCGCGGCCCCGGCGGCGCCGAGGCCGAGATGACCTTCACCAAGATCGGCGAGCACCAGCTCATCATCGACCACACCGAAGTGCCGGACGCCTTTCGCGGCCAAGGCGCCGGGCTTCGGCTCGTCACCCGCGCCGTCGAGGACGCGCGGGCAGCGGGCAAGAAGATCATCCCGCTATGCCCGTTCGCCAACGCCCAGTTCCGACGCCATCCGGAATGGGCCGACGTGCTGAAGCAATAGGTCGGACGGGCTTTGTCATTTGCGCGGGTAGCACATCCTGCCTAAGTGGGTATGATATATCGCTCCCGCGCCGATGAACGAACCGAATGACCCCCCGATGACCGAATCCGACCTCGTCCCCGTCTTCGACGGCCATAATGATACGCTACTGAGGCTCTATCAGTCCAAGGACAGCGACGTCGAAAAGCTGTTCATCGAAGGGAAATCAGGCGGCCATATCGACCTGCCGCGCGCCAGGGCCGGAGGTTTCGCCGGCGGCATGTTCGCCATCTTCCCGCCGCCGGTCGAGAAAGCGCGGCGTAGCGCCGTGCCTTCGGCGCCGAGCGACAGCGAGCCGCTGCCGCCCGAGGTTCCGCGCGCCGATGCGCTCAACTCGACGATCGCCATGGCGTCCATCCTGTTCCGGCTGGAGCGCGCCGGCGCATTGGCGATCTGCCGCAGTGCCGGCGATGTGCGCAATGCCATGGCACAGGGCACGATTGCCGCAGTCTTCCACATCGAGGGCGTCGAGGCGATCGATCCCGAACTCACCATGCTCGACGTTCTGCATGCCGCGGGCCTGCGTTCGCTCGGCATCGTCTGGAGCCGGCCGAATGCGTTCGGCAATGGCGTGCCGTTCCGCTTTCCGTCCTCGCCCGACACCGGACCTGGCCTGACCGATGCCGGCAAGGCGCTGGTCAAGGCCTGCAATGAACTGAAGATCATGATCGACCTCTCGCATCTCAACGAGAAGGGCTTTCGCGATGTTGCAGCGCTCAGCGATGCGCCGCTGGTCGCCACCCACTCCAACGTGCATGCGATCTGCGGCCACTCGCGCAATCTGACCGACTGGCAGCTCGGGGCGATCCGCGAAACCGGCGGCATGGTCGGCCTCAACTTCGCCACCGGCTTCCTGCGCGAGGACGGCCGCATGAATGCCGACACCAGCCTCGACATCATGGTGCGCCATATCGATTCCCTGTTGCAGGCCTTGGGCGAGGACGGCGTCGGTCTCGGTTCGGATTTCGATGGCGCCATGATCCCGGCCGTCATCGGCGACGTCGCTGGCCTGCCGAAACTCATCGATGCGCTGGCAGCGCGCGGTTTCGGCCGGGCGCTGATCGAAAAGATCGCCTACCGCAACTGGCTGAGCATGCTGGAAAGAACGATAGGTTAGAGCAGTTCCAGGAAAAGTGCGTAGCGGTTTTCCGTCCGGAATTGCGTAAAACAAAGAGTTAGACCGGTTCAGCGATTCCACCAATCGCTGAACCGGTCTAAAGTGGCCTATTCGAAGCCCATGCGTTTCAGCCAATCCTTGCCGACGCCGCGATCCCTGATGATCGGCAACGGGTTCTCCGCATCGAGCCGCGCGCAGATGCGATAAACCTCGAGCGTCTCGGCGCTCATCTCGTGCTGCTTGTAGAAGAACATGGCGGCGGCATAACGCGTGCGGCCCGACCATTTCTCGCCGAGCGGCGTGTTGACCAGTTCCCACTGTTCGGCGGCTTCGCCATCTTCCTGCTGCTTGTCCGCTTCGTCGGTCATGCTCAGAAGTCCGCCGGCGGGTTGGCGGTGCGGCGGTCGAGCTTTATGAAGGGTCGCGCCACGACCTTGGCCCGTTTCATCAGCTTCTGGTACTGCAGCTCGCGCATGGCGTAGATCTCGACCCAGAGGTCCTCCACGACAATATCACCATAGGGCCGCGCCAGCGAGGCGATGGCGATGTTGCGCTTGGCCATCGGCGACCACATGGCGGCGCTGACCAGGCCGACCTCCTGGCTCTTCCTGTAGTAGACGATCGCGTGTTCGGCGGGGATGTTGCCCTCGATCTCCAGCCCGACCAACACATGGCGCAGCTTGCGTTTCGCCCTCGCTTCGAGGATGGCGCGACGGCCGTTGAAATGCTCCTTCTCCAGATCGATCATGAAGCCGAGCCCGATCTCGTCGGGCATGCGCCGGCGGTCGGCGCGGATGGCGTGTTCGGCGGTGGTGAAATCGGCATTGGCGACAATCAGCCCGGC
Organism: Mesorhizobium sp. B2-1-8; assembly: GCF_006442545.2. NCBI lineage: Bacteria > Pseudomonadati > Pseudomonadota > Alphaproteobacteria > Hyphomicrobiales > Phyllobacteriaceae > Mesorhizobium > Mesorhizobium sp. B2-1-8. Next base: position 1,472,342 of record NZ_CP083952.1, read on the forward strand.
CTCGAGCCGGGCGCGGTTGAGCGCGGTATAGCCGATGGCGCGGATGCCGCGCAGTTCGCCTGCCGCCATCAGCCGATCCCACAGGCTCAGCGCCTTATCGGCCGGAACGAACAGCTCGTAACCGAGATCGCCGGTAAAGCCGGTGCGTGAAATGATGACCGTGCCGCCGTCATGCGGGAACTCCGCAAGGTCGAATATTTTCAGCTTCTCGACACCGGTGAAACCGGCATCGCGCAGCACTGCGAAGGAGGTTGGGCCCTGCAGGGCGAGCCCGGCGACGGCCTCGGTCTCTTCCTCGACAATGACGTCGAAACCAAGGGCACTGTCCAGCAGCCACGGCAGATGCCGTTCCTGCGAACACAGCCGAAAGCGGGTCGGCGAGAGACGGAACAGCGTGCCGTCGTCCAGCACAAAACCTTCGTCGTCACACCACGCGGTGTAATGAATGCGGCCGGGCCTGAGCCTCGTGACATCGCGCAAGGTGACACGGTCGAGGAAGGCTTCGGCATCCGGTCCCCCGATCCGGTATTTGGTCATCGGCGAGATGTCGAACAGCGCCGCCTGGCTGCGGATGGCGAAATATTCGAGTTCTTCGTCCCAGAGCGAATGTGGTGCGCGGTAGCCGGCCCAATTGTACCAGTCCTGGGTCTTGGCCAGCGCATCGAGGCGCGGCTGGAACGGCGTGCCGAGGCGCAGCGTGCGGAAGTGGGATTGCGCCAGGGTGCGGGCCGCGTTGTCGAGCTGACCGGTCATGGCAGCGTTCCTTCGCCGGAGAATGCGGTGTCGGTAAGCTGAAGCATCACGTCACCCTTTCATCGCGATGATGCGCCGCGCGGCGTTCAAGCCGGGCGCACCCGAGACGCCGCCACCGGGATGCGAACCGGCGCCGGCCAGGAACAGCCCGTCGAGTGGCGTGTCGTAACCCGACCAGCCGGAGACGGGGCGCGAGATCAGCATCTGATCGGCCTGCAATTCACCATGGTGCCAATGACCGCCCGGCATGCGGTAGCGCTTCTCGATGTCATCAGGCGTCAGAAGCTCGGCATGGCGCATGGTTTTGCCGATGCCAGGCGCGTAGGCTTCCAACTGAGCCATGATTGCCTCGAGGAATTTCGACTTGCCGGCATCCCAGCCTTCCTTCAATGCATAGGGCGCGTATTGCACCACCGCCGACAGCACGCAGGCGCCGCCTGGCGCCAGCGACGGGTCCGCAAGGCTGGGCAGGGTGATCTCCATCACCGGCTCGGGCGAGAACGCGCCATATTTGGATGGATTGAAGGCGCGCTCGACATGGTCGGGGGAGGGCGCAATGACGAGCCGGCCCTTATTGCCGGCGGCATGGACGCCGACAAATTGCGGCGGCCGGTCGAGCGCCAAATGGAGCTTGGCGGCATCGCCCTTCATGCGGATATTTCTGACCTTGCGCATGAAGCCGGTGTCGATCGCGCGCGGTCCGACAAGATCGAGGAAGGTGGTCGCCGGGTTGATGGCGGAGACGATCGTCCTGGCACGAAGCTCCTCGCCATTGTCGAGGACGACGCCGACGGCGCGGTCTTTCTCGACAATGATCCTTGCGACGGGCACCGATGTGCGGATCGTGACGCCAGCCCTTTCGGCAGCAGCGCGGATGGCGGCGACCACAGTGCCCATGCCGCCCTGCGGTAGCAATTGAGCTCCGGCCGTACCGCCGATCTCTCCGGCCAGACGATAGTAAAGGCCGAGCAGCGAGGTCGGCGAGCGCGGGCCAAGATGGCTGCCCAGCGTGGCGTCGAAGGCGAGCAGGCCCTTCAGCCTGTCGTCGGCAAGCTGCTCGTCAAGCAGGTCGGCGACGTTCATCAAAAGCACGCGCAGGAAGTCGCGCATGTCTTCCTTGCCGAGTTTCTTCAGCGCCAGCGCGGTCTGGCCGAGCGAAGCGGCCTCCAGCAGCGACATGCCGCCGAGATCAGGCGGCCGGCGCGACAGGAAGGGCTTCAGGATGCCTGCATAGCGCAGCAGTTGCGCGCGCAATTCCTTCCAGGCGGACTGTTGCGACGAACTGGCGCCGGTCAGCACCTCGCCATAGGCGCCATGCAGGACAAGCGGCGGTCCATCTTTAGACAATGCGACCGACGGGATGAAGTCGGTGCGAGCGATTTGCAGCCCGTGCCTTTCCAGCTCCAGCGTCTTCATGACATCGGGATGCAGCCGGTTCAGCACATGCGCGACCGACGAGACGCGAAAGCCGGGCGCGAATTCCTCGGTGCGCGCGGCGCCGCCGACTTCGGCTCCGGCCTCCAGCACCAGCACCTTGCGGCCGGCCTTCGCCAGCGTGGCCGCGGCGACAAGCCCGTTGTGGCCGCCGCCAACGACAAGCACATCCCATTTTGGCGCATCAAATGACGTCATGGGCCGGGCTCATATGCGAGGTGGATTTTGCGAGATCGCGCAGAATTTCAGCGGCGGCGTTGCGGCCGGGCGCCCCCATGACGCCGCCGCCGGGATGGGTCGAGGAGCCGCACATGTAGAGCCCACCGACCGGTGAACGATACTGCGAGTAGCCCGGCACCGGGCGGTTGAACAGCAGCTGGTCGAAGGTGAGTTCGCCCTGGAAGATGTTGCCTTCGGTGAGGCCGACCTCGGCCTCGATTTCGCGCGGCGTGCGCACCTCCATGTGTACGATGCGGTCGCGGAACCCCGGCGAATATTCCGCGATCTGCGCAATTACGCTTTCGGCAAAACCGTCGCGATCGGCGTCCGTCCACTCGCGACCAGCGATCCTGGGCGGCGCGTATTGGACAAAACAGCTCATGAAATGTTTCCCCGGCGGCGCCATGGTCGGATCGAGCGTCGTCGGCATGACCATGTCGAGGAACGGATCGGCGGACCAGCGGCCGGCCTTCCAGTCATCATAGGCGCGCTCCATGCGCTCCATCGAATCGGTGAAATGCATGTCGCCGCGATAGACCGGCGAATCCTTAGGCAGCGCCGGGAATTCCGGCAACGAATCGAGCGCTATGTTGACCTTGCCTGAGGAGCCACGGATCTTGAAGTTCTTGACCCGGCGCAGGAAGATGTCGGGCAGTTCCTTCTCCTCGACCAGCTTCAGGAAGGTGCGTTTCACGTCGGCATTGGAGACGACCAGCTTGCCGTAAATCTCCTCGCCGCCGGCCAGCACGACGCCCTTGGCCTTGCCACGGCTCACCAGCACATGGTCGACCTCGGCGCCGGTGCGGATCGTGCCGCCGGACGCCTTGAAGGAGGCTGCCAGCGCCTTGGTTACCGCGCCCATGCCACCGCGCGCATAGCCCCAGGCGCCGACCGAACCGTCGACCTCGCCCATATAGTGGTGGAGCAGGACGTAAGCCGTGCCTGGCGACATCGGCCCGAGTGCCGTGCCGATGATGCCGGACAGCGCGAAATTCGCCTTGATGACGTCGGTCTCGAAATATTCGTCGAGGAATTCCGAGATCGACATGGTCCAGAAGCGCAACGTCAGCGCCATTTCCTCGGCGGAGAGACCAGCGAATTTCTTGCCGAGATAGAGCAGCTCGCCAAGGTCGCGCGGCTTGAGACTGGTGGGGTCGGGCGCGGTGCGCATCAACAGTGGCTGGATGAAGCGGCACTGCCGCGTCACGTCGCGAGAGTAACGATCATAGGCCTCGGCATCCTTTTTGGAGAAGCGGGCGAATTCGCGCCGGTGCCCGTCGTGGTCGCGGTAGTTGGCGAGATAGTCGCCGTCGCGGGTGAACACCGCGCCGCCCTCATAGGAAATCACCTGCAGGCCGAAGCGCGGCAGCTCGAGATCGCGCATGATCTCGGGGCGGAACAGCGAGCAAACATACGAGCAGTTGGAATAGAGGAAGCCAGGCGTCAGCTCACGACTGGTGGCGGCACCGCCGACCCAGTCGTTCTTCTCCACCACCAGCACGTTGAGACCGGAGCGCTGCAGGTAACAGGCGTTGACCAGGCCGTTGTGTCCTCCGCCGATGATGACCGCATCCCAAGCTTTCATTTTGGCTCAGTCTTCCCTGTTTTGCGCAATTCCGGACGGAAAACCGCTCACACTTGTCCTGGAATTGCTTAGGCGATCCGCTTTTCATTTTTGCGTGATCTGTTCCCGAATGCGTGGAATTTGGCATGGCACCAGCCGTTCTGTCCACCCGTACTGAATGAATGTTCAACAAATGATATTGCGGTTTTTTGGACTTGGGTTACGCTTTGCCGGCGTTCGAAACAGGCATTCGTCGATTGGGGCCGAGGGCTGATGATCGAAACGGTGGAAGCCGAGCCGGAATATGACGATACCGCCATCCGCTTCCTCGAAGCGCTGTGGGGCGATGGCTACCTATCGCCGGGCGGGCCTGAAGAGGTCGACCGGGTGGTCGAGGGGCTTTCTCTCAAGGACAGGACCGTCCTCGATATCGGCTGTGGCACCGGCGGCATCGCGCTGCATCTGGTCGAACGCCATGGCGCTGCCCACGCCACCGGTTTTGATGTCGAACACCCGGTGATCGTGGCGGCCAGACAGCGTGCCACGGCGCGTGCGCTGGCGGAGAGGACGAGCTTCATCCAAGGGCCGCCGGGGCCTCTGCCCTTTACCGATCGCTCCTTCGATGTCGTCTTTTCCAAGGACGCGCTGTTGCATGTACGTGACAAGGACGCCTTGTTCGCCGAGATTTTCCGCGTGCTGAAACCGGGCGGGGTCTTTGCCGCCTCCAACTGGATGATCTCACATGACGGCGAACCGTCGGCCGAGATGAAGGCGTATGTCGCCGCCGAGGGGCTGTCCTTCGCCATGGCCTCGCCGGCGCGCTATGCCGAGGCGATGCGTGGCGCCGGTTTTACCGATGTCACCGTCAGGGACCGCAATCCCTGGTACCGCGAGGTCGCGCGCGGAGAACTCGAAAGGCTGAAAGGGCCGCTCTATCCGGCCGTTGCCGCCGTGGTGGGCGCGGCCTATGTCGACAAGAACATTCGAACCTGGGAAGCCATGCAGAAGGTGCTTGACAGCGGCGAGCACCGTCCCACTCATCTTCGCGGGTGGAAGCCGGATGCAGAGGGATAGCCGGCGATGCTGGAGACCATCACACGCATGAAAACGGCAGACGCCAGGGACGCGCTCCTTGAATCGGCGCGGAAGGCCGAATCCGACAAGCGCGGGCGCAAGGCCTCGAAGGAGGTCAGGCAGCTTCAGCTCATCGAGGCGACGATCGATTCGCTGGCCAAGCGCGGCTATTCGGAAACGACGATGGCCGATGTCGCCGATGGCGCCGGCCTGTCGCGCGGCATCGTCAACTTCCATTTCGAGAGCAAGGAAAAGCTGCTCATCGCGACCTTGCAGCACATGTATGACGAATACTCGGCGCATTGGCGCAATGCCCTGCAGAAGGCAGGCGATGATCCTGCCGACCAGCTTCAGGCGCTGGTCGCGGCAGATTTCGACCGCTCGATCTGCAACAAGCGCAAGCTTGCCGCCTGGTGCGCCTTCTGGGGCGAGGCCAAGTCGCGGCCGACCTACCAGGCGTTGAGCAGCGCCCGCGATATTGTCTATCAGGACATCTTCATCGAACTCTGCGCGACGCTCAAGCAGAGCGGCGGCTACGGCTATGAGCCGCAGGTCATGGCATTGGCGCTTAGCGCCATGCTGGAAGGGCTTTGGCTGCGGCTGATGATGGGAACCGAGAACACGACCCGCGAGACCTCTTTGCAGGCGGCGAACGAATTCCTGTCGGCGGCTTTCCCGAAGCACTACCCGCGGAAGGCGGCCGGGCCAACAAAATCATAAGAAAAGACGAAGCCATAAGAAAACCGCAGAGGATGGAACAGCAATGAAGACACTGGCAAGACGCCTGACACTGACGCTTGCGCTGACTGGTGCACTGGCGGCTTCGGCCGCGGCACTGGCGATCGCCGCCGACAAGGACCTGATCGTGTTCGACTGGTCCGGGTATGAGGCCCCGGGCTTCCACCCGAAATATGTCGAGAAGAACGGCGATTCGCCGACCTTCGCCTTTTTCGGCGACGAGGACGAGGCGTTCGAGAAGGTTCGTTCCGGCTTCAAGGCCGACCTTGGCCATCCCTGCTCGCAGAGCGTGACGAAGTGGCGCGAGGCTGGCCTGCTGCAGCCGCTCGACACCTCCAGGATCACGGGCTGGAAGGACCTCAATCCCGGCATCATGGCCATGAAAAATCTCGCCACGACCGATGACGGCAAAGCCTGGTTCATGCCTTGGGACTGGGGCAACACACAGCTAACCTACAATTCCTCCAAGGTCGACGAGAAGGACGTGCAGTCGCTGAAGGCGTTCGCCGATCCGAGGTTCAAGGGCCGGGTGTCGATCGGCGACAATGTCGACGATGCCTATGCGCTGGCGAGCCTCGCCATCGGCCTGAAGGACTGGACCAAGATGACCGACGACCAGTTCAAGCAGGCCTCCGACTTCCTGCGCCAGGTGCATAAGAACGTGCGCTCCTACTGGACCGACACCACCGACGTCGTCCAGCTTCTGAGCGGCGGCGAGGTCGACCTCGCCTGGGCCTGGAACGATGCGACCGTGCAGTCGGTCGCCGCCGGCGTGCCGATAAAGTCGAAGAGGGACACGGCGGAAGGCATCTCGACCTGGGTCTGCGGCTATGTGCTGTTCAAGGATGCGCCCGGCAATACCGACAAGGCCTATGATTATCTCAATGCGGTCAACGATCCGGAGATCGCCAAGGTCCTGGTCAAGGACTGGGGCTACGGGCAGGCCAACGCCAAGGGCATGGCCGGCGTCGATCAGGCCGTCCTGAAGGAAAAGGGCTATGACGACGTGCAGAAATTCGTCGACAAGACGCTGTTCCAGCAGCCGCTGCCGTCCGATCTCAAGCTCAAGATGATCGCCGAGTTCGAGAAGATCAAGGCGGGCTATTAAGCCTTTGCCTGCCGAGCCGGTCCGTGCGCCGGCTGCGGCGGCGGATGGGCTCGCCAAAGCGCTTGAATTTGCCTAACCTCGCTCCCGACATCTTTCGCGATGGGGGAGTTTTTCGCGACGTGAATTCCGTGCTTCGCCGCCTTGTCATCGCCACTGCCTGCACGCTCGGTGCCGGCGCGGTTTACGCGCTCGCCGAAGGCGGCGGCGACCTCGTTGTGTTCGACTGGTCGGGCTATGAGGATCCGCTGCTGCACCCGGCCTACACGAGCAAATACGGCGCCGAGCCGACCTTCGCCTTCTTCGGCGACGAGGATGAGGCCTTCGAGAAGATGCGGGCGGGCTTCAAAGCCGATATCGCGCACCCCTGCTCGCAAAGCGTGGTGAAGTGGCGCGAGGCCGGCATGCTGCAGCCGCTCGACACATCCAGGATCGCCGGCTGGAAGGACCTCAATCCCGGGATCATGGCGATGAAGGATCTCGCGGTCACCGCCGACGGCGAGGCTTGGTTCATGCCATTCGACTGGGGCAACACCTCGCTGCTCTACCGTACCGACAAGGTGACGGCCGAACAGGCACAGTCGCTCAGGATTTTCGCCGATCCGCGGTTCAAGGGCCGCGTCACCATCGGCGACAATGTCGACGACGCCTATGCGCTGGCGAGCCTGGTCATCGGTCTCAAGGACTGGACCAGGATGACCGACGACCAGTTCAAGCAGGCTTCCGCTTTCCTGCGCGACGTGCACAAGAACATCCGTTTCTACTGGACCGACGACACCGACCTCAATCAGGCCTTTATCGGCAGCGAGGTCGATCTCGTCTGGGGCTGGAACGAGAGCTTCGTGACGCTGAAGGGACAGGGCCTGCCGATCGCCATGAACCGCGAGACCAAGGAAGGGATTTCAACATGGGTGTGCGGCTATGTGCTGATGAAGGATGCGCCAGGCAAGCTCGACGAGGCCTATGATTTCCTCAGCGCCGTCAATGCGCCCGGCGTGTCGGACTATTTGGTCAAGACCTTCGGCTACGGCCACGGCAATGGCGCCGGGATGGCTGATATCGACCACAAGGTGCTGGCCGACCGCGGCTTCGACAATCTCGACAAGTTCCTCGACAAGACCCTGTTCCAGCAGCCGGTACCGCCGGAGCTGAAGAAGCGCATGATCGACGAGTTCGAGAAGATCAAGGCTGGCTATTGAACGACAAGACCGAAAGGACCGACGTCGTCATCGTCGGGGCCGGCTTCACCGGTCTGTCGGCCGCGATTGAATTGAAGCGCGCCGGCGTAGATTTCGTGGTGGTGGAAGCCCGCGATCGTGTCGGCGGCCGCGTCGAGGCCAAGCGAAACGGGCTTGGCGAGCGCATCGACAGCGGTGGCCAGTTCCTGTGCGAGGACATGCCGCAGCTGATGGAACTGGCGCGGGCTCGCGGCAAGACCTTCGTCGAGACTTACGTCGAGGGTGATTTCATCACCTACCCGTCAATGTCGGTCGGCCGGGCCGAGCGGACCTATCACGCCTCGATGGCAATCCGCGAACGCATGAACAGGATCGAGCCCTACGATCCTGCCATTGCGGGATTGACCGTTGCCGAGTGGCTGGAGAGGCAGGATGACGCGGGCGAGGCAAAGACGGTCTTCCGGTCGATGATCGAAGGCCTGTGGTGCCTGGCGTTGGAAAAAGTGCCACTCTGGTATCTGATCGACAATGACCGGCGCATCACCAACGAGGTGCCGGAGCTGCAATATTCCCTGCGCGAGACCATGCAGTCGGTGGCCGATGATCTGGCCGAGGACCTCGGCGGCCGGGTGAGGCTTGGTGAACCGGTCACCCGCATCGAATGCGGTCCGCCAAGGGTTCGTGTCGTCTCGAGCAATGGCGTGATCGAAGCGCGCGAAGTTCTGGTCGCCGTGCCGCCGGCGACAGCCGCGAAGCTCGATTTTACGCCCGCTTTGCCGGCAGCCCTGGAAACAGCGCTCGGCGCCTGGGAAAGCGGCGCGGTGATCAAGATCCTGGTGCGCTATCCCAAGCCGTTCTGGCGCGAGCGGGATTTGAGCGGAATGGTGATGTGGCGGGACCTGCCGGGGCTGTTTGCCTGTGACGCCAGCAGGGATTCCGATCATGCGGCGCTTGTCGTCTTCGTTGGCGGGCCGCTGGCGCTGCGCTGGCACGAACTCGGCGAGGCGGATCTCCGGGCGCAGGTGACGACGAGGCTCGTGGAGGCGCTCGGTCCGGAAGCGGCGGATAGCCTCGATTTCAACCGCCGCGACTGGACGCATGACGGCTGGAGCGGCGGTGCCTATAGCGACCTGATCGTCGATGTGACGGCGAGGGATGCCGAGCGCACCATTCTTGCCGGTGCGCCGCCGGTGCATTTCGCGTCGTCGGAACTGTCGCCGTCATTCCCGGGCTATGTCGAAGGCGCGATCGTGGCCGGACGCATCGCGGCGCGCAGGATCATCGCCGATGTTCAGTCGGCCATCGCGACCAGGGCTTCCGGGTCATAGGCGAGGCGGATCGGAGTGCCGACCGGGATATCGTCGGCGCCGAAATCGTTGGTCTCTGTCACCGACAGCGGCTTTTCCAGGCCGGGGATCTCGACGATCAGATGGGTGATCTCGCCGAAATAGTGGCGCTCGACCACCTTGCCGGCGACCTCGAATTTGGCTGTCGCATTGTCCCATAGTACGCGCAGCCGCTCGGGCCTGATGCCGAGCGTCGCGCCGCCGCCGTTGCGAACGAACGCCTTCGGCTTGTCGGTCTTGATGCGACCGAATCCCAGCGTGTCGACGATCAGCGTGGCGCCGTTCTCCTCGACGATCTCGGCCTTGACGAAATTCATGCCGCCAAGGAAGTCGGCGACCTGGCGGTCGACCGGGCGCTGGTAGATCTCCTTGGGGGAGGCGACCTGCGCGATCCTGCCGCCGAACATCACGGCGATACGGTCGGACATGGCGAGCGCTTCGTACTGGTCGTGGGTGACCAATACGAAGGTGATGCCGACCGCCTGCTGCAGGCGGCGCAACTCGACTTGCATCTGCTCACGCAGCTTCTTGTCAAGCGCCGACAGCGGCTCGTCGAGCAGCAGAACTTTTGGCCGCATCACCAGGGCGCGGGCAAGCGCGACACGCTGGCGCTGGCCGCCGGAAAGCTCGGTGGCAAGCCGCTTGCCGAGGCCGGTGAGCGAGACCTGCGCCAGTGCTTCCTCAACCCGGCGCTTCTCCTCGCCGCCCTGCAGCTTCAGCCGCTTCAGCCCGTAGGCGACGTTTTGCTCGACATTGAGGTGCGGGAAGATCGCGTAGCTCTGGAACACCATGTTGGTCGGCCGGCGGTTCGCCGCGATGCCTTCCATGGGCTGGCCGCCGACCGCGATCGAACCGCTGGTCGGATTGTCGAAGCCGGCGATCATGCGCAAAAGCGTGGTCTTGCCGCAGCCGGACGGGCCGAGCAGGGAGAAGAACTCGCCTTCCCTGATGGTCAGGGAGGCGTCGTCCAGCGCCTTGAACGCTCCGTAGCTGCGCGTGACGTTGCGGATCTCGATCATCGGTCTTTCGGATTGGATCCTGTCCGCGTGAGGGCGCTCGATCCGCGGCTGCTCAGGCATAGAGGCCTCCCTCGTTCTGGGTGCGTCTGGCCGCGCGGCGACGCAGGATTTCGGCAATTGTCATCAGCAGGAAAGAGGCAACCAGCAGCAGCGTGCCCAGCGCCAGCACACCGGGCAGTTTCGACGCGAAGCGCAACTGGCCCCAGATGTAGATCGGCAGCGTCGCTTCGGTGCCGGTGAGGAAGAAGGCGATGATGAATTCGTCCAGCGAGATGGTGAAGCAGACCAGCAGGCTGGAAATGATCGCCGGCGCCACCATCGGCAACGTCACGCGCCGGAAAGTTCCGAACGCGCTCTCGCCGAGATCGGCGGAGGCTTCCTCGAGGCTGCGGTCGAAACCCTCGAACCCGGAAGTCAGCACCGTCATCGAATAGGGAATGCAGATCAGGACGTGGCCGAGCACGACGGTGAACAGCGACAGGCTCAAGCCAAGCTGCAGCATCACCAGCAGCATGGAGATGGCAACGATCACTTCGGGCAACACGAGCGGGGCCATGATCAGACCGTTGATGGCGCGGCGGCCGGGATAGCGGTAGCGGGTGATCGAGCGGGCGGCGAGGATGCCGAGCACGGTGGCGAGCAAGGAAGCCGAGACGCCGACGATCAGGCTGTTCCAGGCGGCGTCGAGCAGCGCCGGCGTGCGCGGCAGGTCCTCGTACCATTGCAAGGTGAAGCCGGTCAGCGGGAATTTCGGCGTCGCCGCCGTGTTGATCGAGAAGATCGGCAGGAAGATGACGGGCAGATAGAGGAAGACGATGTAAAGGAACGCATAGGCCGACAGCCAGCCGCCCGGCAGGAAGCGCCGCGCCCTCATCGCGCCATCCTTTGCAAGGTGCGGATGACCAGCACCGTGGCGCCGGCCATCAGGGAGACGATCAGCATGGTGGTGACGGAAAGTGCGGCACCGAGCGGCCAGTTGGCGGCCTTGCCGAACTGCGCCTGGATGGCGTTGGCGATCATGACGCCGTCCTTGCCGCCGACGAGCTTTGGCGTGACATAGTCGCCGACCGTCGGGATCATGACGATCAACGCCGCGGAAATGACGCCCGGCGCCGACAGCGGCAAGGTCACGCGCAGGAACGAGCGCAAGGGACCATCGCCAAGGTCGGTGGCGGCTTCGACCAGTGTGCGGTCGACCTTCTCCAGGGACACGAAGATCGGCAGGATGGCGAAGGCCGCCCAGGCATGAGTAAGCGTGATGATGACGGCGCTCGAATTGTAGAGCAAGGCTGTCGACGGTTCGTCGATGATGCCGAGGCCCATCAGGCCGGAATTCAAGACGCCATTATAGCCCAGGATGACCTTCCACGACATCACGCGCAAGAGATAGCTGGTCCAGAACGGGATGGTGATGAGGAACAGCCACAGGCTCTTGTGACGACCGCCATGGAAGGAAATGAAGTAGGCGATCGGGTAGGCGAGGACGACGGTGAACAGGCTGACCGTCAGCGAGATGTAGAGCGAGCGCCATAGGAGATCGCGGTAGATCGGCTCGGCCAGCGCGACGCGGTAGTTTTCCAGTGTGAAGGTGCGGTCGATGGTCAGGTAGTGCTGCGTCCAGAAGGAGTGGGCGATGACCACCAGGATCGGCAGGACCAGCAGGATGAGCGCGTAGAGGAAGGTCGGGCTGATCAGGGCAAAACCCTGTACGGGCTCTGATTGCAGAAGGGCATTTCGTCTGGCCCGCGTCATGCGCAACGGGGGCGACCCTTCCGCAGCCACCGTCATTGGAGGGCTCCGGGTGTGATCTCGGTTGCTGGCCTGGACTGTCCCGCCATACGGCATCCCATCGGACTGGCGCCGGCTTTCGTTCCCCTTGCCGGCTTTCTTTCATCATGCGCGCATCCGCGGATTGAAATCAAGCGCTAATTCTGTAATATTGATTGAACGGACATTCAAAATCGTGTGAGCAGGGCGACGATTTTCGCCGTGGCGAACCAGATTGATGCCCGGACAAATTCGATGGGATGATGTGGAGACGACGATGGCGGCTGTGAGAGATCGGAAGGCACGCGAAACGGCTGGCCCTGGCGACGACGATGCGGTCGAACTGGCCAGGCGTCATCTCATCCAGCCTTGGCCCTATGCCGGTTCCGTCGGCGCCGAGGCGCGCGCGCTGATCGGCGAGGGTGATGGCATCTACATCACCGACAATACCGGCAAGCGGCTCATCGACGGCCCGGCCGGCATGTGGTGCGTCAATGTCGGCCATCGTCGCGAGGAACTCGCCAGGGTGATGTACGACCAGGCGATGGCGCTGTCCTACAACACGCCCTGGTACACGATGAACGCGCCGTCGGCGGAGCTAGCCAGACGCATCGCCGGCCATGCGCCTGGCGACCTCAGCCACGTCTTCTACACCACCGGCGGTTCCTCGGCCGTCGAGACGGCGCTGCGTTTCATGCAGTTCTACAACAATGTGCGGGGCCGGCCGGAAAAGAAGCTGATCCTGAGCCGCGGCGGCGCCTATCACGGCTCGACCTATCTGTCGGCCTCGCTCAATGGCCGTCCGCGTGACCGCGACTGGATGGACGGCGCCGACGAACTGGTGGTCAAGCTCTCCTCGCCCGACCCGTTCCGCCGGCCGAAAGGCATGACCATCACTGCCTTCACCGATCTCCTCGTCGACCAGTTCCGCGACACGGTCGCGCGCGTCGGCGCCGACAGAATAGGCGCGTTCGTCGGCGAACCCATACAAGCATCCGGTGGCGTCATCATTCCGCCCGACGGCTACCTCAGGCGCATCCGCGAGATCTGCCGCGACAATGATATCCTCTATATCTCCGACGAAGTGGTGACGGGCTTTGGACGCCTGGGCCACGTCTTTGCCTCGGGCGACGTGTTCGGCATCGACCCCGACATGATCACCTTCGCGAAGGGCGTCACCTCAGGCTATTTCCCGCTTGGCGGCGTCATCATTTCCGAGCGGCTGCTGGAGGAATTGCGCCGTTCCAACCATCCCGATGCGATGTTCGGCCATGGCCTGACCTACACCAGCCACCCCGTCGGCTGTGCGGTGGCGCTGAAAAATCTCGACCTGCTGGAGGAAAGCGTGCTTGCCCATACGCTCGAGGTCGCGCCCTATTTCCAGGCGCAGCTGAAGACGCTGGAAGAGCTGCCGCTGGTCGGCGAAGTGCGCGGCGTGGGGCTGATGGGCTGCGTCGAATGCGTCGCCGACCGCGAAAGCAGGGATCCACTGCAGCTCGACAAGGATGTCGGCAAACGCATCGATGCACACTGCCACGAACTTGGCCTGCTGGTGCGGCCACTGATCAACATGTGCGTGATGTCGCCGCCACTGATCATTACACGAGAGCAGATCGACGACATGGTCGGCATCTTGCGCGAAGGCATTTCGCGCACCATGGATGATCTCAGGAAAGAGGGTGTCTGGCGGGGGTGAGTTTCTTCCTTCTCCCGGTCTTACGGGGAGAAGGTGCCCGGAGGTCGGATGAGGGGCGGCGCCAGCGTTGCTGGTTGGCCATGTTATCTGCTTCCAAGATGATTTTCTAATCTCGCAAGCCGGCGCTGCCCCTCACCTGCCTGCCGGCATCCTCTCCCCGTAGAATGGGGAGAGGGAGGCTACGACCGTGACCGTAGCGCGTCGTTCAAATTCCACATGTCCTTTTCTTCCGGCGCTGTTTCCAGGCCGAGCACCGGAATCTGCTTGCGCAGATGGTCGTGGTGGGTGCGCACGCCATATTCGAGGTCGGAGAGGTAGAAACCCTCGAAGGCCTCGGACAGCATGGATTCGTTCGACCACACCGAGAGCTGCACATCTTCCGACATGGTGTCACGATCGATGCGGAAGGAGAGATAGCGGGCGGCGGCCTGCTCGCGACTTTCGTCGCGGTAGCGATAGATGGCGCCACGCAGCAGCGTCTCACCCGTCGACAGCGGAAACTCCTGATAGAACTGCACCGATTCCGGCATCACCGACAGAACGGCGTTCGGGAAGATGCCGTAATAGACCCAGGCCTTCCTGAGATGATCCGGCAGATGCGTCGGCTCCGGCGCGATCTTGACGTAGTTCCTGACGCTCCAGCGGCGGCCGGCATGCGGGTTGTAGGTGGCGAAGGAGCGCGAGACGCCGTTGATGAACGGCTCGTCGAAATAGGTGGCGCCGTAGAGATCCTGCAGAGCCGGATGCGCCATGGCGACATGATAGCCTTCATTGTCGACATCGCGCACCGACTTCCAGTTGACCGGTGTCTTCTGGGTCCAGATGCCCCAGGAGGGCACCATGTCGGCGGCCTTGTAATGCGCGAATTCGGGTTCGATCGGCTTCAACAGCTCGGCGACGGAAGGCTGTGGCCCGCCATTGCGGAAGCGGATGAAGATGAAGCCCATCCAGACTTCGAGGTCGAGCGGCATCAGGCCGAACTCGGTCTTGTCGAGGTCGGGGAAGGAGCGCGGGCGGGCGGCGCCGCGAAGCGTACCGTCGAGATTATAGACCCAGCCATGGAACGGGCATACCAGCGCGTTCTTGCAATTGCCCTGGCTGTCGGCCACGACGCGGCTGCCGCGGTGGCGGCACATGTTGTTGAAGCCGCGCACGACGCCGTCCTTGCCGCGCACGATCAGAGCGCGCTCGCCAATGACATCCATGGTGAGGTAGTCGCCGGCATTCGGTATGTCGCAGACATGCCCGGCGATCTGCCAATGATTGCGGAAGACATGCTCTTTCTCTAGCTCGAGAAGGGCGGTGGAATGGTAACTCCAGCCCGGTAATCCCCGCCGGTCCCAATCGTTCGGGATTGCCACGTCACGGAGGTGCGGGTTCATGAAACGTCTCTTCTTTTTATTGAATATGCATTCAATATAATCATATTTTGCGTTGAAATGCAATGATTTGTGGAAATTGGCAGGTTTCGCGGCGAAAATGTCAGCCCCGGCTCCAGCGGAATCCTGCTGCGCCGCGGACTTTGAAAACCCCGGAAAATCCGGGTGTTAGCCAGAGTTCCATAACCTCCACCCGTCGCCCGTTCACGCTGCAAATCGCGCCCTTCGGACAAGTATTCCGCTGGCAGGAAAAAGCCCTGCCGTTCGCGTCGGCCGCCTGCGGTGTACGCAGGTAACCCGCCACCTCGACGCAAAAGAGTCGATGCCCGATTTTGACCGTTTCTGCCCGCACCGATGTTTCAATCCCGTTACATTGCCGGGTTCTCGTCACCTTTGCACCGTTACAAAGCGCGATTAAATTCGTTTTATCGCAAAAAGAAAATCAACGAAGGGGATGATGATGCATGCGAAAGTCCAGATCACCAGCAGCAACCGCTTTCAGGCTCCGGAGCGCGCTGACCGCCGCCCGAAGCTGGCGCTTCGCCAGCGTGCCAGCGACCACCCGATGGCAATGTTCATGGCGTTGGCTGCTTGCGCCTTCGCCGGCATGGCGTTCACGCCGACGGTCGGCCCAGCCTTCGCTTCGTTGAATCCGCCCGCCAACATCATCGATGGGGCGCCGACCACGACCACGACAGCCCGCCTGCCGATGCCCGCGATCGATTTCGCCTGCAAGGGGCAGGCCTGGGGCGCCGAGAGCGTGGATTGCCTGCGCGCCATTGCCGAGCAGTCCGGAACGCACAAGGCCCGCGCGATCCGGATGATCGCCAACGCCGCGCCGCTGACCAGCACGCCCAACATCTTCTGATTTCTGTCTCTGGATTTGCCTGGCATGATCCCGAAAACCGGTTCGCGTTTGGGGATCATGCCCTGACCTCCCCGAGCGTCCTCCAGCGCTCCCTTCGGCTCCCGCCGCGATGTCGGCCGGGGGCCTCTTTTTATGCTTTCAACGCGGCCTGCTCGGCAATGGTCGAAAGCACGCTGCGCACGTCCAGCGTGCTGAACGGCTTTTCGAGGATCTGTGGTCGCTGCTGCGCCGGCAAGGCTTCGATTTCAGCCTTCGCGCCGATGAGGTCGCCGGTGACCAGCACGAAGCGCCGCGCCAGGTCGGGCCGCTCGGCGAGCAGTTCGCGGTAGATAGAAATGCCTGATGTGCCGGGCATGCGCAGATCCGAAAAGACGATGTCCGGCGGCATGTGACCGCTCAAGGTGGCGGCGCCCGATTCCCATACCGGCGCGATCCGCGACTTGATGCCCATCAATTCGAGAATGTCGGACAAGGAGCCGGCGACGTCAGGCTCATCATCGATGATCAGCGCATGGCGCAGGCCGCTCGATCGTGGCTGGCTTTCGCCAGCGGCGGCGATGCCCGCCGAGATGGCCGGCAACTGGACGACGAAACGCGCGCCTCTCGGCTGCACTTCCTCGAACCAGACATTGCCGTTGTGCCGCTCGATGATGGATTTCGAAATCGACAGGCCGATCCCGGTGCCCACACCGACCGGCTTGGTGGTGAAATAGGATTCGAAAATGCGCGAACGGATGGCTTCGGGAATGCCGGGCCCGTTGTCCTCGACCGAGAAGCAGGGATTGCCCCGGTCGCCGCGGAAGCTCCGCACCTTGATCAGCCGGTCGCCGGCGATGCCAGCCAGGGCATGCTGGCTGTTGATGAGGAAATTGGCCGCCACCTGCGTCACGTGGTCGGCGTCGGCCATGGCCAGCAGGGGACCCGGCGCGAAATCGGTGTCGATGATGATGCCGCTCGAGCGCGCGCCGTAGGCGGTCACCTCGAGAGCGGCGCGGATCACCTGGTTGAGATCGGTCTCGGTCTGCGCCGCGGGATGGAGGCGGACCATCGACAGGAAGCTCTTGACGATGCGCCCGCAGCGCTCGGCGGCGGCGCGCACTTTTTCGGCACGGACCTTGGTCTGCGGGTCCGAGGCGAATTCATGCAGCAGCGTCGATTGCGCGACCACAACCGCCAGCGGGTTGTTGAGCTCGTGCGAAACGCCCGCGAGCAGCGAGCCCATCGCAGCCATCTTCTCGTTCTGGTGCAGCTTCTCGCGCTGCCGGTTGATCTCCTCCTCGGCGCGCAGCCTCTCGCGCAAGTCGCGGATGGAGCCGAAGATCAGCCGGCGGTCGGCGACCCGCATCTCGGTCGCCGTCAGCTCGATCGGGAAGACCTCGCCGGCGGCATTCTGCGTCACCGTCTCGAGCCGCTGGCCGACCATCGGCGCTCCGCGGCCGGACATGTAGTCGGCGCCTGAGGCATAACCCTTGCGGTAGTATTCCGGAACGACGGTGTCGAGCAGGTCCTTGCCGAGAATGTCGCTGCGCTGGAAGCCGAACATCTTTTCCGCGGCCGGATTGAATTCGATGATCGACCCGGCCTCGTCGATGACGATGATGGCATCGAGCGAGGCCTGCAGCATGGTGCGGCGGATCACCTCGCTGGCGTGGGCGTCGGAGGGGGAGTGTTCGATGGCGTCGCCGATGGCGAGCGCGATGATGTGCAGCGTCGCCTCTTCCTCGTCGGTCCATTCACGCTCCTCGACGCAATCATTGACGGCGAGCGTGCCCCAGAGATGGCCGTGCGCGAAGACCGACACCGACAGGAACGACTTGATGTTCTGCTTTTCGAAATCCGCCCTCAGGAACCCTTCGAGATCGCGCGTGTGGCCGGCGAAGATCTTGCCCTGCCGCTCATCCTCGGCCAGCCGCTCCAGCAGCGGATCCGAATTGACGATCGACTGCATGATGACGGTCGGTGAGGCCAGTTCGCCGCCGAAATCGGGGTCGATCCAGTAGGCGGCGACCGACTGGGCGAAACCTTGGCCGGGCAATTCGAGCAGGCGGAACAGGATACCGCGCTGGCACTCCATGGCGTCGCAAAGCGTTGCCAGTATGCCGTCCATTTCGCGCTGCCAGTCGCCGGCCTCGCGCAGCCGGCGCACGACACGCACGGCCGCCATGGCCGCGCCTTGCCTGAAGCCCTGCATATCCGTGCTTGCTGTCTCGCCCGTCATTGTCAGCCGTCATTCCAGAGTCACGTCAATTCGATCGGCTGGCGACGGCTGCGGAGTGGAAACCCTGTGGGTCTGACGCTCAGTTGCCGTCGCCGGTCGGCAGCGAGAAGATATAGCCTTCGCCGCGCACCGTGCGCAGGAATTTCGGGTTGGCCGGATCAGTCTCGATCTTCTTGCGCAGCCGCATGATGCGGATATCGACGGCGCGCGATGATTCCGGATCCTCGGTGAAGCCGATCGCCTCGGAGATCGCGGCCCTGGTCAGCAGCCGGTTGGCGCGGGTCAGGAAAACCTCCAGCACGTCGAACTCGCTCTTGGCCATGTCGATCACCGTGCCGTTGGCGCCGGTGACCAGCCTGCCGTCGAGATCGGCCTGGAAGGAACCGAAAGCGACGGAGCGGCGGTCGGTCCTGGCTTTCCCTTCCTGCGGCTCCGTCGGCTGCGGGACACGGCGCAGCACGCTACGCACCCTGGCCAGCACTTCGCGCAGTTCATACGGCTTGACGATATAGTCGTCGGCGCCAAGCTCCAGCCCGACGATGCGGTCGAGCGCGGTGCCGGCGGCGGTCGCATAGATGATGCCGATCGGCATTTTCGAGCGCAGCCAGCGGCCGAGCGACAGGCCATCCTCGCCCGGCATGGCGATGTCGAGGATGGCCAGATGGAAGGGCTGCGTCTCGATCAGGCTGCGCGCGGCGGCCGCGGTTTCCGCGGTCGCCACGTCATAGCCGGCGGCGCCGAGATACTCGGCGACCGCGTCCCTCAGGTCGGGCTCGTCCTCGACGATGACAATTCTTGCCCGCACGATGCTCTCGCTCCCACTTTCAGTGGAAAGTAGATTGGGTATAAACATGATGTCCAGCACTCATATCCGGTTGCCAGGGAACGGTTGGAAAACATGGCCGCACGAGCCGTCATCGCGCTTGTTTCCGTCGCCGACGTCGTGGCGACCGAGCTTGCCGACCATCTCGAGCGGCGCGGTCATGACGTGCGCCAGGCGCGGCAGCCCTGGGAGGCGGAATCGCTGCTGGCGGGCGGAGGCATCGATGTCGTCGTCGTCGGCGACAGCCTCAGCCAGGCGGAAGGGCGGGATCTGCTCAGGCGTTATGGCGGCCAAGGCGGGGGCGGCCAAGGCGGGGGCGGCGAGCATGGACCGGATTTCATCTGATATGCCGGCCGGCCGATCTCCTCGACAAGGTGCTGGCGCTCGAGCTCGGCGCCGCCGACGTCGTCGAAAGTCCGCTCAATGTCAGGGAACTCGCCGCGCGTGTCGGCGGCCTGCTGTCGCGGCGCGGCAGGGGTACCCAGGAATTGATCGTGCTGGAGAACGCGACCGTCGATCTGAGATCGGCGATCGTCATGCATCGCTCGGGTACGCAGGAGCAGCTCTCGCCCGGCCAGGTGGCGCTGCTCAGGCTGTTCCTGGCGAGCCCGCGCAAGGTGCTGACGCGTGACGACATTATCGCAGCCGCGCCGGCCGAGAATGCCGACGCCTTCGATCGCTCGATCGACTCGCGCATCGTGCGGCTGCGCCGCAAGCTCGACACCGAGACCATCACCACCATACGCGGCGCCGGCTACAGGTTCGATCCGCCACGGCAGTTCGCCGACTGACGGCTGTCTTTTCCAGCTGGTTCCCCGGATCAGCATCGGACTTTCCATTTCCGCGCCGATGCCCGCGAGATTCAGCGCACCACCAGCAATGACGGGCCCGAGGCCATGTCGCCGCCGGCGGCGAACTCGCTTGCGTGGGCGCGCTCCTTGAGGAGCACGCTGGCGAGCGCGGCAAAGCCGAGCAGGCCCTGCGCGTAGAGCAGCGCGGAAAGCACGGAAGCTGCGAATCTTGTTTTCATGATCGGAATTCCCCAAAAAGATGATTGTGTCGCGGGTCGCTTCAGGAAACTCCCGAAGTGCCCGCGCCGCCCACGGAGCCCCCCGTCGCGGCGCGGGCCTTCGGTCCTCTCGGCAGCAAGTTGCCGGAGGGGCCGCGCAATGCCAGCAGCCGAAGGCCAACCCGCCAGAGGGCCTTCAACCGGGCGATGCGCAGGCTGGAAACGATCCAGACCGTGGCGCAAAACAGAGCGACGTGCAGGGTCGAAATCTCACTCGAACTCATCGCCGCCAGCTTCGCCACTTGCCCGCCGGCAATGGTGCCGACGCCGCCGATGGCCGCCGCAGCGATGCTGATCCTGAAGAGCCAGGACCGCGTGTTCGTTTTCGTTCCCATGGTCGTTGCCGTCTGTTTTCGTTGCGTCAACTTTTGCCTCCGGTCCGTATCCGGATCATGCCGCCAAATCCGCGCTTTGTTGCAGTTTGGTTTCGAAGCCGGCCTGGATCCTTTCATATGGCGAGAGTTCGAACTTTCGTTTCGGGGTGAATACCTATGTGCGTCATTCTCGATCCCTTATTTGGGGTGCGGGCAATGCCGACGATGCGGGTCGGCTTGTTAACCAGAGGAAACAAATTCGAAACACAAACGAGCATTTTGCGAAATCCCTCCGAAACATGCCGCATGGATAAGCCGCTCATCGAATTGGAGCCGGCCGGCCGGCAGAGAGAGGGACGTCATGCGCACCACCATTTCCGCAAAACTCATCAACATCACCGCCGCGGCGCTCATGGGCAGCGCGCTTCTGTTCGGCGCCAACGCCGCTCATGCCGCCAACAGCATCGTGGCGCGCGTTTCACTGTCGCAGCAGGTCATGGAAGTCTCGGTCGACGGCCGGCCGACGTTCGCCTGGAAGGTTTCCACCGGCGATAGGGCGCATGTCACGCCGACCGGCTCGTTCAAGCCGACGCGCATGCATGAGATGTGGTATTCGAAGAAGTACGACAACGCGCCGATGCCGCATTCGGTCTTCTTCAGCGGCGGCTACGCGGTTCACGCCACCTATGCCATCAAGCGTCTCGGCCAGCCGGCCTCGCATGGCTGCGTACGGCTGCATCCGGACAATGCCGCCGATTTCTACCAGCTCGTCGAGACCTTCGGTCCAGCCAACACCAGCATCGTCATCGTCAAGTAGCAGGCAGGTTGCCGCATTCGGACATGTGCCGGAGTTGCTGGAGCGACCGCCAAAAAAAGAGGCCGGGAAAATCCCGGCCTCTTTTGTTTCTTGCGCCTTGCGCCTCAGCTCGGCAGTGCTGGCATCAGCTTCGGATCCGGCTTTTCCGCCAGATTCGGCAGGTCCTTGCTGGCGATGAAGGTGTAGAACATGGGCACGACGAAGAGCGTGAACATGGTGCCGACCAGGATGCCGGTGAAGATGACCAGGCCCATCGAATAGCGGGCCGCGGCACCGGCGCCGCTGGAAACGATCAGCGGCACCACGCCCAGCGCCATCGCCGCCGTCGTCATCAGGATCGGCCGCAGGCGCACCTTGGCCGAGGCGATGATGGCATCACGCCGCCGCATGCCGTGGATTTCGCGCTGCTGGTTGGCGAATTCGACCAGCAGGATGCCGTGCTTGGTGATCAGGCCGATCAGCGTGATCAGGCCGACCTGGGTATAGATGTTGAGCGTGCCGAGGCCCAGATTGAGCGGCACGATCGCGCCGAAGATCGACAATGGCACCGCCATCATGATGATCAGCGGATCGCGGAAGCTTTCAAACTGCGCCGCCAGCACCAGGTAGATGACGATGACGGCCGCGCCGAAAGCAATCAGGATCGTGTTGCCCTGTTCCTTCTCCTGCCGGGATTGGCCGGAATAGTCGATGAAGAAGGTGTCGGGCAGACTCTCCCTGGCAATGTCCTCGAGCACTTTCAAACCGTCGCCCGTGGTGACGCCAGGTAGCGGCAGCGCCGAGATCGTCGACGAGTTCAACTGGTTGAACTGCTCGATCGCCGCCGGCGAGGCATTGGTCGAAATCTTCACCACGGCCGACAGCGGCACCATCTCGCCCGTCACGCTGCGTACGAAGTATTCGCCGAGCTTTTCGGGGTTGTCGCGGAACTCCTGCGGCACCTGCGGGATGATGTCATAGCTGTTGGAGTCGCGGTCAAACTGCGCCACTTCGGCGCCGCCGACCAAAAGCGTCAGCGTCCGGCCGATATCGGCGATCGGCAGGTTGAGCGCGGCGGCGCGGTCGCGGTCGATGGTCACCGTCACCTGTGGTGCGTCATAGGCCATCGAATTCTGCACGACGATGAAGCGGCCCGAGGCTTGCGCCTTGTTCTTGATCTTCTCGGCTTCCTCGTACACCTGAGCGGAATCGCCGATCGAGCGCACCACCATGGAGATGGGCAAGCCGCCGCCGGAGCCCGGCAACGTCGGCGGCGCGAAGACAAACGCCTGGACGCCCGCCACCTTGGCGATGCGAGCCGTAATGTCGGCCTGCAGCTGCTTCGAATTGCGTTTCCGCTCCGCCCAATCCTTGAAGGCAAAACCGACGAAGGCGCTGTTGGTCGTGCCGCCGAACGCGACGGCCGAGAACTGTGCACGGGTTTCGGGAATATTCTTCACCAGGCCCAGGATCTGGTTCACGTAGGTCTCGGTGTAGTCGGAAGTCGCGTAGCGCGGCGCCGTCACGAGCGAGAGCAGGAAGCCCTGATCCTCTTCCGGCGCCAGTTCCGTCGAGGTCTTGGTGAACATGAAGCCGGTCACGCCGACAAGCGCCAGCACGATGAGCAGCGTCAGCGGGCGATAGTTCAAAGAGCCGGTGACGGCGCGCTCGTAGACGTGCTCGACGCGCGAGAAGGTGCCGTCGACGATACGCTGGAAACGACCGGCATTGCCGGGCTTCAGCAGGCGCGCCGACATCATCGGCGTGATGGTGATGGCAATGACGCCCGACAATACCACCGACCCGGCAAGCGTCACCGCGAATTCGCGGAACAGGGCGCCGGTCAGGCCGCCGGTGAAGGCCAGCGGCGCGAACACCGCCGCCAGCGTCATGGTCATGGCGACGATGGCCGACGCGATCTCGCGCATGCCGCTGAAGGCCGCCTGCATGGGCGGCATGTTGTCTTCTTCCATGTGGCGATGGATGTTTTCCACCACCACGATGGCGTCGTCGACGACAAGACCGATCGCCAGCACCATGGCCAGCAGCGACAGAAGGTTGATCGAATAGCCCACCGCGAACAGAAGGAAGCAGACGCCGATCAGCGACAGCGGGATGGTGATGATCGGCATCATCACCGAGCGGAACGAGCCGAGGAACAGGAGGATGACGACGACGACGATGGCAACCGCCTCGGCGATGGTCTTGAACACCTCGTCGATCGAGGCGCTGATCTGCCCGGTCGCGTCGTAGACGACCTCGATCGTCATGCCTTTGGGCAGCGTTTCCTGGATCTGCGGGACGAGCTTGGTGAGCGCCGCAGCGGTGGTCAGCGGGTTGGCCGCCGGAGTCGGGAAGATGGCGAGGAAGGTGCCGGGCTTGCCGTTGAAGGAGACCCTGGTGTCGGTGTTCGCTGCTGCCAGTTCGACACGAGCCACGTCGCGCAGGCGCACGACATTGCCGTCAGTCGAGCGCAATGGCAGCTCGGCGAAGGCCTGCGGTGTCTGCAGCGTCGAGCGCACGGTGATCGACGAAACGACATATTCGTTCTGGGTGTTGCCCGGCGCCGACAGGAAGTTGGAATTGTTGATCGCCGTCAGCACTTCGGCTGCCGTCACGCCGCGCGCGGCAAGCCTGACCGGGTCGATCCAGACGCGCATCGAGTATTCCTGGGCGCCGAAGATCTGCACATCGGCGACGCCTTCGACGGTCGACATGCGGGGCCTGATGACGCGCTCGATATATTCGGTCAGCTGCTCCTTGGTCATGTTCGGATTCTGCATCGAGATGTACATCATCGCGAACTGCTGACCCGTACCCTTGACGATGACCGGGTCCTTGGAGGCGTCCGGCAAGGTGCCGCGCACCCCCTGGACCTTGGACAGCACTTCGGTCAGCGCCACGTCAGGGTTGGAGCCGAGCTTCATCTGCACCGTCACGGTGCTGGAGGACGGACGGCTGGACGAGGTGACGTAGTCGATGTTCTCGGTCGAGGCGACGGCGCGCGCGATCGGGGCGGAAATGAAGCCTTGGATCAGGTCGGCGCTGGCACCGGGATAGGCCGTCGTGATGGTGATCGCCGTTTCGTCGACCTTCGGATACTGCCGGATCGACAGGTTGAAGATGCCCTGGAAACCGAGCAGCAGGATCATGCAGGCAAGGACTGTCGAAAGAACGGGCCGGCGGATGAAGAGATCGGAAAAGCTCATTGCTGGTCGGCCTGCTTGTTCGCCGATTTGGTCGGGTCGATCGTGTTGTCGACGTTGACGGTCATGCCGTTGAAGAGGCGGTTCTGGCCCGCAGTGACGACCTCGTCTCCGGCCTTGAGCCCTTCGACGATCTCGACCATGCCCTGATTGCGGCGGCCGGGCTTGACGAAGACCTGCGACAGCACCAACACGGGCTTGTCGCCTTCGGCCGCCGGCTTGGTCGGATTGGCCGCTGCTGGCTTGGCTGCGTCTGCCGGCTTGGTGGCATCAGCCGCCGGCTTCATGGTATCGGCCGGCTTCATTGCGTCTATAGGCTTGGCGTCTGCAGGCTTGGCGTCAGCCGGCTTGTCGGTGGCCGCCGCGGCTGGCTTTTCTTCCGGCTTGGCTGGCTGCGTCGGGGCCGCGCCGGCGGGTTTCGCCGGTTGCACCACGAATATGTAGTCGCCATAGAGACTGGTGGTCAGCGCCGTCTGCGGCAGGGACAGCACGTTCTGCTCCTCCGGCAGTTCGACGCGCACCTGTACGAACTGGCCGGGGGTCAGCTTGCCGTCGGGATTGGCGACTTCCGCCCGGATGTTCACCAGCCGGCTGGAGGGGTCGATCTTGGGGTCGATGCCGCGAATGGCACCGGCAAAGGGCATGTTGTCGCTGCCGCCAAGGCCTAGGCGGACCGTCTGGCCGATCTTGAGCAGCGGCAGCTGCTGTTCGGGAACCGAGAAGTCGACTCGCATCGTGTCGAGGTCCTGCAGCGTCACCACCGCGGTGCCGGGCGACAGGTACTGGCCGAGGTCGATCTTCGGAATGCCGACCGTGCCGGTGAAAGGCGCGGTAAGCTGCTTCTGGTCGAGCACGGCCTGCAGCCTGGTGACCTGGGACGCCGAAGCAGACGCCGCCGCGCGCGCGGTGTCCAGCGTCGAGTCGGAGCCGACACCACGCTTTGTCAGTTCGATGGCGCGGGTCAGCGTGGTCTGATCGAGCGCCGCCTGCGCCTTCTGCGCATCCAGATCGGCGCGCTCGACGGCGTCGTCGAGTTGCAGCAGCACCGCATTGGCCGTCACCTTCTGGTTGGCATGGAAAGGGATTTCCTTGACGATGCCGGCGGTCTCGACCGTCAGGTCGACACCGCGCACGGCCCGCACCGTACCGATCGCCTCGACGCCGGGCGTCCAGCTCGACGGCTTGACGATGGTCGTCGAGACTGTCGCCGCCGGCGGCTTCATGGTGGCGAAATACTGCTTGATGCCGTTGTCGCGCAGGAAGTTGAAGCCGACGATGCCGCCGACCACAATGACGAGCACGGCAAGGACCACAATAATGATAAAGATACGGAGTATGCGCTTGAACAAGGAAGTCCCCTCAGTCGAAAATCCGGCGCGTAGCACGGACATCGGGACACATACCGACTGCGGGTCCCGATTTCAAATGGTGGCGGTCTTACTGTACCGTCTGGACGGTCTTGTCAATTGGGCCTAAGCTTGCGATGGGAGGCGCCATGAAAGCCCAAAGACCGAACTCGCGCGAGAAGATTCTCGCTGCGGCGGCTGATGTTGCCCGGGAATCCGGGCCCGGTAGCCTGTCGCTCGATGCCATCGCCAGCCGCGCCGGCGTGTCGAAGGGTGGGCTGCTCTACAATTTCCCGACCAAGGCCAAATTGATGCAGGGCCTCGTAGAAGACTATCTGCGCGATTTCGAGCAAGCGCTGGAAACCGCGAACAGCAACGACAACGGCAAAAATCCCCTCGCCGTCTATATCAGACTGTCGGCAGAGGATTGCGAGGAAAAGCAGCCATCGGCATCCTGGATTTTTTCGGCGATCGCCGAGGATCCCGATTTCATGACGCCGATAAAGACATTCAAGCGGCAACTTTTCGAGCGCCTGAAGGGCGAGGCGCCGGACCTCAGATCGCTGCTGGTCTGCTATCTCGCCATCGAAGGACTGCGCAGCATGAACCTGTTCGATTCGGACGTGCTGTCGAAGGACGAACGGGAACTCTTGGTGTCGTCACTTCTCGACATCGCCAAATAGCGCCAGTCCGAAGACCCCTGGTCGATCGCGCTTGGCGCGGCGATCCTAAAGACACGCTCCGGTCCCGCTTGAAGGAGACCCCGCGCAAGGCAGAGCTCTCCCCGCGTCACACAGGGTTCATCGTCCGGACATAGCGTCTTTTCCAGTTCTTTGCTGCGATGCAACAGGAGTGGGACATGGTGGACATAGTTTCCAGTGAGGCGGGCATTCCGAGGCCGGATCATCCGCTGGACAGTTCGGGCGGCGCGAAGTGGTTCCTGCCGGCCCTCGGTGTGCTGGTGTTGGTTGGCTTGGTCTATGTCGGCTATGCGTTGAGCCAGGATCTGGCGGTGGCCAAGACCGTGCCGTGGATCCTGCTCGGCATCGCCTTGCTGATCGCGCTCGGCTTCGAGTTCGTCAACGGTTTCCACGACACCGCCAATGCGGTGGCGACGGTCATCTACACGCGCTCCCTGCCGGCCGAATTCGCCGTCATGTGGTCGGGTGCCTTCAATTTCCTCGGCGTTCTCACCTCCAGCGGCGCGGTCGCCTTCGGCATCCTGTCGCTGCTGCCGGTCGAACTGATCCTGCAGGTCGGCTCTTCCTCCGGCTTCGCCATGGTGTTCGCACTGCTGGTGGCCGCGATCCTGTGGAACCTCGGCACCTGGTTCCTCGGCCTGCCGGCGTCGAGCTCGCATACCATGGTCGGCTCGATCATCGGCGTCGGCCTTGCCAACCAGTTCATGGCACCTGCCGGCAGCGCCACCAGCGGCGTCGACTGGTCGCAGGCGACCAATGTTGGCGTGACCTTGCTGGTGTCGCCGATCATCGGCTTCTTCGCCGCCGCGATCCTGCTCTATGCGATGAAGCTTCTCGTCCGTAATCCGGCGCTCTACGAGGCGCCGAAGGGCAATGCGCCGCCGCCCTGGTGGATCCGCGCGCTGCTGATCTTCACCTGCACCGGCGTCAGCTTCGCGCATGGCTCCAATGACGGACAAAAGGGCATGGGCCTGATCATGCTGATCCTGATCGGCGTGGTGCCGACCGCCTATGCGCTGAACCGTACGCCCGACATCAACTATCTC